>JBFHLI010000037.1:0-19249 GCA_041594935.1 Gammaproteobacteria bacterium | reverse complement strand
GGTCATGACCTTAACCCCTATGTTGCTCCAAGGCGCCTCGACGCGGTGACGAAGTGCACGGACCCGAGGATACTGGAAACGGACATTTCTCTCCCAGTGCTCAGTGAGTCAACGCATAGCGGCGGGGCGCCTTGGTGCAACATAGGGGTTAACCCCGTTTCAATCATTCTTCGACGAGAAGGGGGCTCGACCCGTCACAAGACGGCATCGAGATCGGCACATAGATCGTCGGCGTCTTCCAGACCGACCGAGAGTCGGAATAGACCCTCACCGGCAGCCGCGGTGTACTTATCCAGCTCGACCCCGCTCAGCCGATAGGATGAGGCGATCAGGTCCTTGGTTTCCAGCAGATAGACCAGGCTGCGATGGTGGCCCAGTGATACCGCGTAGTGGATGATCTCCAGCTCGCGCATCATCTTTTTCGCGATCTGGCGCGGGTTCGCAACCCGAAATGACAGCATCCCCGAGAAATTATCCATCTGCGACCTTGCGACTTGATGCTGCGGGTGGGAGGGGAGACCGGGGTAAAAGACCTGCTCCACTCTCGGGTGAGCTTCGAGATACCTTGCAACCTGCATGGCGTTGTCGTGATGCGCGCGCATGCGCAACGGTAACGTCGCCATGCCACGCAAGATCAACCAGGAGTTGAACGGGCTGATCACGCCCCCATGATGAATGACACCCTCGGCGCGCAGCTTGCCGACCAGGGCCTGGGTGCCCGCGGCCGCTCCACCCATCGCGTCACCGTGCCCGCCGATGTACTTTGTCAGCGAATGAACGACGAGGTCGGCGCCCAGGGTGAGCGGTCGCGTGGCAATCGGGGTGGCAAACGTCGAATCGACGGCCAGCAGTGCGCCGTGTCGATGGGCCAGCTCCGCCGCCGCCCTGATGTCGGTGATGCGCAGCAGCGGATTCGAGGGCGTTTCGACCCACACCATCTTCGTGTTGGCGCGCAACGCACTCTCGATATTCTCACGGCTCGACGTATCCACGAGAGAGATCTCAACTCCGATGCGCGGCAGCGTGTCGCGCACGAGCTCAGCGGTGCCCGGATAGTTGGTGTTGCTGGCGACGATGTGGTCGCCATGGCCGAGGTGACTGAACATGGCCGCCGAAGAGGCCGCCATGCCGGAGGAGAATGCGACGCACGCTTCGGCCTGCTCGAGTATCGCGAGCTTTTTCTCGAGCTGGCTCGTCGTCGGATTTGCCCACCGCGTGTAGACATAAGGCGTTCGATCGCTGATGTTGTGCGCCGAAAAGCTGACTTCCTCATCGACGACAAACGTGCTGGACATCACCAGATTGGGGGCCGATGCACCGGTCATCTCATCGGGCGACTCACCCGCGTGGATGGCTTGAGTATGAATGCCTTTCTTCTGCAGCTGCGCCTTGTTCATGTTCCCTCACTGGCGCCACCGGCTCGGGGGCGCGTTACCACGAAGCACTCGTTCCTGAACCATAAGCCGTGGTGGCGATGGAGCACTGCGCTTGAGGCCTCCAGATACTGCCCATGACGCATCGCGTCGGTCAATCGCGCGTCTTCGATCTGCGCTACGTAGGTGGCCGCGTTCCACGCCGCGAGCAATGTCGACGTGCCGATGTTGCTCTCCACTTCGTCTGGGTTAAGCTGGAGTCGGTAGCAGAACTCGGCCTCCGATTCGGCCAGAACGGGATAGGTGTAGGTCGAGGCCGAACGCTCCAGGGCGGTGCGCAGCGACTCCACCAGGGTCTCGCGCGGCGTGTGAAACGGGTCTTCCTCGGGCCAGATTTCACGAATGATCTCCATGCCCGGATCGCGGCCAGTCGCCTGCACGGTGATGAGCCGACCGCCGGGAGCTAGGCTTCGCGCCAATGGAGCGAGGAGGGTGCTCACCTTTTCCCTTGCGGAGAGACTCACCCGATAGGGATTGGAGGCCATGACGAGATCATAAGTTAGCTTACCGTGACCGCGCCGGGGAATGACGTCGCTCAGCGCGAAGTGCTGATCCGCACGGAAGAGGATCATCGCGGAGGGGCGCACGCTCACCGGGTTGCCGGTGGTCGGATTTATGGCCGTCTCCCACCCGTCGTTGATGAACGGGAGCTCGCGGTTGATCTGAGCGTCGAACCCCTGTGACGAAGTGCCCTCGAGGGCGACCTCCCGCCAGTTGAGTCGCTCTGCCGACCACGCCCGGGTCGGTGCGTTCCACGGCCCGTCTGCGTAGCGCACATTGGTGAAGACGAGCACGGTGTGCGGGTGCTCAGCGAAGCGATCGGCGAGATTACGAACCGCCATGCGGATGAACTCGGCGCTGCTTTCCTTGACCACGACGAGCAGCGGCACGTTGGGCCACTGGTAGTGCATGTGGCGCAACACCCGATTGAGCAGGGTCCCTTCGCCGGATCCCACCTGAAAGACCTTGAGCGCGGGTGGGACCGGGATAAGGTGGTTGAACTCGGCCGCGATCCGCTTCGCCGTTTCTTGTTTCTCGCTGCAGGTGGTGGTGAACAGGAGGTACTTTTCCCGGTGATTGAAGAATCGAAACGTGCGGTGGGAAGCTTTTGCGGCCACTTGACGAGGGTCTGCCAATGGGCGAGCCCCGAGGCTAGCATTGCGATGGGATAGCGTCTATGCGAGTCTCCGGGCTGGTTCAACCCATGACTTCAGTCGAGAGCCAGTCTGCCGTGAGCCAGCTCGAGCGCCCGTTTCGCTTCTTCGACAACCGCGAGAAGTATCTACTGTTCGTCACCACGTGCACCGAGAAGTGGGCCATTGCAGAGCGAGTCGGGGAATCGCTCGGCGGGGTGAGACCCACCCCGCCGGCGCTGCGGTTGTTCGATGCCGGCACCGGCGACGGCACGGTGCTCTCGAGCACCCTGCGGCGTCTGCACGAGGAGTTTCCCACCGTTCCGGTGCTCGTGGTCGGCAAGGAGATCAGCCTGGAGGACGTTCGGCTGACCCTTGAGAAGCTTCCCGATCGGTTCGCCGAGCATCCTCGCCTGGTGGTGGTACTCACGAACATGCACTACCGGGAGGCTCCGCGGCTGTGGCCGAGCGTCGAAGCTAAGGCGGCCCGCTTGAACTGGCGCGAGTGTGCGCTCGAGGGGCGATCGGCGCACGAGTTTTCCGAGCAGATCGAGACCCTGTGCGGGGCGCTCGTTGACTGGTGGCAGGTCGATACGAGCCCCAAGACCGGTAATCCCCTTTACGTCGAGCCGTCGGTGGTGATCCTGTATCGCGAGGATCAGCGGTTCCTGCTCGACGCGGTGATTCCTCGCCGAGGAAAGTCTCCGGTTGAGTTCGACCTGATCATCGCGGCCCAGCCTTACCGGATGCGCTCGCCGATCGAGACCAAGGTGAGGTACGTGCTGGAGCCGCTCTCGCTCGCGCTCGCCCCGGGGGGACGGATGGTCGTCATGCAGTCTACGGGTCAGGATCCCGGGATGGAGATCATCCGGCGGGTCTGGCCGGACGAGGCGCCGTTCGAGACGCCGGCCCCGATGCTCGTGCGCGCGCTGCTCGAGCGCCTCAAGGAAGCGCGTCCGGAGTCCCAGTTTCTCAGCGACAGCGATCAACACACCCTGTTTCGATTTCGCATGCACGCGACGCCGGGCGAGGTGCGCGAGCCGGTGAGCGCGTCGACCCTCCTCGCGGCCTGGAACGCGGCGGTGTACGTGGCGCAGATCGACGATAACCAGGTCGCGGAAGCGATGACGCGAGAGGATTACCTGGAAGCCACCCGGGAGGTCCTGCAGCGACACGGGGGCCTGTGGTTCACCGACGAATCGTTCGTCGTGCAACGCAGGCCCGGTGCCGGCTAAGCGAGGCTGGTAAGGCAATCCTCCAGAATATCGAGGGCGCGGTTCATCTCGTCGCGGGAAATGGTCAGCGCCGGGCTCAGCGTGAGGACGTTCCCCATGCTCACCTTGAAGCTGAGACCGCGGGCGAGCGCCTCGTACATCAATGCCTCGGCCAGGTCCGGATCGCGCTCCCCCTCGGCGGTGACGATCTCCACCCCGAGCAGCAGGCCGATACCGCGCACGTCGCCGATGCACGGATGCTCGCGCTGAAGATCGTGCAGCCGCGCGAGCGACTCGCGGCCGAGCTCTCGGGCCCACTCGAGCAGATTCTCTGACTCGATGACCTCGATGGTGGCGAGGGCGGCGGCGCATGCCACCGGGTTCTTCTCGTGGGTGTAGTGGCCGAGGGCGCGCTCCGGCGCCACCTCCAGCTCCGGGCCCACGACCAGGGCGGCGAGCGGAAAGATGCCGCCGCCGAGACCCTTGCCGAGCACCAGCATGTCGGGAACGACGTCGTAGTGCTCGCAGGCGAACATGCGCCCGGTGCGCCCCAGGCAGTGCGGGATTTCATCTAGGATCAGCAGGGCGCCGTGCCGATCGCAGGCCTCGCGGATAATGCGCCAGTAGTCGGGCGGCGGAACGAGAGGGGTGCTTCGGACCGTCTCCGAGATCACCGCGCCCACGTCGCCTTCCTTGCCGAGCACGTAGTCTACGTACTCTGCGCAGCGCAGCGTGCATTGACCGGCGCAGTCCCACGGGCAGTGCTGGGCGTCGGGCGGCGGCACGTGCTCGGTACCCGGCAGCAATGGGCCGATGCCGTTTCTGAACATCGCCTCGCCGCCAATCGAGATTGTGTCGAGCGAGGCCCCGTGAAAGGAGTCCCACATGGAGACCGTCTTGAATCTTCCGGTCGCGATGCGTGCGAGCTTGAGCGCAATGCCGTTCGCGACCGCACCGCTCGGGGCGAGCAGCACCTTTCTCAGGTTGCCGGGGGCGAGCGCGGTGAGCTTTCTCGCGAGCTCGATCGCAGGGAGGTTGGTGTAGCGGCGGGTGCAAAACGCCAAGGTATCCATCTGGCCGCGGATCGCGTCGACCACCTTAGGATGGGCGAAACCGACTTGGTGCACGCTGTTGCCGTGAAAGTCCAGATAGCGATTGCCCTGAAGATCTTCGAGATAGGACCCACTCGCTCCCTTGAGCACGTTCAGGCACGGGGTGGATAAGGCCTGGTGCACGAACAGGTTCGCGTCCTCCTCGAGCCAGTGCTCGGTCTCCGCGTCGAGGTGATCATTGCGCCAGGCCGCTCGACGGGCCGAGAGATTCAGC
Source organism: Gammaproteobacteria bacterium (assembly GCA_041594935.1). Classification (GTDB taxonomy): domain Bacteria; phylum Pseudomonadota; class Gammaproteobacteria; order HK1; family HK1; genus JBFHLI01. The sequence goes on along the minus strand of JBFHLI010000037.1, from coordinate 14,143 downwards.
TCTCCCTCGGATCGCAGCGACTCGAGGCGATCGGGGGGTTCGCTTCGCTGGGGGGGCTTGCGGGTGCGTTTCATCGCGACGAACGATTGGTGATGAGTGCCGGCCTGGCGGTTCTAAATACCTGAGCACAAGAACGAGACATGAGAGGTACGGACCGGTTCCCTCCCCCGTAGCGGGGAGGGACAGGGTGGGGGGTCAGACTACGGGGAGGCAATCGGAGCGCGAAGCGGTTTCGGTGGCACAGTGGGTGCAAGTGGAGGCTAAATGGGTGCGCAGAAATCCGCATCGATCTACCTCGAGCTCGGCACGATTTGTCGCGGATTTCTGCGCACCTATTTAGCCTCGCATGCTCGGGAGCACGAGGCGATCGATCCAGTTGCGAACCTCCACGAGCCGAACGTCCTCGTTCATGACGTCCGCATCGACCCCGAGCAGCCAGGCGAGGTCGCGGCGGGATGGGTCCTGATGCAGGGCCTCGAGCTTGGCGACGTAATCGAGCGCCGCCTCCCGGTCGGCAAAGAAGCCCATCTTGGTGAGCCTCTCGATGCGGCAGTAGGTCAACCGGGCCAGCTCACGCAGGTCATACTCGGGATGATACTGAACCGCCCAGATGGTGCCTCCCCGGTGGCTGACGGCGACCGCCTGCACGTTCGAGAAAGCATTCGAGGCGAGGTTTACGGCTCCCGGGGGCAGGTGGGTCACCTCGTCCTCGTGGCTGATGAACGCGTCGAACACGCTGGGCTTGCCGACGTACAGGGGATGAGCGCGGCCCTCGGGGGTGAGCGAGATCTTGCGCGCGATGCCCATCTCTCGCCCGCGCGGGTTCGCCGCGCAGAGTCCGCCGGCGGCGACCACTCCGATCTGCGCCGCCCAGCAGCTGCCGAAGCTCGGGGTCTTCGATTCGAACGCCGCCCGGGCGAGCTCGATCTGGGCGCGGACGCCGGGGTCGTCCTGGTAGATGGTCAGGCTGGAGCCGGTCCAGGCGAGGCCATCGAAATTGGACAGAGCCGCCCCGTGCGGCAGCGAGACGCCCGGGTCGGCTGGGTAGATGATGTCCACCTCGCACCCCGGTCGGCAGCGCCTGAGCATTTTGGCGTAGAGCTCGCCGGCTGGCGTGCAGCCACCCGCCGCAAGCTCCTCACGGCCCGACTTGCGGTAACCATCGATGACGAGAAAGCGTGGCTCTAGTCCCAACTTGGTGCCTCCTGGAGACCGATGGCGGCTACCGCGATGCGCATGGCCCGGCCAGTCGCTCGATGATAGCGGGCAGCTCGCTCGCATGCTCGCAGATCGCATCGGCCGAGCTGATATCCTTGTCCGTGCTGCGAGTGGCGGTGAACAGGATTGCCTTCATTCCGTGCGCATGGGGCCCCTTCACGTCATTATGGTCGCGGTCGCCAACGTGCACCATCTCGGTCATCTCCACTCCGAGCTGCTGGGCGGCGGAGGCAAACATCGCTCGGTGTGGCTTGGAGTGCCCCACCTCGTCGGAGAACGCGAAGCCCGCGAAGTACTGCCCGAGACCGTGCTTGTTCAAGATCTGGCGCAAGCCTCGCCCCGGGCACACGATCGCATCGGAAACCACCGCGATTCGAAAGCTCTTCGAAAGCCGATCGAGCGCCGCCGCGATTCCTTCCATGGGTTCAGGGGAGATCTCGATCTCCATCTCCTCGTGGGCCTGAACGACGTGACGGAACGCCTCATCCCCGAGATCGTGCCCAAGCCCCCGCAGTACCAGTCGAATCCGCTCCGGCACCGTCCAGGTGATGTAGTGGTCACGCCATACCTTGTTGAACGCCATCTCCGCCACGTCGTAGGCGGTTTCGACCGTCTCGCGCGCGATTTCGTGCTCCTTGTTGAGCGCTTCCCACACGAGGTGGCGCCGCTCTTCGTGCTTGGAACGCAATCCCTGCGCGCGGCGCTTGGGCTCATCCGAGTCGTCGTGAATCAGGGTGTCCCACAGGTCGAAGCTGATGGCTTTAATCATGTGCGTCGAGGAACCTCATGGTAAGCGGAATACGGCCGAGAGTTCGGTTTAGATTATTTTTCGAATCTCGAATAAAATCATTGAATAAGAGAGAACTATTCAAGTAGAAATGCATCAATCTCATTCCCCGCGCCGAACCCTGTTTCGCGCCAGACAAGGGCGGTGAGAGTAAAGGCTCTGGCCCGGCCCCATGGGGCTCGGCCGGATGGCCGCGCCGGCTCGTTCATCCAATGCGCCCCGGGGTTGGGCGCTGACAGATTGGGACCCCTTGTGCCTCGGCGGTGTCGTCTGCTCTACTTCGGTCAGGTAAGCGCGGTAGGCTACCGCGAAATTGCAGGAACCGGAACTGCCCCGCGCGAGACGCACGACGATGATTCGAAACGCCCTGACGATTGCCGGATCCGACAGCGGAGGCGGGGCGGGCATTCAGGCTGACCTGAAGACGTTCTCCGCGCTCGGCGTTTATGGGGCGTCGGTGATCACCGCGCTCACCGCGCAGAACACCCGCGAGGTTCGAGCGATCCACGATGTTCCCCCGGGATTCGTGGGCGAGCAGATCGATGCCGTGCTCGACGATATCAAGATCGACATCGTTAAGATCGGCATGCTAAGCCAGCCGGAGGTGATCGAGGCGGTCGCGAGCGCGCTCGAACGCCACCGCGTCGAACGCGTGGTTCTCGATCCGGTGATGGTCGCCAAGAGCGGCGACCGCCTGCTGCAGGCCGAGGCGGTGGCGGCCCTGCGCGAGCGCCTCGTGCCGCTCTCGAGCGTGATCACCCCCAATTTACCCGAGGCCGGAGTCCTCGTGGGCGAAGCGCCGCCGGGCGACGAGCGAGCCATGCGTGAGGTCGGGTCTCGTCTGCTTGGTCTCGGCGCCCCGTGGGTGCTGCTCAAGGGCGGTCACCTGCCCGGGCCGGAGAGCGTGGACTATCTCTTTGATGGATCTCGGCACTGGCGGCTCACGTCGCCGCGGATCGAGACCCGCAACACGCACGGCACGGGGTGCACCCTCTCGAGCGCCCTGGCCGCCTTTATCGCCCGCGGTGAGGCGGTTCCCGAGGCGATGCAAGCCGCAAAGTCCTACGTGAGCGAGGCGCTGCGCGAAGCCGAAAAGCTCGACGTGGGGCGGGGTCACGGGCCGGTGCATCATTTTCATGCGCTGTGGCGGGGGCGGGTCGAGGGCCAGGGGCCGGGGCGATGACGAAGCGCAGTACCCGCACCCCCTGGATGGCGGCCGATGAGTACGGACGGAGCCTGCGCGGATTCGGGGTCAACCTGCTGGTGCGAGACGTCGCGAAGTCGTCGCCCTTCCATCGGGAGGTGCTCGCGGGCGAGGAGGTTTACCGCGACGAGGACTTCGCGGTGTTCCGCTTCGGTACCGTCGAGTGGATGCTGCATGCTGATCACACCTACGATGCGCATCCGCTCGCGAAGCTCCTGGCGGCGGGCGATGCGCGCGGGGTAGGGGCGGAGCTTCGGCTGCACGGACGGGACCCGGACGAGGCGGAGGCGGCCGCGCGCCGGCGCAACGATGTCGTGCTGCAGCCGGCCACCGACAAGCCGCACGGCCTGCGGGAGGCGTTCATCCTGGACCCGGACGGCTACCTTTGGGTGCCCGACGTGCCGTTGCCGGCTTGAGCCGGCTCACCCCGCGGCTCAGCGACACGTCGCGGGGGGCGGGATTTCGGAAGGCTTCGCCGGTACGTCCACGCCGCAAGAGAGTTTCAGGAGCTCGATCTCGTTGCTCAAGTCCGGGGACATCGAGACCACCACCACCGCGTGCTCCACGTCGCTGTCGGGCTTGCACCGCGGTTTCGACCCCTTGGAGTAATGCCTCACGATGACGGTGAGCATCTTCTTCTGCTTGTGGCTCACCCAGTATCGGATCGCCTGGTGGACCAGCTGCTGCTGGCCGCTGCTCTTGTCCACGTAGGCTTCCCACGCGGGGCTGGATGTCCGGCACGCCGCCCAGTCCGGCGAGACCCCCTTGGCGTAGTGACTGACCGAACCGGATGCGGGGAAGGGGGATTTGACGCGGAATGACGCCTGCAGCGTCTCGCTTCCCGGCACCGTGTAGTCTTCGATGTGGTAAGCCTTGGGCGGCAGCTTGGGAACACCCTTCGGCGCCGCGAGAGCCGCGGAGGTGGTGCACAGCGCGATGATGATCAGCAGGCTTCGTCTGGTCATGACCTACGGTGCTGGTTGGACTCTCTTCGGTTGCTCGATATCATTCGGGTTGCTCTGCCGGTGTCGGCCAACTGACGTATGCGCCGAGCGCTCGCGTGGCGTTCGCTCCCACGTCCCCCGGACGGAGCAGGCTGCCAATGTATCTGTTTGTCGTAGGTTAGTCTCCACTCGATTTCCGTTCCGGCCGCGTTCAGCCGCCGGCGGCGCGGATCGCCTCCCATACCCGCCGCGGTGAGCACGGCATGTCCACATGGCGGACCCCCAGTGGGCGTAGCGCGTCGAGCACCGCATTCGTAACCGCGGCCGGGGCGCCGACCGCGCCCGCCTCGCCGACCCCCTTGATCCCGAGCTCGTTGCCCGGTGCGGGTGATTCGAGGCGGGTGTCCACGAAGTCGCACAGGTCGTCCGCGCGCGGCAGGCAGTAATCCATGAGGGACCCTGCGATCAGCTGACCGTCGTCGGTGCGGTACACGCTGTGCTCGAGCAGGGCCTGCCCGATCCCCTGAGCTGCCCCACCTTGAATCTGTCCGCTCACTACCATCGGGTTGACCACTCGCCCGCAATCGTCGACCGCGTAGTAGTCGCGCAGCTGGACCTCCCCTGTCTCGCGGTCCACGATGACCACGGCGAGGTGCATTCCGGCCGCGGTGGTCGCACCACTCGGATCGTAGTAGACGGTTTCCTCCAGTCCAAGCTCGAATCCGTCGGGATAGCGGTGACCGCTCCAGGCTGCACCGGCGACATCGCCGAAGGGGATACTGCGGTCGGTCCCCGCAATCGTGTAACAGCCCTGAGCGTACTCGATGTCCGCCGGTGCGCATTCGAGCAGGTGGGCCGCCAGCTGAGCCCCCTTGGCGATGATTCTATCCGCGGCGCGCACGATGGCGTTGCCCACCACGGTGATGGAGCGAGAGTAGAAGGTACCGACCCCGGCGTGGACCCGGTCGGTGTCACCAAACACGATCTCGATGTCCTCCATGCGACAGCCGAGCCGCTGCGCCGCAACCTGGCGGTAACAGGTCTCATGGCCCTGCCCGTGCGAATGAGTCCCGCACCCGATCGTGACCCTCCCGCGCGGATGGACCCGGATGCTGGCAACGTCCCACGCGCCGACCCGACTCCCCGCCTCGCCCTCGGCCCGACTCGGTCCTCCGGTCGCGCTCTGGATGTAGGCGCCGACTCCGATGCCCACGAGCACGCCGGCTTCGCGCAGGCCGCGCTGCTCGGAGCGGAGCGCGTCATAGCGGGCGACCTCCCTCAGCTTTACCAGCAATCCCTGGTAATCACCCGAGTCGTACACGAGGCCGACCGCAGTTCGAAACGGGAACGAGCTCGAAGGAATGAGATTTCGCTCGCGCACCACCAGCGGATCGAGACCGAGCTCGAACGCGGCCGCCTCGATCGTTCGCTCCACGATGTAGGTGGCCTCCGGGCGCCCCGCCCCGCGATAGGCGTCGGTTGGCGCGGTGTTGGTGTACACGGCCCGCACCCTGGCGTGGATGGCGGGGATTGCGTACATCTGCGAAAGAGAGGGGCCGCTGTAGAGGCTCGGCACGGCCGGGCCGAAGGTGCTCAGGTAGGCGCCGAGGTTGGCGAGCGTGTCGACGTCGAGCGCGAGCATCTTTCCGCGTGCGTCGAAGCCGGCGGTGACGGTGGCCACTTGATCCCGACCGTGCACGTCGCCGAGGAAGGACTCGCCGCGGGTGGCGGTCCAGCGCACCGGGCGGCCCACCTCGCGCGAGGCCCAGAGCAGCGCCGCCTCTTCCGGATAGTGGACGCTCTTTTGGCCGAACCCGCCGCCGACGTCCGGCGCGACCACGCGCAGCCGGTGCTCTTCGACCCCGAGCGAATCCTCGGCAAGAAACCGACGGAGCAGGTGCGGGATCTGGGTGGCGCTCCAGAGCGTGTAGTGATCGCGGGCCGCGTCGTGGTGGGCAATCAACGCCCGCGGCTCGAGCGGAAAATGGAACACCCGATTGTTTACGAGCACCAGCCGCGTGACGTGCTCGGCGTTGCGTAAAGCCGCCTCGACGGCGTCCCGGTCACCGATCGACCAGTCGTAGGCGAGGTTCGCGGGCACGCCGGGATGGATGCGAGGCGCGGAGGATTCGAGCGCGCGGGCAGGCTCGACCAACGCGGCCAGGGGTTCGTAGTCGACCGAAATCTCCTCGGCCGCATCGAGGGCGATGGTCTTCGACTCGGCCACGATCAGTGCCACCACATCCCCCACGTGACACGCACGCTCGTGCGCGAAAACCGGTCTTAGGGCCTCGCGCATCGGCTCCCCGTTGCTCGAGTGAATGCGGTGCAGACAGGGCAATCGGGTGCCGACGCTCGCGTTCCACTCGCGTCCGGTGAGCACGGCAAGCACCCCCGGCAGCGTGCGCGCGTGGGTGCAATCGATGTTTCGCACCCGCGCGTGAGCCTCGGGGCTGCGCACGAACGCAGCGTACGCAGCCCCGGGCAGCTCGATGTCGTCGACGTAGCGGCCCTTGCCGACGAGGAAGCGTTCGTCCTCGACCCGCAAGATCGGCTTGCCGAGCGGCCCGTTCCAATCGAGGCCGGCGGCGTCAGGGAATCGGCTGCACGCATCGCTCATCGGCGCAAGGTAAAACGCTCCCCGGTTCGACGCAATGCACAAGGGTCGGACGATGGATCGCTTTCGCGGTGTCTGGGGAACCCGGGACGCGGTTGCGGTCACCGGCCCGCGGGTGCTGGCCCGCGGCCCATCAGCGGCATAGGATTGGAACCGCGCCGGGAGTCTTGCGGGTGGAGTCAGTCCGCATCATCGGCCGGGGCGGGGGCCAACGAGAGCAGCGAACGTCGTTGACATGACCTGGATCGAGTGGTTTGAGGCGCTGAGCTATGTGGTCACCGTGTTCGGGTTTCCGCTCGCGATCGGGGTGTACATCCGCGAGCGACGCCGGGAACGCGAGAACGAGGAGAGCGAACTCAACCAGCGACTCTCTGACGAGTATCAGAGCTTCCTACGGCTCGTGCTCGATAACGCCGACCTCAAGCTGTTCCAGGAGTACTCGGAGGCAGACGTCTGGACCGATGAGCAGAAAGAGCGCAAGGGCGTGCTGTTTGCAATCCTGATCTCCGTCTTCGAGCGGGCCTACATCACGCTCTACGAGACCCGAATGGGACGCCAGCAGCAGCGCCGCTGGCTCTCCTGGGAGGACGATATGCGCGGCTGGTGCCGACGGCCCGATTTTCGCGGTTCGCTGCCGCGCCTGCTCGAGGGAGAAGACGACGAGTTCAGCCAGCGGATTCTGAAGCTCGCCGACGAGGAAGCACCAAACGTCGGCGATAGGACCGGGCGGCTGCCGGGGTGACCCGGACCGCGTTCTCGAATGAGGAGGATCCTATCGTGAGTGGTTTTGTCGAGTGTTTTCGCAGCGTGATCTACCCGTGGCATTGCGACCATCAGGGACATATGACCACCATGCACTACTTCGGGATGTTCGACCCGGCCTGCTGGCATCTGCTCTCGGCGCTCGGCTTTCGGCGCGAGCAGATGAAGGCCGAGGACCGCGGCTTCGTCGACGTGAGGAGCACCATCGAATACCGGGCCGAGCAGGAGGCCGGAGATCTGATCGTCATCGAAGGGGGGTTGCTGCGGATCGGAAGCTCGTCACTCGGCACCTACTACCGTATGCGGAATGCGGAATCCGGCGATATCGCCGCAACCCTCGAGAGCACCACCGTGTACTTCGATCTCGAGGCGCGCTCCAAGGTCTCCCTGCCGGAGTCCACCCGCGAGCGCCTGCGAGCCTTCATCGTTGAAAAAGATGATTAGGGACGTTTGCCGCATCGGTCTAGCGGTCGAGACAAAACAGGACGATTTGCGATTCGGGGCCTGATTGCTCGTTTTTCCTCTTCATGAAGCCATGGAAATCCGGTCTCGGACGACCGGAAAATCCAACTCACGCCCGCAGTCCCTCGCTTCCCTCACCGAATGCGGTAGAATCTCCTCGGCGAGGTGGCCGCATGAAGAGGTGGCGGCATGAAGCCTCTCGAATCAGACAACGACGTCACCCGTAAGCTGACGACGGTCTTGTATGCAGACGTCGTCGGGTACAGTCGTCTCACCGGTAAGGACGAACTCGGCACCCACCGCGCGGTGATGGACGTGCTCGACTTCGTGCACGAGGCGATCCAGGCGCGGGGTGGAACCGTGCTGCGTTACGCGGGTGACGCAATCCTCGCAGAATTTTCCAGTGTCGTTGCCGGCGTGCAAGCTGCGGTGGACGTGCAGGCGGAGCTGGCTAGCCGTAACCAGGGTGTCCCCGATGATACCCGGATACACATCCGGATCGGGATCAATCTCGGTGAGGTGCTAGAGGACCGGGGCGAGATCTACGGTGACGGCGTCAATATCGCCGCACGTCTGGAGAGTCTCGCTCCCCCGGGCGGGGTCTGTATCACCGGTCAGGTGGCCGAGCAGGTTTCAGGTAAGCTCGACCCCCGGTTCGAGAATGCAGGTCGGCATCAGCTCAAGAACATCGCCCAGACCATCGAGGTGTGGTGCTGGCCGCCCGAGTGTGCGCGCGGGTTGCGCCGGCACGCCGGGCAACGCCGTCGAATGCTGATCCTCGGCGGCACGGTCGCAATAGCGCTGCTAGGCGCGATCTACTGGCGGATGGCCCCGCATGAGACGCCGCCCGTCCCCACCGGTCCCCGCGTGGCGGTGATTCCGTTTAAGAACCTCAGCGACGACCCGGACGATGCGTACTTCAGCGATGGGCTCACGAAGGACATCAATGCCTATCTGTCCAAGTTCACGAACCTGTTCGTCCTCGCGCCGGCGTCGGTGACCGCATTTCGTGACAACGCAGATTGCGCGCAGATAAGACGTGAGCTCGGCGCGGATTACATTCTCGAGGGCACGGTCCGTCGTGCCGGCGGCAGGCTTCGGGTTACCACCGCCTTCACCGACGCGAAGGTGTGTCGCCAGCTGAGCGCCCCCGGGCCCTTTGACCGCGCCCTCGATGCGCCGGGCGTCCTCGACACCCAGCTCGAAATTGCGCAGAAGGTGGCGGCAGCGGTCGGCTCGGCCGATGCGCCCTTGTTCAACGCGCGGGTCCAGAGGGCGATCCGGAGCCATACTCCGGACAGTCTTCAAGTCTACGAGTGCGTCCTGCTCTCCTACTGGTTCTACGAGAACTTCGCCCCCGATCGTCATCGAAAGGCGCGGGCCTGTCTGGAGAACGCGGCCGAGAACGAACTGGACTACGCCGTCGGGTGGTCCAGGTTGGCCTTCAGCTACATCGAGTCGAAGAAGTACGCAATTGATACGCCGCCCGACTGGGCCGAGCGAAGCCGTGCCGCGGCCAATCGATCGATTGACCTCGATCCCGATAACCCAGATGCCTACTACGCTCTTGCCATCCTGACCCAGATGACGACTCAGGATCTCCCCGAGTTCCAGCGTTTCGCGGAGCGCGCGGTCGAGCTCAACCCGAATGATGCCTTCGTGCTCGCCGACCTCGGCACCTGGATGGGGTACGCAGGTCAGTGGGAGCAGGGCAAGGAATGGGTGAGCCGGGCGATGGCGCTCAATCCGAAGCACCAGAGCTGGCTCCATCAGATCTTTCACCTGGACCACTATCTCAAAGGCGAGTACCGGGAATCGCGTGACGCCGCCCTCAAGATGAATCTGCCGGGCAACTACATGGTGCAGGCGAGCCTTACCGCCGCGTATGCCATGAACGCCGAGCCAAACAAGGCCGAGCGGACGCTCGCGCACTTGCTCGAGCTTCGCCCGGACTTTCCGCACGATCCCCGCGCTCCGTTTCGAGCCCGCGGTATGCCGACGGAGCTGATCGAAGGCCTCATGGAAGGACTACGGAAGGCGGGGCTTCGGGTGGAGCCGGCGGAATGAAAGGAGTATGCACTTGGAGCGTGTACTCATTGCTAGCCATGAGTTCTCTCCCGGGCCGTGCTCCCGCGCCCCCCTTGCTTGCTGTGCAGCGCGACTGCCCGCGCGGCCGCCTCTGTCATGCAGTCGAACCCTCCACGCAGTCAATAAGCACTTCCAGACAAGATTCTTGCCGTGACGTCGCCGATGTAGCGGGCTCGCCGAACGGCGCTGCGCCCGGGTGATTGTCGAGGTTTGCGCAGGCCACTCGAATCGGGGGATGTCAGTCGGTCGCCGGCATGGGGTGACCGGCGGTCGTCCCACCATCGATCTGCAAGGCTGCGCCGGTGATGAATCGAGCGTCGGAGCTCGCCAGATACACGATGGCGCGTGCGATCTCACTCGGCGCGGCAATTCGCTTCAGCGGGGCGTAGCCGATGAGCTGTCGTTCGGCCGCCGCCGGGTCGGTCGCCTGCTCGATGCCATCGCGGCGCACCATGTCGGTGTCGACATAGCCGGGGCAGACACAGTTGACCCGGACCGTCGGTGCCAGCTCCAATGCCAGGGCACGGGTGAGATTCACCACTCCACCCTTGGATGCGCAGTAAGCGGAAAGCCCCGCTTCGCCGATCAATCCCGCATCGGAGGCGACATTGACGACATTGCCGCCCGACGCGTGCAGGTGGGGATGGGCGGCCTGGCAGCAAAAGAACGTGCCCTTGAGGTTGACATCGAGCATTGCATCCCAGCTCGCTTCGTCGACCTCGCTCAAGCGTCCGCTCCGGCCTATCCCGGCGCAATTGACCAGCACGTCGAGCCCGCCGAGCTGCTCGACCGCGGCTTGCACCGCGGCCGTGCATCCTTGCACCGTCGCGACATCCCCGGGAGCTGCCACCAGCCGGTCGCCCGGCAGGTCACCCTGGGCGGTAAGCCCGGCTCGGGTCGAATCCTCGGTGCGGCCATTGACGGCCACCCGCGCCCCCCGCTGCAGGAACTCCGCTGCGGTGGCCCGGCCAATGCCACGGCTGCCGCCGGTGACGAGAATTCGTTTTCCTTCGAACCCCATGGCATCCGTCCTCAGCTCGGCTGGAGTCTCCGAGGTTATCACGGTCCTCATTCTTGCCCGCCGCAGGGTCGCAGGTCGTAGCGTGAACGCATCGCCGGCGAGGACTGGCGTTGGGCGGGAGTGCCGTAATGTATGCACACGCCGATGACCGACGACGGGGCGTCATCAGCATCGCGTTCGAGCGGCAGCGATCCCGACACTCGGTCAATCGAGTAAGCGGCGCCCGTTGGATACACTGGAATGAGCGGGACTCGACCCGACCCCCGCCTTATGGCCGGCGGGCTGAAGATCGATTCATTTCATGATCTGAGTTCAAGAAACGACCTGGAATTGCCGTTACCAGTAAAACCGTACCAGCGCCCCTAGGAGAGCCGAAAACGAATGTGGATCCCAACTCCCGTCTACAAAATTTTACCGCCAATCTATGCCTTCGCCGGCATCACCACCGCCGTGTATGTGGACTTGATTCCCGGTCTCCTGCTCATTTCGGCGGGGGGAATCGTATGGTGGCAGCGACGTGAGGCTCGGAGTCTTGAGACGACGCGCAAGGCCCACTAGGTCCGTCGTATCAACCGCCCGATTCGGACGATTCGCGCCCATCAACAGCCCCCTGGGGAAAATTCGATTTTGGTAGGAAGCTGCCGTTCGCCGGCCGAAGAGCAACGGGCCGGAGCCGGTCAAAGTCAAGCTCTCTGCTCGACAGAGACACGATCGTCCCCAGTTCGTCGGCTAACCTCAACCGGGGAATACGCTCCGCCCCCGACCTTCGGTGCCGGAAGCGCGAACTCAACTGCGCTTCATCGCGTGTCAGGATGAGGCGATTCCGATCAAGACCCACTGCAGGGGGAACCTCGGATGTTTGCGGCCCAAAGAACCGGGAACATCGTCCAATGGGGCGTGCCGGATACGATGGCGTCATCGTCCTCCGCAGTCGGCGCCCGTATGCCAGAGGCCAGACGGGGAGCGAGGCGATTCCTGCTCAATCCGCGCGCGCGAAAGCTCCCTCTAGTACCTCGGCTACGTATTTGGGATAGACGTCGCGCATCTCCTCTCGAATCGGCCCGCGAATGAGCGCCAGGGTTGCTCGATCGGGTATGTCGGTGGTCTCGGCTTCCTCCGGGGCGTCGAACTCGAAGCCGGTGTGGGCGCGAATCTCCTCGACGTCGTGTCCGGGATGCACCGAGCGCAGGACGAATCGAGACCGGGCGCGATCGAAGTGGAAAATGCACCGCTCGGTCACGAGAGCGTAGGGTCCGCCGGTTCGATAGACGTTGGGAGGACTGGTACCGGCGGCACTCACGAACTCAACCCGCGGCACCAGGACCCGCCGGGTATGGGTCCGCGTGAACAAGATCACCCTGGGGATCAGCAGGTAGAGATAACTCGAGCCGAACGAGCCCGGAAAGCGAACCCGGCTTTTCGGATAACCCTCGACCCCGACGAGGTTGATGTTGGCGCAGCCATCGATCTGGGCCCCCCCGAGAAAGAACGCATCGATTCGCCCCTGGGCGGCACAGTCGAACAGCTCACGTCCGCCGTCGGTGAACGGGTTGTCCCGTTGACGACCGAGGATCGAGACTCGCATCGCGCCGCCGCTGCGCTCGCGGGCAAGCAGCGCTGCGCCCGCGGGAACCGGTGAGGACGCACCGACCGCCACGTGCTGAAGACCGTCCAGCATGCTGGCGACAGCAGCGATCAGGAGCTCATCCGGGCGGAACGTCATCGGGCCGGCGCGGGCTCCGCCGGCTCGCGGGGCTGGTCCAGGTAAAGAGCGAAGCCCTCGTCGGTGCTTGCCATGCGCGCGTAGCGCTCGAGATTGCCGATATCCGGCGGATAGCGTCCCCACAAGCCGACCGGCCAGGCACCATTCGGAGCTTCTGCAACCGACGAGACGTACAGGGCGGGGAGAGTGCCGGGCGCGTAACGTTCGTCGGCGAGCAGGTTTTCTTGGGTGATGCGTTCCGTGGTTACCAGGGTGTGCCTTGCCGCGTGCGCGGCGAGCATGAGCTCGCGGCGAACGCCGACCCAGACGTTTCCGTGCACGTCGGCCAGCGGGGTGTGGAACAGAGCGATGTCCGGGCGAATCGCAGGGACGAGCAGAAGGGGATCGTCGCTCGCGAACGGATTATCGATGACCTTCCAGCCGGGCCGGTGGGTGATCAGGTCCGAGCCCAGAACGCCGCGAAGCGGCATGAAGGGGATGCCCTTCTCGGCCGCCTGCAAGCCGGCATGAATGGCGGGGCAGGTGGAGTCCCGGATGCGAATTGCGCCCGCTCGGATCGCGCGGGTGAAACGCGGAGCGGGGCCGATCTCGCCGAGGGTCACCGCGGCGGTCTCGACGGTGGCGACGCATCCCGCCCCGATGAGGAGGTCGGCCTGGAGCCCCAGCTGTGGAACGCCGATCAAGTTGAGGTCGCGGGCGCCGCGGTGGATCAGGGCCCTCACCACCGTCATCGCGCAGCCGGAATAATCGGGTGGCAGCGCGAGTGACGCGCCGTCGGGCACCTGGGCTGCCAGGGCGTCAATGGAGTCGGCTTGCAGACCAGACATCGGCGAGATCGCCCCCTTAGGTGGTCGCCGGCGCGTCGGCCCGGTCGACGAGCGTCACCGGCTCGCCCGGGCGCAGCACACCCTCAACCATCACCCGGCAGGTGACCCCGCCTCGCCAGCTGGGCACCAGGGCCTCGCGAAGGCCCGGGTGTTGCTCATCCATCCGAGCGCAGGGCACGGTTTCGCCGGTGATCTCGAGCTCGGCGGCACCGATCCGCAGTCGTTTGCCGCAGCTGTTCTCCAGATTCACGCCCTCCACGAGTAGATTCGCACGTCGGGTGGTCCACGCCAGCGAGGCGTCGAGCTCTCGACACACGGCATCCCAGCTTTCCCGCGCGAGAACCGTCACTTGCCGGGGGCCGGGGTTTCCTCGATAGTCGCCCTTCACCCCGATGTCGAGACCGATGCTCGCCTCCTCGAGGGGTTTCATGGCAGCGCGTGACTTGGTCTTGATTGCGATGCCGAGCAGCTTTGCCATTCGAACCTCCTG
>JBFHLI010000036.1:0-19390 GCA_041594935.1 Gammaproteobacteria bacterium | reverse complement strand
CTTCTCCTCGTCGGTGAGATCGTTCCACCAGCCGAGCTGCTTCAAGACCTTGTCGCTGAACTCGGGATAGCCGTCCTTGATTTCCGAGCCGACGCTGTAAACGCCTTCGGCCAGCAGGTTGACCCCGTTGCGCTCCACGCCGAAGCGCGCGCGGAAAGTGAGCCCTCCTTCGGCCACTGACTTGCTGGGGTCGTAGAGAATCGGGGTACCGGGATGGTTTAGCTCCGCGGTGCCCCAGCAGGGCCAGGGTAGCCCGTAGTAGTCGCCGTCCACCGGACCGCCTTCGGCCTTCAGCGTCGTGGTGTTGAAGGTCTTGCGGTGCTCGGCGTGCAGCTTCAGGCGCTCCGGGCTCTGCCCGGTGTAGCCGATCGTCCACATCCCGCGGTTGAACTCGCGGGTGATGTCCTCGACGAGCGGCTCATCCGGCGCCTTCACCCCGACCTTGATGTGCTTGAACATCTCGTCGGCAAAACCGAGCTTCTTCGCGAACTTGTAAAGAATGGTCTGATCGGGCAGCGACTCCCACACCGGCTCGATGACCTTGTCGCGCCACTGAAACGAGCGATTGGAGGCGGTGACCGAGCCGTAGGTCTCGAACTGGGTCGAGGCCGGCAACAGGTACACGCCGTCGGTTCGATCGTGCATCACCGCCGCGTGGGTGGGATAGGGATCGATGATGACCATCAGATCCAGCTGCTCCATCGCCTTCTTCATCTCCGGCCCGCGGGTCTGACTGTTGACCGCGTGTCCCATGAACACCATCGCGCGCACGTTGTCACGCTGGCTCATGTTGTGCTTTTCCTCGAGCACGCCGTCGATCCAGCGCGACACCGGGATGCCCTTGCCGGTCATGTTGTCGATGGTCTTGTCGTCCGCGCCTTCCTCGCCGAAGAATTCACCGGCGCGCTCTTCGCGGTCGAAGCGGGCCTCGAGCCAGCCGAGGTCCACGTCCCACACTCTGGCCCAGTGCCCCCACGCGCCCTTCGAGAGCCCGTAGTAGCCCGGCAGGGTGTGCGACAAGACTCCGAGGTCCGTGGCCCCCTGCACGTTGTCATGACCGCGGAAGATGTTCGCGCCGCCACCGGACTTGCCGATGTTGCCGAGCGCGAGCTGCAGCACGCAGTAGGCACGGGTGTTGTTGTTGCCGATGGTGTGCTGGGTGCCGCCCATGCACCACACGATGGTGCCCGGACGGTTCTCGGCCATCATCTGGGCCGCCTGCTTGACCACGTCCTCCGGCGCGCCGGAGACCCGCTCCGTCTCGGCCGGAGTCCACCGCGATACCTCCTCGCGGATCTGGTCCATGCCGAACACACGCTGGCTGATGTACTCCTTGTCCTCCCAGCCGTTCTCGAAGATGTGCCAGAGCATGCCCCAGATGATGGCGACGTCGGTGCCGGGGCGGATGCGCACGAAGTGATCCGCGTGGGCAGCGGTGCGGGTGAAGCGAGGCTCCACCACGATCATCTTCGAGCCGTTTTCCTTGGCCCGCAGAATATGCTGCATCGCGACCGGATGCGCTTCGGTCGGGTTACTCCCAACGAAGATCATCGCCTTGGCGTTGTGCATGTCGTTGTAGGAGTTGGTCATGGCGCCGTAGCCCCATGTGTTCGCAACCCCCGCCACCGTGGTCGAATGGCAAATACGAGCCTGATGATCGACGTTGTTCGTGCCCCAGAACGCGGCAAACTTGCGGAACAGATAAGCCTGCTCGTTGCTGTGCTTGGCCGAGCCCAGCCAGTACACGGAATCGGGCCCGGACTGCTCACGGATGGCGAGCATCTGGTCTCCGATCTCGTTCACCGCCTCGTCCCAGCTGACGCGCTTCCACTTACCGCTCACCAGCTTCATTGGGTACTTCAATCGCTTCTCGCCGATCCCGTGCTCGCGCACCGAGGCGCCCTTGGCGCAGTGGGACCCCAGGTTGAAGGGCGATTCGAAGTCGGGCTCCTGGCCCGTCCAGACCTCGTTTTGCACCTCCGCGATCACCCCGCAGCCAACCGAGCAATGGGTGCACACGCTGCGACGGATGACCGTCTCTACCCCCGCCTTCGGTGCGTGGGTTGCGGCTGCACTTGCCTTTCGCATCATGGTCGCCGGCAGCGCACCCGCCACGGCGGCTCCCCCGACCGTGAGCCCGGACCGGCGCAGGAAGGCACGCCGCCCGATCGCCTCGCCCAGCCCGGCGAGACGCGGCCCGCCCGGGGCCTGACCGTTCTTTCTGATTAACTTCATCGCTTAATCTCCTGTGATTATGCGAATACTCGTTAGGAATCCCAAACCGTTCAGCGCCGATGTCAGAACCGCGCGAGCCGGTAGTACGCCTCTACGTGAGGGGTCACGTGATAACCCTTGGCATTGGACTCCGCCGGTGGTGCCGTCGATGGCCCGTCGCTCCCCTCTCGGGTCACCACCGCCGCCCCGACCGCTGCGGCCGTCGCGGCACCTCCGGCCGCCACCACGCCTTTCAAGAAGACGCGCCGGTCGCTTCCCAACGCCTTGCCCGTGTGCTTACTCATAACAGCCTCCTTAACCGTACGCACGGTGAATTTCGCACTCGCGCTGGCTCATGCCAGCATATTCAGATACTGCTTCTCGAACGCTATGAACTGCTCGCCGAACTGGCCGACCGCGCGGTAAAAGCGCGCCGATTTTGCGGCCTGCAAGTCGGTGAAGAAGGTGCCCATCCAGCTCGCCAAGTGATTGGCGAAGAATGCTCGCTGGGTGTCGAGAGAAATCTCTTCCGGGGAGCTCACGATGAAGCTCATCGTCTCGCACAGCGCCGCCGCGTGGTCCTCGGGCTCGTGCACGCCAGCGCGGCGCTCGACCCCCAGTGCCGTGAGGTCGGCGCGCAGCAGCGCGAGGGGGCGGTCCATCATGAATCCGGTCAGGTACCACGAGCCGTACGGCACCAACTCGCCGCGGCCAAGACCGATGAACAGGTCCTGGTACTCGTCCTCCACCGCGTCGACTCGCGCGCGCTCGCCCGCCAGCCGCAGAACTTCCCACGCCGGGGAGAGGGTGAGGCCGTTGTCTCTTGGCGCCTCGATCTCGCCGAGCAGATCGAGCAACTCTCGAGTCGGAGGGCGAGCGAGCATCGCTCCGAGAAGGGCGTAGGTGTTCGCCCGCAGCTCATCGCCGAGACCTTCCTCTCGGGCCCCCTCAACCATCCTCGTGGCCCCCAACTCCAGCGCCGCTGCATGCATCGTTATCGATTTCTTCTCGATTTATCGAAGAAGTCTTTTGCAAGTTTCGTGCCACTCCCAATCTCGGTGCACGGTCCCATCGGGAGCAGAATCGGACCGCAGGACGCGACCTGCCGGCTGAGGACGGACAAAATGTCCCACCTTGGGCGATTTGTCCCACGTCAGCCTCCGCGGGGCGTCCCGTCCGGGCGGTCGAGCAACCCGCCCCCGTCCCGGAGCATGTCCTTCACGCGGCAATCCTCGCACATCTCGAGGCGCCGCAACGCCGCCGGCTGCTGGTACATCCAGTGGCCTTCGAGCTTTGTCCGCATGCGTTTCATGACGCTCTGAGTCGCGAACGGCTTGCCACAGACCGTGCACCGAAACGGCTCCTCTTCGTTGAGCACCCGCGGGGCCCGCTGGCGGAACGCTTCTTCACTGATCCGCGCGACCCGGGTGATTGCATCCTCGGGACACGCCGTCTCACACAGGCCGCACTGCACGCAGTTCCACTCGATGAACTTCAGCTGCGGCCGCTCGCCCCCGGCCTCGAGGGCCGCCGCCGGACAGACCGACACGCACGCCATGCACAGGGTGCAGCGATCGCGATCGACTCGGATCTCACCGAAGGGAGCGTGCTCCGGGAGCGGTATGATTCCCGGCTTGGCGAGTGCCTGCTCGTAGAGGTGCTCGAGCGCGAGGCGCAGATTGGTGCGCTTCTCATTCACGGCGGCAAAGCCAGCGGCCACGATCTCGGGCCCGGGCCGCGGTTCTGGCGTTTCGCTCGCGGGTGCGGTGCCGGCGTCGATCACCTCCACCAGACCCGCCGGATAGCCCATCCCGGAGAGGATTGCGGCCGCGAGCTGGGTCTGCGCGTCCAGCTCTGCCCGCACCGAGGCAGGCGGGTCCGCCGGGCATAGCACCGCGACCTTGCGCACGCCGTAGGCGAGCAGGGTCAGCCATGCCTCCAGCCCTACCGACCCGACTTCCTCCAGCTCCACCGGCAGCACGTGCTCGGACAAAGCATCGGCGTTCGCCGCCATCCACGCCCGGCCCGTCTGCGCATCGTGAAAAAGCACTTGCGGGGCAACCCCGCCGGCCGAGCGGTAACGCTTGAGCATTCCGCGCAGCGCACTCAGCAAGTCCTCGACCCCGGGATAGGCATAGGTGATCGCCCCGGTTGGGCACGCAGTCGCGCAGCTGCCGGCCCCCTGGCACCAGAACGGGTTGACCTCGATGACGTCCCCGAGGGAGCGGATCGCACGGGTCGGACAGGCGTCGAGGCATCGAGTGCAGCCGGTAAGTCCGCTCCTGCCGTGAGCGCAGATATCGGGGTCATAGCGGAAGTAACGCGGCTTCTCGAACTCGCCGACCAGGGTCGGGATTTCTGCAAGCGCCGCTTCCAGATCCGTCTCGCTCGCGCCCGGCGCGTAGTAGCCCGGAGGCAAAACGTCGGCGGTCAGTCGAGGCGGGTCCCCAAGGTCGAGAACCAGGTCGAATGCGTCGATGCCGAGCGAAACGGCGAGGTCGAAAGTCTTGCCTCCGGCCGCCACCTGCGCGCGAAAGGCGCCGAGGTGCCCATCTAGCTCGATCAAATCCGCATGCACCACGCGCACTGCCTTCTCTCGCGCGGGCGTCGGGGCGACGGATCCGGTCGCGTTCACCAGCAACGTGCAATCGAGATCGGCGCCGAGGCGCTGGGCCGCGGCCAGCGCTTCCGACCCGTCATCGATAACCAGCACCCGACCGTGCGAGTGGTAGGCCACCAGGGAAGTGGGGGTGCCGGCCTCGCTCTCGTCCGGGCTCAACGCGGCGACGCGGGCGGCCCCGGCCGCAGTGAGACTCGGGAGTCGGTAGCCAAGCCGCTCCTCGAGCACCCCCCCCGCGGGCTCAGCCCTGCTCACGGTCGGGCTCGGTAGAATCTTCTTCGGCGGTCTCGTCCGAGCGAGCCGCAATCGCTTCCTCGCGACCCGGCTTGCCGGGCTCGACGCCCTCCTCGGTGGCGGGCATCGGCTCACCCGCCGCGCCTGCTTCGGAATTCTGTTCCGCATCGGACGCCTCGGGCGCCTGCGCTTCGGCCACCGCCTGCTTGGCCTGCTCGGCCTCGCGCTCCATTCGGTGGCGCATGTCGGCGGTGATCATGTCACCGAGAGGGGCGAAGTTCCGGAAATCCTCGTCGTAGTCGTCAAGGCCGTCGACCACGTTGAACTTTGCGCTGTGAAAAAGCTGGCGCAAGGCCCGACGACGCAGCGCCTCGCTGACCTGCTCGGAGAAGAACGGGCTATAGTCGCTGCTCTCGTCCAGAGTCTCGAGCGGGGGCATGTCCGCGTCGGTCATCGGGGCCGGCGCCTCGGCCGGGGCAGGGTCTTCGCGGGTCTCCCCGGGCTCGCCCGCAACATCGACCGAGTCGCTCTCGCGCGGCTCGCGCTTTCGCCGCGACCAGCGCTCGAGGAAGCTCTCCGGCTCCCCGCTTGGGGCGTCAGTCACGGCGGGCTCGCGGCGGGGCACGCTCGTCTTCCTGCGTCCAGTTGCGTCGTTTTCGTTTCCTCTTCTCCTCGGGCACGTAGTGCTCGACGACGAAGCGCTCGACCCAGTCACAGAGCTCGGGCGGCATCGGGGTCGAGAATACCCGGTCCTCCGACTCCAGATGCGCGTTGGCCTCGTCCTGATTCGGAGTGACCAGGCACGGCGCCAGCTGCGCGTCTTCCCCCTCGCCCCCCTCCGCGTAACACACCACGAACAGGTAGGCGGGGTCGCTCAACAGGTTATACCAATATCCTTCCGCTCCATCCTTGAACAGCTCGACGCGGTGCCCGGTCCACAAATACTCCTCGCGCCCCTCCCCCGAGTGGATCAGGGTCTTCGCGATCGGGGTGTCAGGCGCGCCCCGGCTCGGGATGACCCGCGCGACCCGCCACTGCATCTCCGCCCAGGGACCGCGCTCGATCCGACACCGCTCCATCAATACGGAAACCGGCATCGATGCGTCGGGCCGGTGCTGCCGGTTCCCCATGAAATGAATTCCTCAGGTCGTCTGGCGTCGGCGGTCATTATCCCACGCCACCGCGTCCCCGCAACCAACCCTTCGCGGTCCGGCTCCGCCGCCGGGTATCCCGGCCGGCCTTGTTCGGCTCCGGAATACGGGCGACCACGTCGGAACCTCCTCCCGAACGCTCATTTTGCTGCGGGCAATTAGCCGGTATCATGGTCGTCTTGGGGTGCAGGCGGAAAACACCGCGGTTCGCCTCAGAGGAGCGTTTCAGTGCGTGATCTCGAGACTACGGCGCCGCGGCTGATTGACCGCTTCGGTCGCCACGTCACCTACGTGCGCATCTCGGTGACCGACCGGTGCGATTTTCGCTGCGTCTACTGCATGAGCGAGAACATGACGTTCCTGCCCCGGGCCCAGATCCTCACCCTCGAGGAGCTCCTCGGTCTCGGTCGCTCTTTCACCCAGCTCGGCGTCTCGAAGATCCGGTTGACGGGAGGAGAGCCGCTTGTGCGCCAGAATGTCATGTGGCTGTTCGAGCAGCTCGGGCAGCTCGAGGGGCTCCGCGAGCTGGTCCTCACCACCAACGGCTCGCAGCTGACGCGTTACGCTCGCGGCCTCAAGGACGCTGGCGTCAGGCGCATCAACGTCAGCCTGGACAGTCTCGACCCGGAGCGATTCAAGCGCATCACCCGGGTCGGCGACCTTGCCAAAGTGAGGGCGGGAATCGAGGCCGCCCTCGGGGCCGGATTCGAGCGCGTCAAGCTCAACGCGGTGATCCTGAAGAACCGCAATGACGACGAGATCCTGGACCTCGTGGGCTACGCGGTGGAGCACGGGATGGACATCAGCTTCATCGAAGAAATGCCGCTCGGGCACATCGAGGATCACGACCGGGCGGAGGCTTACATCTCGAGCGACGAGGTACGGCGCGAAATCGAGACCGGCTATACCCTGGTCCCCACCACCGAGACGACCGGCGGTCCGTCGCGTTACTTTCGGGTCTCGGGCACCGACTCGCGCGTCGGGTTCATCTCGCCGCACAGCCACAACTTCTGCGAGGCGTGCAATCGGGTTCGGGTGACGGTGCAAGGTCGTCTGCTGCTCTGCCTCGGGCAGGAGCACTCCGTCGACCTGCGGGCGGTGATGCGCAGCCACCCCGGAGACCACGAGCGACTCAAGCGCGCGATCGTGCAGTCCATGTCGATCAAGCCCAAGGGCCACGACTTCGACCTCTCGCGACAGGAAGTCATCCTCCGACACATGAGCGTGACCGGAGGCTGAATTGTCCTCCAAGACCTACCGTCCCCGCATGAGCAGTGCGGGACTCGCCCCCACCCACGAGGTGACGGCGATCGACGAGTACGGCGAGAGCCGCGACATGCACGTCGCAGGCGAATTCCCGCTCACCTTGAAGGTGGACGATCGCGAGGTGGTCACCTTGATGACGCTGGGGACCTACCCGGAGGCGCTCACCCTGGGGTACCTTCGCAATCAGCGGCTCATCGAGAACCTGGAGGATATCGAGGCGATCGAAGTCGACTGGGAACGCGAGCAGGTGAGCGTCAGCACGACCCATGGGGGCGGAATCGTCGATTGGGAGAAGAAGCTCGAGAAGCGCACCGTCACCACCGGCTGCGGCCAGGGCACGGTGTTCAGCTGCACTCTCGATAAGCTCTACGACGTGCGCCTGCCCGATGTCACGTTGCGCCAATCGCGGGTCTATGCCTTGCTGCACGAGATCTCGAGCCACAACGAGATCTACCGGCAGGCGGGCGCGGTGCACGGCTGTGCGTTGTGCGAGGACGATCGTATCTTGATGTTCATCGAGGACGTCGGGCGCCATAATGCGGCCGATGCCATCTCCGGCATGATGTGGCTCGACCGGATCCCAGGCGACGACAAGGTCTTCTACACCACCGGTCGACTCACTTCGGAAATCGTCATGAAGGTGGCCCATATGGGAATTCCCGCCCTGCTCTCGCGTTCGGGCGTTACCCACATGGGTCTCGAGCTCGCCCGCGAGCTCGGCATCATCATGATCGCTCGTGCCAAGGGCAAGCACTTCCTGGTCTTCAACGGCGGCGACCGCATCGAGTTCGATGCCCGGCCCGCCGCCAAGCTACTCTCGCAAAAGGTATCCGGCCACCGATCCGTTCAAAGCTGATGCGCGCGGGGTGAAGCGGCCTTGACGGACTTCGATGACACGGCGCGTTTCTTCAGCGTCAAACAGGTAGCGCAGTACCTGCAAGTCGGTGAGAAGAAGATCTACGACCTGGTGGCCGAGGGCAAGCTCCCGGGGACCAAGATCACCGGTAAGTGGCTGTTTCCGAGAGACCTCGTCGATCAGTGGCTGCACGAGTCGAGTCACGGCGGGGTCCTCACCGATCGACTGATCATCGCCGGCAGTGATGATCCGCTCTTGCACCGGGTGGTAAGTCACCTCGCGAGCGAGGTGGGGGCACGGGCCCTCATGAGCTACGGCCCGACCGGCACTCAGCTCGGGCTCGAGCTGCTGGCGGCACGACGCACCGACGTCGGCGCAATTCACTGGGGACCGGTCGAGGAAAGTCACGTGCGGCACCCCGCCTTGCTCTCCGCGTATCCGCAGCATCACCGGTGGGTCCTGGTACGGGCGTTTCGCCGCGAGCAAGGATTGATCGTCGCGCCTGAGCGCGGGCTCGAGGAACGGGACGTCGCGGGAATCCTGACCGCAAAGCTGCGCTGGGGAATGCGCCCATCCGGCGCCGGCTCGCAGCGCTTCCTCCACGAGGCGCTCGCCCACCACGGGGTTCGGCTTGGCGACCTCGACGCGAGCGCAATCGCCCACTGCGAGCGAGAAACCTCGTCCCTGGTCGCAACCGGTGCCGCGGACGTCGCGCCCGGCCCTCGGAGCGCCGCGCGCGAGTTCGGCTTGGGCTTCGTTCCCATCGGCTGGGAAGGCTTCGATCTCGCCCTCGATCGACGAATCTACTTCCGAACCCTGTTCCGAAACCTCCTGGACGCACTCGCAAGCGCGAGGACCCGCGAGCTCGCGCAATCGCTCGGGGGCTACGACCTCGACGAGCTCGGAAAGCTGGTCTGGGCGAGCTAACCGCTCCTCGGCTCGATCCGGCTCACTCGAGCGCCACGGTGTCCTCGATCACGAGCTCTAACCCCAATGCCGGCACCCGGAGCGTCATCGAGGTATCAAGCTTCTCCGTTCCCGACAATTTTCCATTCGCGATTGCGTTCCGGACCGCACCCTCGATCTCGCGCTGGGCATTGATGCCCACCTTCTTCAGAAACTTTCTTACCTGCAGATTGAGCGTATCTTCGTTCATCGTGCCCTCCTCATGAGGCTTGACCTTTGAGTGGAAATCGTTGCGTCGAATCGGGCGCTAGCTCGTGCGGTCTTTCCGGTGACTCGAGGATGAGCAGCGTGAAACGCGTCCACTCCCCGGGCTTCGATTCAACCGAGATGTCTCCCCCGTAGCGGCGCATGATACCGTAGCTCACCGACAGCCCCAGCCCGGTTCCGCCAGGCTTGCGCCTCGTAAAGAACGGGTCAAAGATCCGGTGGAGGTTCTCGGGCGCAATTCCGATGCCGTTATCCTCGATCGTGACCGCGACTCCCCGGTCCGCCCAGTCGCGCACCGTGATCACGATGCGCCCACCCTCACCCAGCGCCTGAGTGGCATTCGTGAGCACGTTGATCAACACCTGTCCGAGCTCTTGCGGATCAAATCGCACGGTTCGAGTGCTCTCGAAGGCTCTCGCGATGCTCACCTGCTTGCCCTTGAGCTCGTGCTCGATGAGACCGAGCGCGTTCTCGATCGCATTGGGGAGATTCAGCTCGGCCAGGTGGTCGCCAAACTCTGAAGGCCGTGCGTAGCGAAGCAGCCGGTCGATGATCGACCGGATCCGATCCACCTGCTCGATGATCAGCTCGATCTCGGGGTCCACCCGGGCCGCCTGCGCTCCGAGCTCATCGCGCAGGACCTGGACGTTGCCGAGGATCACCGCGGTGGGATTGTTGACCTCGTGCGCAACGCCCGCCGTCAGCTCGCCGAGCGCGGCCATCTTCTCCGCCACCACCAGCTGACGTCGGGTCTCGAGCAGCTGCGCGATGGCGTGCTCGAGGCGTACGTTGTTGGCGCGCAGCTCCCGGGTACGCTCGTCGACCTTGTTCTCGAGCTCTCCGGCCGCGCGTCGAATCTCGTCGCTGCGCTGGCACAACAGATCCAGCATCCGGTCGAACTGACGGGCGAGCTCGCCGATCTCGTCCTGGGTGGTGACCGCCCCGATCCGCTGCTCCTCACCCGCCTGGGTTGCCCGCACCACCGCGGTCATGCGCTCGATCGGCCGGAAAATCGACGCGGCGGCGGTGATCGCGATTACCATCGCAATCGCCAGCCCGGCGAGCACGATGGAAACCAAGGAGAACAGCGCCTGACGATATGCTTCGCGAAAGGGCCGCTCCAGGTACCCGACACTGAGCATGCCGACGCGATTGCCGTAGACGTCCACGATCGGCTCGAACGACGAGATATACCAGTCGTCGACGACCCGGGAGCGCCCCACCCACGGAGCACCTTGACCGAGCACGCGGGCGCGGACTGCGGCCGGGGCCCGGGTGCCGATGGCCCGCCCCCCGCGCTCGAACGTGGCATTCGTGCTGATCCGAACATCGCCGAGGAAGATGCTGACGATGCCGAAACCACCCTCGGGGAGAGTGCCCGAGCCATACACGATGTCGCGCATCTCGTCGACCAACGCGGCCTCTTGATTCAGCACCACACCGCCGTCGAGCAGGGCGACGATGGTTCCGGCCGGATCCCGGATCGGGACGATCACTCGCATCACGAGCGCCCGCTGCGCGACAATGGGAGGAGCATCGCGGGTCGAGGCGAGCGTCTCGGGCGCGGCGACCTCGAGAGGGGCGAGCACGAGACCCTCGGTGCCGAGGTCCTCCCGCGAGAACACCTCGATGCCGGCGGTGGAAATTCCATACGAGGTCGCCTGCCCGCGCAGCGGCGAGTGCCGGCTCTCGCCGCCCCGTACGGTCGGCTCGGCCGCGACAACCCAGCGCCCCTGGGGATCGGTGACGTGGAGAAAATCGAGGCGCGTGGTCTCGAGCACCGCGGCAAGCTGGTTGGCCAAGCGCTCGCGCTCGTCGTTGCGGTACGCGGTAAAGAAGCTGTGGGAGCCCGCAAGGCGCTCCAGCTCGTTGATCAGGTCGCGCTGGAGGCGATTGAAGATGTCGTGCGCGATCGAGAGATCGGCAATTGCCTTGCGCAACAGCTGATCGTGGCTGAAATGCTGGGTCCAGTAGCCGATAAACCCGACCCCGAGAGGCGCGATGAGGAACACCGGAAACAGCACCAGCAGCCAAAGCTTGTATCGCAGGCTGGACCGCAGCCGCATCTTGAGCGCGCGCCACATGTCAACGATATCCGCCCGCGGGCTCAGACCGCCCCGCGGTACGCACCGACGCCGGGTGCGGGGCGCGCGAGACGCCCCTCTGCGCCGCGGTTGAGACGCGAAAGAACGCGCCCACCGGGCAAGCATGAGTCAGGTTTGGAGCTTCCAAGCCTTCAGCTTTCTCTCCAGGGTCTTACGGGACACTCCCAAGCGCCGGGCGGCATGGGATTTGTTCCCATTGCTCGCCTCGACCACGCGCTGGATATGAAACTTCTCCATCTCCGCGAGCGACCAATCGAGCGAGGTGCCCGATCGCGCCACGTCAGGCTCGCCCCGCATCTCGACCACCAACCCGTCACCAAAGTACTCCTCGGGGAATCTTCCGAGCAGCAGGGCGCGCTCGATCACGTTGCGCAGCTCCCGCACGTTACCCGGCCATCGATACCGGCTTAGCGAGACGACCTCGTCGTGGGTCAAGGAAATCGAATCGATCCCTAGCTCGGCCGACAGATCGGACAGCAGATGATCGGTGAGGGCGGGGATGTCCTCGGTGCGGTCCCGAAGCGGCGGAATCGCGATCACCATGACGTTGAGGCGATAGAACAGGTCCTCGCGAAAGCGCCCCGCCGCCACGTCCTTGGAAAGCTCGTGGTTGGTGGCGGCAACCACGCGAACCTCGACCGGTATGTAGCGGTCGCTCCCGACCGGGCGAATCGCCTTCTCCTCGAGCGCCCGCAGCAATTTTGATTGCATCGCGAGCGGCATCTCGCCGATCTCGTCCAAGAACAGGGTGCCGCCCTGCGCATAGCTGAACAGCCCTTCGCGCGTGCTGTGGGCACCGGTGAACGCCCCTTTGAGATGACCGAACAGCTCGCTCTCGAATAGCTCCGGCGAGATGGATCCACAGTTGACCGGCACGAACGCACCGTCTCTCGCGCTGGAGCGGTGAAGCGCTCGAGCCACCAGCTCCTTGCCGGTTCCGGTCTCCCCCTCGATCAGCACCGTCGAGACCGTGGGAGCGACATGCCGCACGGTGTCGACCACGTCCCGCATCGCCCGCGAGACCCCAACGATTCCGTCCAAACCGACTTCGGCGGTCTCGCGGCGAAGCACGAAGTTCTCGCGCGCCAGGCGTCGTCGCTCGAGACAGCGCTCGATCGAACCGAGGATCTGCTCGACTCGAAATGGCTTCAAAATGAAGTCGGCCACCCCGACCCGGAGTGCCGCGATAGCGGTATCCAGCTCGGCGTAGGCAGTGATCAGAATCACATCGGTGCGAACGTCGCGCTCGCGCAGCTCGGTGACCCATTCGAGACCGGAGCGCCCCGGTAGGCGGTTGTCCACGACCATGAGGTCGAAGTAGCAGCGCGTGCGCAGCGCTTCGGCCTCCTCCGCGCTGGCCGCCAGCTCCACCACCGCGCAGCGCTTCTCGAGCGAGCGCTTGAGGAAGCTTCGCATGCCCGGCTCGTCGTCGACCACCAGCACCGCGGCGTCGGCAAGGGTCGCGCTCGACGGCTCGCGCAGCCCCTCCCCCGAGCTTCTTTGAGTGCCGATGCTAGTCATGCTTCGCCTTGCCCCCCGGGCCTCGTATCCCCTCGATGTTCGAGCCGTCGGCGACGACGGGAACCGGTCACGGATTGCAACCGCGGCTCTGCCGACTGAACGGATGGCAGTGTAACAAGTTGCGCAAGCCCGGTGGGTCGGCAAGGCGAGAAGCGCCCCGCCGGGTGTGCCAACGCGCTCGGTGGGGGCCCCGTAGCCGGCCACGCTCGTGTTCGAGGATCGCATGCGAGCATATACTGACCGCGCTCACGCGCCCGATGGGAGCGAGCGCGCACACTGATAGGAGCATGATATGAGCGGGAGGGTTGGCGTCGGCGACCTCGGGTCGGAGACCTCCGAGGAAGCGGGCGCTCGAAGCTCGACTCGACCGGTGACGGGCCCGAGGCCAGGCGTGACCGGCGTCGTGCTCGCCGGCGGCAGGGCAAGGCGAATGGGTGGGCGGGACAAAGGGTTGATCGAGCTAAACGGACGGCCGATGGTGACGTACATCATCGAGGGACTACGCCCGCAGGTCGACGACCTGCTGATCAATGCCAACCGCAACCTCGACGAATACGCGGGTCTAGGCGCCGGGGTCATCCCTGACACGCTCGGCGGCTATGCGGGTCCGCTCGCGGGCATGGCAAGCGCGCTCGGCGCTGCCCGCACCCCACTGGTTCTGGTCGTGCCATGTGACTCGCCTATCGTCCCCCCCGATCTGGGCGAGAGGCTTTACCGCAGCCTCGTCGAGGCCCGCGCCGAGCTCAGCGTTGCCCACGATGGTGTCCGATTGCAGCCGGTTTTCGCGTTGCTGCGACGCGAGCTGCTCGACAGCCTGACGGGATTCCTCGCGTCGGGAAAGCGCAAGATCGACGAGTGGTACGCTCAGCACGAGATGGCACTTTGTGACCTCGCCGATCGCCCTGACCTGTTCCTCAATATCAATACCCCCCAGGATCGGCTGGATTTGGAGGAGCGCCTCCGCGCAGAGGCAACGGGCTGAGTCACGCCGAGATGCCGATTCTCGGTTTCGCGGCGTTCAGCGAAACCAGAAAGACCACCTCGCTCTGGAAGCTCCGTCCTCTGATTCGCGCTCGGACTACGGACCCGCGTGGTGCAGCACGCCGATCACAGCTTCGAGATCGACCATACGAGAAAGGACACCTACGCGTTGCCGATCGGCGAGCCACTCGAGCTAACCTGGTTACTTCACCGCGCCCGGCTTTCGGTCCCGGCCGACGGCTTTCGTAGCTAGCCCTTCGATGCCGGCAGCGATACTCTTGTCGGCGATGAGTAGAC
Organism: Gammaproteobacteria bacterium; assembly: GCA_041594935.1. Lineage (GTDB taxonomy): Bacteria > Pseudomonadota > Gammaproteobacteria > HK1 > HK1 > JBFHLI01. The sequence continues at coordinate 4,972 of JBFHLI010000036.1, read as the reverse complement.
AATCGGTCAACCCTGAGCTCGGCGGCGGCACCCCGGATTCGCCGCTCCTCCCCCTCGAAGAGGCCCGGCGCCGAATGTACGGGGCTCTGGGGCGCATCGAGGAAGTGGAGCGGGTCTCGATCTCCGATGCGCTCGGTCGTATCTGCGCCGAGGATGTCGTTTCCCCAATCGATGTTCCCGGACATACCAACTCAGCCCTCGACGGCTACGCGGTTCGCGGCGACGACCTGGCGCGAAGCGGAGACAAGGCACTCGAGTTGATCGGAACCTCGTGGGCGGGAAAGTCGTTCCCAGGAGAGGTCTCCGCCGGAGAGGCAGTTCGCATCATGACCGGCGCGGCCATGCCGCGCGGCGCCGACACCGTCGTCGCCCAGGAGCAGGCCGAGAGTGACGGGTCGCACGTCCGAATAGGGGCCGGGCATCGGCGCGGGCAGAACGTGCGCCAGGTCGGCGAGGACCTGGCCCGCGGCGAGGTTGCGCTCGCGGCCGGTCTGCGGCTCATGCCGGCCGAGCTTGGCCTCCTTGCCTCGTTGGGCCTCGGACAAATTGCGGTGAGACGGCGCCTGCGAGTCGCTATCTTCTCCACCGGAGACGAGCTGCGCGATGCGGGCGAGCCGCGTGAGGATGCAACCGTTTACGACAGCAACCGATTCACCTTGCACGGCATGCTCACCCGACTGGGGGCCGAGGTGCTCGACCGGGGAATCGTCCGCGATACTCGCGATGCGGTCCGGGCCGCGGTGCTCACCGCGGCGGGTGAGGCAGACGTCGTTATCAGCTCGGGCGGAGTGTCGACCGGTGAGGCGGACTTCGTGCAGGACGTCCTCGCCGGCCTCGGCGAGGTCGTCTTCTGGAGGGTCGCGATCAAGCCCGGGCGTCCGATCGCCTTCGCGCGGCTCGCGGACACCGTGTTCTTCGGACTGCCCGGTAATCCGGTCGCGGTGATGGTCACCTTCTACCAGTTCCTGCAGCCGGCGCTGCTGCGCATGATGGGCGTGGCGGACCCCCGGCCGGTACCCCTCATGAAGGCGGTTGCGGCGTCGAGGCTCGAGAAGCGGGCCGGTCGAACCGAGTTCTACCGCGCGGTCTTGGAACGTGATGAGCGCGGGGAGCTAGTCGTGAGACGGACCGGCCGCCAAGGCTCAGGCGTTCTTCATTCGATGAGTGAAGCCAACTGCTTCGTTATCTTGCCCGACGATTGTGAGACCGTGGAGGCGGGGACCACCGTCGATGTGCAGCCCTTCTTCGGCCTCGTCTAATGTGCTGTGGCGCCGGTAATCGGCAGCGGGGGCAGACCGCTAGAGGTGGGTCGAGATGCAAAAGCCACCCGGGCTACGGCAGCGTAGCGCGGGGGCACAATCCTCACCAGGAGTCCTGATGTGGCCAAGAAAAAGACGACTGACCGGTCCTTCGTGCCGCTCGACATCGCGGTTCTCGTCATATCGGATTCGCGAACCGAGAAGACCGACAAGTCGGGAGCGCTCCTCGCGGATCGCCTCACGGCAGCCGGCCACTACCTCGCCGACAAACAGATCGTTCCCGACGATCTCTACCAGATTCGGGCGGTTGTCGCCGGATGGATCGCAGCCGAGGAAATCCAGGTCGTGCTCACCACCGGCGGCACCGGGGTGACCGGGCGCGATGGTACCCCGGAGGCGCTCCGCCCCCTGCTCGACAAGGAGATCGAAGGCTTCGGGGAGATCTTCCGCGCCCTGTCGTTTGCCGAGATCGAAACCTCCTCGCTGCAGTCGCGGGCGCTCGCCGGGGTTGCAAACGGGACCTATCTGTTCTGTCTGCCCGGCTCCTCGGGCGCGTGTCGCACCGCATGGGACTCGATCATCGCGGCACAGCTCGACCTTCGGACCCGACCGTGCAATCTGGTCGAGCTCATGCCGCGCCTCCTCGAGACCTGAGCCGGGACCGGACCGCCCTTGCCGAGCTTACTCGAGCGGAGTCGTCAACAGCTCGATTGACTTCAGCCATACCGTGCCCCCGCCTTCCAGGGTGAGGTTGAGCTTGATCAGATCCGGCTGCTGCCCCGCCTTGAGGAAGAACTGGGTCTCATACGATCCCCAGTCGTTGGTGCCTTTGACGGCATGGTTAAGCCCCTTGGAGAAGAACTCCCCGCGACCCGGGAAACGACACCACATCTCCAGGTAGGCACGGCCCTTCACGTCCTCGGTCTTGAGCTGCGAGCGGTAGGTGAGGATGCAGTTCTCGACCCCGGGATCGGCGAGCTCGAACAATCGGATTGACGGGTCGTCGTCCACCGAGCTCACTCGCCACGCGTCCTCCTCCACCCTCGCTGCATCCTGGTTGATGGTGGGGTCGGTCACTGCGAACGCCCGCAGGATAACCGGCGGCCCCGCCGGGGTCGGCGCCTTGAACATGGACTTGAGCAGATTCATCATTTCGAGCTTCTCCTCGCCGCGTCTGCGAACCCTCACTCCGCGCGGGGAGTCGGGGCATCGCTCGCCGCAGCATCGGAAGGGCCGAGAAGAATCGCGAGCCAGCGAGTGTCGTTGCTGCTGTCGAGCGCGATCTTCATCGTCATCGTCAACGGTACCGACAGCAACATCCCCACCGGGCCCAGCAGCCAGCCCCAGAAGACCAACGAGAGAAATACCACCAGGGTCGAAAGCCCGAGTCCCCGGCCCATGAAACGCGGCTCGACGACGTTGCCGAACACCACGTTGACCATCGCGTAGCCGAGTGCCACCAGGAGCGCTGACAGAGGACCGAGCTGCACGACCGCGAGCAGCACCGGCGGGACCGCGGCGAGAATCGAACCAATGTTGGGCACATAGTTCAGCAGGAACGCGAGCACGCCCCATAGCAGGGGATAGTCTACTCCGATCACCAGGAGCCATATCGCCACCCCGACCCCGGTGAGCGCGCTCATCGCGGTCTTGATTGCGACATAGCGCTTGACGTTCTCGATGAACGCCGAGAAACCCTTCAGAGACGTCTCGGGATCGTCGAGCACGCGTCTGAGCTTGCTCGGAAAGCTCGCTGCCTCCAGCAAGATGAAGACCACGGTGAGCAAGATCAGAAACGCGTTGGCGAGTACGCCGGTGAAGCCGGTCAACACCCCGGCCGCGAGCTTCATCGCCTTTGCGGGGTCGAAGTAATCGCGCACCAGCTGCTCGGAAAGATGGATGCCGAAACCCTGCAGGTAGGCGCTGAACGATCCGACCTGCTGGCGCAGGCGATCCTGATAAACCGGAAGATCCCGGGAGAAGTCATCGACCGAGGAGCCCACCAGGGCTCCGAGGAGCAACCCGGCCAGCAACACCCCCAGGACCACGACGAGCAGCGCGAGTCCGGTCGACAGGCCGCGACGCTGAAGCCAGAAAAGTGGCGGGGCACAGATGATGGCGATGAACACCGACAGCAAGAACGGCACGAGAATCGGCTCGGCCGCGCGCATCCCCGCCACCACCACGACGAAGGCCGCGCACACCAGCAGGATCCGGGCGCCGGCCGAGTGCCTGAGGTCTATTTGCATGATCTCCCTTTGCCCCAGCCTACCATTGCAACAGCTCCAGGTGCTCACGAAGCTGCGACATAGTGCGGAACTTGCGCCGGATCAGGGAGCGTTTGAGGCCGCAGCAGATATACTTCACCGCGCTCGGCTGCTTGGCATAGTGCCGAGCGCCCCCCAGCGCCTCATGGAAGACGGTGATTAGGTCGTGGATGTCGCCCTGCCGATTCTCCAGCCGCGACCCCGACCAGTGGAACACATCGAGCAGCTTCAGCTCGAACTCGAGACCAAATCGATTGACGATGATGTTCTGGGAGTGAAGGTCACCATGATACTCGTTGAGCAGATGCACCGGCTCCATTCCGCGGGTCAGGGCGTACAGGAGATGCAGCGCCTGGAACGGGGTCATCCGCCGCCCTGGGAACGACTTTAGCAGCTCACTGAGAAGCTCCCCCTCGACGTACTCGGAGACCAGCGCGGTGATCTCGTGCCCGCGATACCAGAACGTCTCGTCGGTGTGATACTGAATCACGACCGGGCACTGGCGCAGCTTGTGGAGCTTCTTGGCGTAGAACTTGGAAGTGCGATTCCGCACGTTTCGATGAGGGTAGAAGAGCTTCGCGGCTCGCTCGATGCCGGTTCGCAGCTCGCGGATCTTGTAGACCTCACCTTCCCAGCCCGATCCGAGCTTGGACACGACCTTGAATTTCTGCGCGATCTTGGTACCCGGCTCGAGATCGAACGCGGTGATGACGGCACGGATTCTCTTGTTGGCCACGGGCGTGGATTCCAGGAGTTACTTGCGGTCGATCACGGCTGAGCCCAACCGACCCCCGCCTCTCGGAGAGCCGAAGGATGGCGCCCATTCTCGCGGTTCGAGCGCTTCTTCACCACCAGATCGTAGCGGGTGGATGCTTTCATTCCATCGCGGCGGGCACACGGGTGAACTACCGAGGTCAGGGCTCAGGGTCCTCGGAGCGAGAATTCGCTGGATCGCTCAGCCCCAGACGCTCGTGCCACTGCGCGATGGACTCCTCGGGATACTGCTCGAAGCACCGATCTCCCGGCCCGGCGTGCACCGGCACCCACGACGCCTTGGAGGCGAGCATCAGGTGGGTGTGCTCCGGCGGGCGCGGCAGCTCGGTGTCGATGCACGATGCGAAAGGATGCACGAGGTCGGGCCAGCGCGGGTCCCAAACCCACAGCGCGCTGCCGCACCGCCGGCAGAAGTGGCGGCGGGCGGGGCTCGGCTCGGGCGGCGCCGCGGGGTCCGCCCCGGACAGTAACGCCTGATAAACGCTCACATTCTCGAGGCCGTCCACCTCGAGCGAGGCGTGGTCGCCGCTGAGGTTGATGGCGTAGCCGCCGCCCCCGGCGGTCTTGCGGCAGATCGTGCAATAGCAGAGATTGAACGGATAGGGGTGGACGGATTCCAGCCGGAAGCGAACCGCCCCACAATGACACGACGCCTCCAGACGCACGCCCGCG
>JBFHLI010000035.1:0-19504 GCA_041594935.1 Gammaproteobacteria bacterium | reverse complement strand
CGGGCTGATGCACCAGGGATAGTCGCGTCGACCGCTTTCGTGAAGCCCGAGCACCAAGCCCGCGAAGCCGAGTGAAGGTCCGGGGAGACGCGCCGCCGCAACGATGTGCGCCAACCCGACGTCACGGTAATCTGTCTCTCATCTCGGACTACTCACGGAATGGATGCCCAGCGCCGGGGCGCCTTGGTGCAACATGGGGACTACTCTTCGCGCATCGCACGAGCCCCGGCCTCGATCGCCTTCACGATGTTGTGATAACCGGTGCAGCGGCACAAATTTCCTTCCAGCCACGCCCGGATCTCGTGCTCGCTCGGATCCGGATTGCGCGCCACGAGGTCCAATGCGCTCATCACCATGCCGGGAGTGCAAAAGCCGCACTGCAGGCCGTGATTGGAACGAAATGCTTCCTGCATGGGATGCATTCGGTGGGCTTCGGCAACTCCTTCGATGGTGGTTACCGCGGCCCCATCAACCTGCGCCACCAGGATCGTACAGCTCTTGACGGAGCGACCGTCAACGTGCACGACACAGGTCCCGCACTGGCTCGTATCGCAGCCAATATGGGTACCGGTCAAACGCAAGTCCTCGCGCAGAAAGCTCGAGAGCAGGACGCGAGCCTCAACGTCACAGCTGACGTCCCGGCCGTTCACCGTCAACTTGACCTTCACCGCGTTGCGTCAGTCATCCCAACGACCCCGGCGTCTCTCCGATCCAACCCTTCACCTGCTGGCGGCAAGCGGCTCAACCCTCGCTCCCAACGTGCTCGGCGAGACGACGGAAGAACTCCTGCGAAAGCTTCTTGGCCGCACCGTCGATCAGCCGGGAACCGAGTTGCGCCAGCTTTCCGCCTACCGTGACGTCTGCAATATACTTGAGCACGGTATTCTCGCCCACCTTCTCCAAGCTCACATCGGCGCTGCCGCGCGCGAACCCCGCCGCCGGAGCTTTGCCCTCTGCCACGATCCGGTAAGCGCTCGGCGGACACCGATCCAGGGTCGTGAGCCTGGTGTCGAATGCGGTTTTTACCGGCCCCACTCTAGCGAGCATACTCACCGTGAACGCGTTTTCCGACTGGCGTTCGAGTTGCTGACAGCCCGGAATGCATCGGGCCAGGACGTCGGGGGCATTGAGCGCTTCCCAAACCGCTTCACGCGGGGCCGAAATGGTCACCTCACCACGAATTTGCAACCGAGCCGCCTCCTGATCTACGCCGGCTAACCGAGCTTTGCCACCGCTTCGTGGAAAACATGCCCGATCGGACTCGTGGCATAATACCGCCCCCGGAAGATAACGTCTCGCTCAGCCCTCGGGACGATCACGAGGCCGCCGCGGAGACGCCTCGCAGTCAGAGCAGATGATGCGACGCCACCGAAACGCAAAGATTATCGCTACCCTAGGACCCGCGAGCTCGAGCCCGGAGCTCGTCCAGAAGCTGTTCGTCGCGGGAGCGGACGTGTTTCGGCTCAATTTCAGTCACGGCTCACACGATGATCATCGCCGGCGGGTGGATATCATTCGTACCCTGGAGACCTTGACCGGACGGCCGGTTGGAATCGTGCTCGACCTGCAGGGGCCAAAGCTGCGCGTTGGAGATTTCAACGAAGGACATGTCGCCCTCGAGGAGGGACAACCGTTCCGGCTGGACCTCGACCCCGCGGCCGGTGACTCGAGCCGCGTGTCGCTGCCCCATCCAGAGGTATTCGGCGCGCTGCGCGCAGGCACCAACGTCCTCCTCGACGACGGTCGAGTGGGTCTGCGTGTGCAGCGCACGGGTAGCGATTTCGCCGATACCGTCGTCAAGACCGGTGGTGAGCTCTCTGATCACAAGGGAGTCAACATACCGGATGTGGTGTTACCCCTTTCCCCGCTTACCGAGAAAGACAAGGTCGATCTCGAGCTCGGTCTTGAGATCGGCGTTGATTGGGTCGCCGGCTCATTCATCCAGCGGCCCGAAAGCGTGATCGAGCTGCGCGAGCGCGTCGGGAATCGCGCCGCGATCATGTCAAAGCTGGAAAAACCGGCCGCGATCGAGCATCTGGACGAGATCATCGAGCTATCCGACGCCCTGATGGTCGCGCGCGGCGACCTCGGGGTGGAGCTACCTCCCGAGCATGTGCCGTCGTTGCAGAAGCGCATGATCAGATCGTGTCGAGCGAGCGGAAAGCCGGTCATCGTCGCGACCCAGATGCTCGAGTCGATGGTCACCTCCCCCGTTCCGACCCGGGCCGAGGCGTCCGACGTCGCCACCGCGGTCTACGATGGCGCCGATGCGGTGATGCTCTCGGCGGAAACCGCGGTCGGGGCCTATCCGGAGAACGCGGTTTCCATCATGGATCGGATCATTGCCAGGGTGGAACGGGATCCGCACTATCGAACCGTGATAGACGCCCAGCACCCGGAGCCTCAACCGAATGCGGCCGATGCAATTTGCGACGCTCTTCGCCGCGTCGCGCAGATCCTGCCGGTTGCCGCCACCGTGACCTTCACAAGCTCCGGTTCGACGAGTATCCGGGCCGCGCGCGAACGTCCCGATGCGCCAATCCTGAGCCTCACTCCCAACATCTCCACCGCGCGCAAGCTCGCGCTGGTGTGGGGAGTTCACTCAGTCCAGATCGAGGACGTTCGACACGTGACCGACATGGTGAACAATGCTTGCCGGATTGCCCTGCGCGACGGATTCGCGGTTGACGGAGAACCCCTCGTCATCGCGGCCGGCATGCCGTTTGGAATCGCCGGCACCACCAACCTCCTGCGAATTACGTTCGTGGACGAACGCGCCCTCGGGTGAAACCGACGGACCCAAGAGATTTTCGATGGCTTCGATTTCAACAATCGTAAACACCAAGTAGTCGGACTACCGAGCGCTCACCCTCACGCCGATACCAATCGCCTACTCGTATAGACCGAAGAACAAGGCTACGACCAACATGATCGAGAGCAGTGCGCTCAGGCCGAAAAGCGCGCTCGAGACGTCCTTGCTCCACCCGCGCAGCTCGTAACCCAGCCAGCCGAGCACCAGAATTGCAGCGAGCAGACCGACGAGCAACCTCATTGCCTACCTCCCATGCGAGATCCAGGGTGTGGAGAACGCGAGGGAGCTAAACCCTCAGAGCCGGCGCCGGACACGCGGCCGGAGAAGCTCAGTCACCGGAGACGAGGGGGACGAGACGGGGCGGTGGGGAAACGGACACCGGCCGCCCATCGAAGCAACCGGCGTGGTCTCTTCGAAACGGCGATTTAGGTGTCGCCTCCGGACCGAACCATTTCCACCAACTCTCCGGCCGGCAGGTATCCGGGCACGACCTCGCCGTTCTCGAGCACGATGGTCGGCGTCCCCCTCACCCCCACCAGTTTCCCGAGACGGTAGTGCTCCTGAACCGGATTTTCGCACGTCCTGGGTTCCAGCGGGCGACGAAACTTCGCATCGCTGAGCGCCTGGAGACTATCCTCCGCGCACCATACCGACACCATCTTATCGTAGGTCCGGGACTTAATCCCAGCCCGGGGAAATGCGAGATAACGCACCTTTACGCCCTTGCGGTTCAGCTCGGGCACCTCGCGATGAAGTTTTGCACAATAGCCGCAGTCGACATCTGTAAAGACGGTGATCGTATGCTCCGACTTCTCCGGGGAAAAAATCACCATGCTGCTCTCACCAACCTTCTCGATCGCGGCCAGGCGTGCATGGGCCCGGCTAGCCTCGGTGAGGTTTGCCTGGGTGTCGATCTCGACGAGGTCTCCACGCAACATGAACCTACCGTTCCCGGTCACGTAGATGACATGGGGTCCCAGCACCACCTCATAGAGGTCGGAAACCGGAGAGGCTTTGACGCTATTGGGCTGCGCCCCCGGCACGAGGCTCGAGATCGCCCGGAAGACGTCGGCCGGTATTTCGGGCTCCGCCGTCGCCGCCGAGGCGACTAGCACGCTGGCGAGAACCTTGAGCGTGAGTACTACCCTGAACCGTCTGTAAGTCATTGGATGCAAGATGGTTTGCGAAGATCGGGTGAGTGGATGAAGAAAGAGAGCATAGCAGGAACGGCCCGCCGGTGCTGCGACCCGGTTGGCAAATGCCGCGCCCCGGATTGTTATACTCAGCTCATTCGAGCGCGCCGCTCGACTCTCCTCATCACGAGGGCCTCACCGTGCTGAATTCAACGCCGGCCAGGGAACGGGAACATCGACTCGCACTTAACGAGGTGCTGTCTGATCTCCTCAGCGACGGTTTAATCAGCTCCCAGCAGCGCGAACATCTGTTGTTCGCCGCCCAGCAACGAAAGCTCCGCGACGAGCACCCGCTGTTGATAGTGGCCGAGCAGAACTGGATGTGTGCCTCTACCCCGCCGGCTGTGCTCAGCATCGAACGACTCACCCGCTGGCTCGCCGATCGCTGTGGATTACCTTATGTTCGAATTGACCCCTTGAAGGTCGATGTGAGCGCGGTGACCAGCGTAGTCTCGTACGCCTACGCGTCGCGGTTCAAAATTCTTCCGATCGAGGTTAGCGACGATGCGGTCACCGTCGCCACCGCTGAACCCTATATTCGCGAATGGAAGCGCGAGCTCTCGGATTTGCTCCGCCTCAAGTTCGTGCGAGTGATTGCCAACCCCGCTTCGGTGGATCGGTACCTGGACGAGTTCTACGCGGTGAGTCGTTCGATTGACGGCGCCGGACTCCGTGATGCGAGCCGGATCAGTCCAATCGGAAATCTCGAGCAGCTCGTCGAGCTCGGCCGCACCGGTGAAGTCGACGCCGACGATCAGCACATTGTTCGCATCGTGGACTGGCTGCTGCAGTACGCCTTCGATCAGCGGGCGAGTGACATTCACCTTGAGCCACGGCGTGACCGGAGCAACATCCGATTTCGAATCGATGGCGTTCTGCACCTCGTTCATCAGATTCCCACTCCGATTCTCAGTGCGGTCGTGAGCCGCACCAAGGCGCTGGGCCGGATGGACGTCGTCGAACGACGACGGCCCCAGGACGGACGCATCAAGACCAAGGCGCCTTCCGGAAACGAAGTGGAGCTTCGACTCTCGACGATGCCGACGACGTTCGGTGAAAAGCTCGTCATGCGGATCTTCGATCCCGACGTGCTGATGAAGAACTTCACCGAGCTCGGGTTTTCGACAAGAGACGAGGCTCAGTGGCGCGAGATGGTGTCTCAATCGCATGGAATCATCGTGGTCACAGGGCCAACCGGGTCCGGCAAGACCACCACTTTGTACTCCACGTTGAAGTTTCTCGCCAGACCCGAGCTCAACATTTGCACCATCGAGGATCCGATCGAGCTCGTGGACCCCCAGTTTAACCAGATGCCGGTGCAGCCTAACATCGGGCTAAGCTTCGCGACCGGGGTTCGAACTCTACTGCGCCAGGACCCCGATATCATCATGGTGGGTGAGATTCGGGACCGGGAAACTGCCGACACCGCGATTCAGGCGGCCCTGACCGGGCACCTCGTCCTCAGTACCTTGCACACCAACGATGCTCCATCGAGCATCACCCGGCTGCTCGATCTCGGAGTTCCCCCGTATCTCATCAAGGCCTCGTTACTGGGAGTGGTCGCACAGCGTCTGGTACGCACCCTTTGCCCGCACTGCAAGACCCCCGTGGCACTCGAGCCAGACGAGTGGACGGCGCTGACCGCGCCACTGCGCATTCGACCGCCCAAGGAAGTTTTTTCTGCCGTGGGCTGTGACGAGTGCCGCCACACCGGCTACCGGGGACGCACCAGCATCTTCGAGATCATGCGCATCAATGACAGTTTGCGCGCGCACGTCGTGCCGAACGCCGACGGCGCCCGCATTCGAGCTCTGGCCATCGCGCAAGGCATGCGGCCTCTTCGGATCGGAGGCGCCCAGAAGGTACAAGCGGGGCTCACCACGGCCGCCGAGGTCTTTAGCGTGGCCGACGACGACGGCGGGACCCGCCCCTCATCGAGCGACCGGGATTCGCAAGGGTAAGCGACCGAGCGATCGGCTAGCCCTTCATCCGCGCGGGTGATGCCGGGCGTGGAGGTCTTTCAGTCGTTGTCGCGCCACGTGGGTATATATCTGCGTGGTGGAAATATCGCTGTGGCCGAGCAGCATCTGGACCACGCGCAGGTCGGCCCCGTGGTTGAGGAGGTGAGTGGCGAATGCGTGGCGCAGGCTGTGAGGAGAAATCTCACCCCGAATCTCGGCCCGCCTCCCGTAGCGTTTGATCAGGTGCCAGAAGGCCTGTCGCGTCATCGCATTGCCCCGGCGGGTGACAAACAAGGCCTCGCTCACTCGGCTCGATAACAAGCTCGCGCGCGCTTCTCCGAGATAGGTATCGAGCCAGGCGCTCGCCTCCTCCCCGAGCGGCACCAGGCGCTCCTTCGCGCCTTTGCCGAGCACGCGAACAACACCTTGTCGCAGATTGACCTGTGGACACACCAGCGCCACAAGCTCCGAGACCCGCAGCCCGGTTGCGTACATCGTCTCCAGCATGGCGCGATCCCGCACCCCCAGAGCGATACTCGTATCTGGCGCCGATAGCAAGCTTTCCACTTCAAGCTCGGAAAGTGCCTTGGGCAGTCCGCGACCCAGCCGGGGAGCTTCGATTTTCGCACTCGGATCGGTGCTGATCCGCCCGTCGCGGAGCTGATGCTGAAAGAAACGCCGCAGACTCGACAACCGCCTCGCAGAGGTCCGCGGTGGCGAGGCGACGAGGCTCGTCAGATATTCCAGAACATCCTGCCGCTGCGAGTCCAGAATGGATTTGCGCCGCCCCGAAAGCCAGCGGCTGAACTGCAGCAGGTCCGCGCGGTAGGCGACCAGGGTATTCTCCGCGAGACCCCGCTCCATCCAAAGCGCGTCCAGAAACGACTCGATACAATCGCGATCGGCCGTCACCTCACGCATTCCCAGACGGGCGCCACGCTAGGGGCCGCAACGCCACCTGCACCGGCCACCGATGTCCTCAGCGTGGGCAGACCGCACCGGGACCTAGAGCTTCTCCTTGATCCGCGCCGCGTTGCCGGTTCGCTCGCGCAGGTAGTAAAGCTTCGCGCGCCGCACGCTGCCCCTGCGTTTGACCACGATATCATCGATGGTCGGACTATAGGTCTGAAACACCCGCTCCACCCCCTCACCGTGAGAGATCTTTCGAACCGTGAAAGCAGAATTTAGACCTCGGTTACGCTTGGCGATGACCACCCCCTCGAAGGCCTGCAAACGTTCCCGACTGCCCTCTTTCACCTTCACCTTCACTACTATGGTATCCCCGGGAGCGAACGCCGGGATGTCTCGCGACATTTGCTCGGCGTCAATCTGGTCGATGATGTTACTCATGGTATTAACCCCAATTCTAGAAATCGCTTCGAGCCTCAGTCAGCTGACTCCCCGCACTCGATCATGAACTCTCTCAAGAGAAGTCGTTGCTCTGCATCGAGAACCAAGGGCTCGAGCAGATCCGGGCGTCGCTGCCATGTTCGTCCGAGTGCCTGCTTGAGCCGCCACCGCTGGATGGCCGCATGATCCCCTCCGAGCAACACATCCGGCACCCGGAGGCCATCGACCTCCTCGGGTCGCGTGTAGTGCGGACAATCAAGGAGGCCGCCGGCAAACGAATCCTCAACGGCGGAGCCCACATGACCAAGCACCCCCGGCAACAGGCGAGTCACGGCATCAATCAGAACCATCGCCGCCACCTCACCCCCGCTCACGACGTAGTCACCGATTGACCACTCCTCATCTACCTCCCGGTCAATCACCCGCTCGTCGATGCCCTCGTAGCGGCCGCACACCAATACCAAGGCGCGATCTGCGGCGAACGAAGCGCAGGCGGGCTGATCCAGTCGGCGGCCCTGCGGCGTCAAGTATACGACCCGTGTCGGCCCTATCCGATCCCGGGCGGAGCGAATCGCATCGCGCAGCGGCTCGACTCTCAGCACCATTCCCGGCCCGCCACCGTAGGGACGGTCGTCCACGCTCCGGTGGGGATCGCGCGTGAAATCACGCGGGTTGATCCGCATCAACTGAAGCAAGCCACGCTCCACCGCGCGGCCCGTCACTCCATGACCGCTCAGCGCATCAAACATTTGCGGAAACAGGGTCACCACCGCGACCGTCAGCACCTTACCGTACCCTCAGAACTCCGGGTCCCAGTCAACCGTGATCTGGCCCGCCTCGAGGTCAACCGATTTCACCACGGCTCCCTCCACGAACGGTATCAATCGATCTCGTTTCCCCTTTGCCACCAGCACGTCATTGGCACCCGTTGCCAGCAAACGGTCCACTCGCCCGAGCTCGACACCCCCGACGGTCACCACCGCAAGCCCGACCAAATCAGCCCAGTAAAAATCATTGGCGTCGATGCGGGGCAGCTGCTTGCGCCCAACTCCGATTTCCATGCCAATCAGTCGCCGAGCCGCGTCTCGATCCGGGTAGGCGACGAATCGGGCGACGATACCCTTCCCGTGACGCCGCGCCTCGTCGATCTCGACCTGCTCCCATCGACCCTCTCGCGATAGCTCCCAGGGCGAGTAGTTGAGGATGTTCTCGGGGGGCTCCGTATAAGACCGCACCCTGACCCAACCGCGCACCCCGTAGAGACCCACCACTCGCCCCACGATAATGCGTTCGTCTGGCACTACCCCAACTCTCGGAGCCGCGCCTGCGCGTGGCGCGATCGGAGGCTCAGGCCGCTTGCTTAATCAGCCTTGCGACCGCGGCCGAAGGGTGAGCGCCTTGCGAGACCCAGTAGCTGACGCGCTCGTTGTTTATCCGCAACTTCTCCTCGCTGCCCACCGCGATCGGGTTATAGAACCCCAGCCGCTCGATGAACCGCCCGTCACGGGAGTTGCGGCTGTCGGTGACGACGATGTGGTAGAAAGGCCGCTTTTTTGCGCCGCCGCGGGAAAGCCGAATCGTAACCATAGGGAGTAACCCTTCCTCAGTGGCGATAAAAGCGCGTTAGTTTAAGGGTTAGCTCAGCAAATTGTAAGGCGGATTGCGAATTAGAAGGGCATTCCAGGGGGGCCTCCCCGCCCCATCCCCTGCATGAGGCGGGCAAGCCCGCCTTTCTTGCGCATGCGCTTCATCATCTTCTGCATCTGGCCGAACTGTTTGAGCAGACGATTGACATCCTGCACTTGGGTACCCGAACCAGCCGCAATCCGACGTTTTCGCGAACCCTTGATGACCGCAGGAAACCGGCGTTCACGGGGGGTCATCGAGCAGATAATTGCATCCAGGCGCACCAATTCTCCATCGTCCATCCTATCCTTGACTCCAGCGGGCAAGTTGCCCGCCCCCGGAAGTTTGTCGACGAGGCTCGACATGCCGCCCATATTGCGCATTTGGCGCAGCTGTTCCTGAAAATCATCGAGCCCGAAGTCTTTGCCCTTGACGAGCTTTTTCGCGAGACGTTCGGCCTTCTGCTTGTCGACCTTCTGCTCTGTCTCCTCGATGAGACTGAGCATGTCCCCCATGCCCAGGATGCGAGACGCGACCCGATCGGGGTGGAACGCCTGCAACGCGGTCGTCTTCTCCCCCACCCCCATGAATTTGATCGGCTTGCCGGTTACCGAACGGACCGAGAGAGCCGCTCCCCCGCGCGCATCGCCGTCCGTCTTGGTGAGAACGACGCCGGTGAGCGGCAGCGCCTCGTTGAAAGCGCGAGCCACATTTGCCGCATCCTGCCCCGTCATGCTGTCGACCACGAACAGGGTCTCGACCGGATCGACCGCGGCATGGATACGCCGCACTTCGTCCATCATCTGAGAGTCGATGTGCAGTCGTCCGGCGGTGTCGATGATCAATACATCCACGAGCCGCTTGCGGGCTGCCCCAACTGCTCGGGTGGCAATATCGACTGGATCCTCAGACGATTCGCTCGGGAAGAACTCGGCTTCAATCTCGCCGGCGAGCGTTCTCAACTGGTCGATAGCAGCCGGACGGTGGATGTCGCAAGAGGTGACCATCACCGACTTCCCTCGTTGCTCCTTGAGCCAGCGGGCGAGCTTGGCGACGCTGGTCGTCTTCCCGGACCCTTGCAGCCCCGCCACCATCACGACCGCGGGCGGCGCCGCTCTGAGATCGAGCTCGTCGTTCGCCGCCCCCATGAGTCGAGTCAGCTCGTCACGAACTACCCGCACCAGGGCCTGCCCGGGAGTGAGGCTGGTAGTCACCTCTTCACCCACGGCCCGCTCGCGGACCGATTCGACGAACTCGCGCACGACCGGTAACGCAACGTCGGCCTCGAGCAGCGCCAACCTCACCTCACGGAGGGTCTCCTTGATATTGTCCTCGGTGAGACGACCACGACCCCGGACGTTATTGACGACCCGCGAAAGTCTTTCGGTCAAATTTTGGAACATCGAACAAAGCCTCGAACGGTTCGGGTTTTAAGTGCACGGCAAACTATCTCTGCTATTGTAACAGGCCCTCGCCGGGCCGAGTCCGTTCCCCCGCGGGGGGGCTAACGTGGAGTGAGCGGAATAGGATGTGGATGACGATGCCGCCTGTTTCTTGGTGGGAGGAACCGCATGTATTCACGCTGGTCGGGGCCGCTGCTATGCTTACCGGCGAGCAAGTTCATGCCGATCGATCCGGATGCGTTCGACGAGTGAGGCCTGACCGATGAGCACCGTCTTCGGGCTCGGAAGCGTCGCCTTGTACCTGACGGGCGCGGTTCTTCTCGGGCTACGATTGGCGTCGCTCCCCGCATTCGCTTTCCTCGGCCGGCGCCACCTGGTCGCGGTCGCCGCGGGAGGGGTCACGCTCCACGGCGTCCTGCTATATCAGGGCATCGTCACTGAGCGGGGTCTAGACCTCGGATTCTTCAATGCCTTGTCGTTGATCGCTTGGGTCGTCGTCTTGCTTCTCGTCCTCGCCGCGTTGACCAAGCCGGTTGCCAACCTCGGTCTCATCGTGCTGCCGCTGGCCGCGTTAAGCATCGTGCTAGCACTCGCCTATACCACCGCGCGACCGCCCGAATGGGCGAGTCTCGGGATCCAGGTCCACACCATGGTGTCAATCCTTGCGTTCGGGGTGCTCACCATCGCCGCCTGTCAGTCGATCCTGCTCGCGCTCCAAGAGCGCCAGCTTAGACACAAGCCGCCGGGTCGGTTGATTCAGATTCTACCGCCCTTGCAAACGCAGGAGTCGGTGTTGTTCCAGCTTCTAGGAATTGGTTTTTTTCTGCTCAGTCTAGGCCTCGCGAGCGGCATGATGTTCGTGCAGGATATGCTCGCGCAGCACCTCGCTCACAAGACCATCCTCGCCACGGCGGCCTGGTGCGTGTTTGCGGTGCTTCTGTGGGGCCGGTGGCGATTCGGGTGGCGCGGAAGAACCGCGATTCGATGGTGTCTGGCGGGTTTCTGCATTCTTGCCCTTGCCTATCTCGGCAGCAAGCTCGTGCTCGAGGTAGTCCTGGGCGAGTACTGGTCTCAGGGCTAGACCCTTTGCCAATAGAAGCGAGAGGGCGCCGGCGGCGGAGCGTCGCTGAGCGGAGGCGGGAGCACCGTCGCAAGACGCGGCCGTCCGGTGGGCGCGAAGGTGCTTCGCAGGACCGGACCCGTCTCCTGGCGCTTGACAGTCAGCCGCGATCGCGGTCGTAATTGGACCATTCCAGCGCATGAGACCCTCGATCTCTTGAGTGAAGTTTCCCTGAGCGTGCTGGCGGGCTCGCTCGTCGTTCTCATCGTTCTGTCCGCGTTCTTCTCGGGCACGGAGACCGGCATGATGGCCCTTAACCGGTATCGACTGCGGCATCTCGCCAAGCACAAGCACCGCGGGGCCCAGCGCGCAAGCGCGTTGCTGGAACGCCCAGACCGATTGATCGGCCTCATCCTGCTCGGTAACAACTTCGTCAACATTCTCGCCTCATCCCTTGCCACGGTGCTCGCGCTGCGCTTGATCGGGGAGGCAGGCATCGCGGTTGCCGCTTTCTTGCTCACCCTGGTCATCCTCATCTTCGCGGAAGTTGCCCCCAAGACGCTCGCCGCGATGCATCCTGAACGGATTGCCTTTCCCGCCGCTTACGTGCTCACCCCGCTGCTGCGCTTGCTCTACCCGCTGGTGGCGACCGTCAACTTCCTGGCCAACGGTCTGCTTCGCATCCTGCGACTGACTCCAAGCGCGGTCGACTCCGAGCAGCTGAGCCACGACGAGCTGCGAACGGTGGTCAATGAGGCAGGGGCCATGATCTCGGGACGATTCCGGCGCATGCTGGTCAGCATCCTGGACCTGGAGAAGGTGACGGTCGACGACATCATGGTACCGAAGGGCGAGATCCACGGGATCGACCTGGAAGACTCGCGCCAGTCCATCCTGGAACAGCTCACGAGCTCCCAGCACACCCTTCTGCCGCTGTATCGCGGCAACATCGAATCCATCATCGGGGTAATACACTTGCGCAAGCTGCTGGAGCTGGTCCAGCGCGGACGATTCACGCCGGCCGCCCTCGTGAGCTACGCGGAGGAGCCCTACTTCGTTCCATCGGGCACCCCGCTCAGCACGCAGCTCCTCAACTTTCAGCGCCGGAAATATCGATTCGGTCTCGTCGTGGATGAGTATGGCGATATAGAGGGCCTGGTCACCCTCGCGGATATCCTCGAGGAGATCGTCGGTGAATTCACAACGGATATCGCCGACCACAGTCCCGACGTTCTCCCCCAGGGCGACGGCACCTATCTGGTCGACGCGAGCGTGAACATCCGTGAGCTCAATCGGACGATGCACTGGGGTCTGCCGACCGGGGGCCCGAAGACCCTCAACGGGTTGATTCTCGAGTACCTTGAGTCGATTCCGGAGCCGGGCACGGGCCTGCTCCTCGCCGGCTATCCGGTCGAGATCATGCAAACATCGGGCAACGCGGTGAAAACCGCACGCATTGACCCGCGGAAGCGGCGGCGGGCAGAAAACCGGCCCAAGTAATCGGCCGCTCGGACACGGGCTGCCTCACACCAGCTCCAACGCCTCCGACAAAGCACTTACGCTGTGCACCCGCAGACCCTTGGGCCCCAACCGCGGCGCGTTCGCGCTCGGAATGATCGCTCGCCGGAACCCGTGCTTGGCCGCTTCGCGCAGTCGATCCTCGCCGTTGGGCACCGGTCGAACCTCGCCCCCCAACCCGATCTCACCGAAGACCACCGTATCACTCGATACGGGCCGGGCACGAAGACTCGAGAGCACCGCCAGCACGACCGCCAGGTCGGCTGCGGTCTCGCTCACCCGCACCCCACCCACGATGTTCACGAACACATCCTGACCATGGGTGGAAAGCCCCGCGTGACGATTGAGCACCGCCAGCAGCATGGCCAGCCGATTGGGGTCGAAGCCGACCGTTACCCGGCGAGGATTGCCGAGCGAATCGTCCACTAATGCCTGAACTTCGACCAGCAGCGGCCGAGTGCCCTCTCGCGTCACCATGACGGTGCTACCCGCAACATCCGACTCGTGGCGGGACAGGAAGATGGCTGACGGGTTGCTGACCTCCCGCAGGCCATGCTCCGTCATGGCAAACAAGCCGAGCTCGTTGGCCGCACCAAATCGATTCTTCACCGCCCGAATCACTCGAAAGCGACTGCCCTCCTCGCTCTCGAAGTAGAGCACCGTGTCCACCATGTGTTCGAGCACCCGCGGGCCGGCAAGGGCTCCTTCCTTGGTGACGTGACCCACGAGAAACACGCCGGCCCCACTGGACTTGGCATAACGAACAAGCTGGGCCGCGCTCTCTCGGACCTGGGCCACGCTTCCCGGCGCCGATTGGAGCTGCTCGGTGAAGACGGTCTGAATCGAATCGATTACGAGGGCCCGCGGCCGTTCCGCGGCCAGTAAGGTCAGTATCTGCTCGACCTGGGTCTCGGCCAACAGACGCAGCGCCTCGATCGGAAGCCCCAGGCGGTGTGCTCGTGCGGTGACCTGGCTCAGCGACTCCTCACCCGTTACGTAAACCACTGGGGTGAGGCCGGACTCGGCCAGGCGAACCAAAGCCTGCAGCAACAGGGTTGATTTGCCGATCCCGGGGTCGCCGCCAATCAGTACCACCGAGCCTGCCACCAATCCCCCCCCGAGCACTCGGTCTAGCTCGGCGATGCCACTCGGGTGATGGCGGTGCGCTTCGGCACTCACCTCCGTCGCTGGCACTACTTCGCTCGGTGCCTGCCCGGCAAAACCGACCGGAACACGCTTGGAGCGCCGAGAAACCATCACCGACGGCGCCTCGTTGAGGGTGTTCCATTGCCCGCAATCTGGGCATTGGCCGGTCCATTTGCGGCTCTGTGCTCCGCAGGATTCGCAAAAAAATGCTCGTTTGGCGCTCATTGGCACTCGATTATACGGAAGCTTGCATCGTTTCAACTGCCCGCAAGTCGCCCGGTCGCTCGGTACCGACCTTGCGATTGCGTCTACCATGCACTAATCGTGTATGAGCGCAGAGACATCCGATCGGTCTCCGTCCACTCCCAACGATGGAAAATCTACAAAGGAGGAACTGGCGTGGTTGACCAAATCCGTCCCCACGGCGGGACGCTGCGACACCCGATCGTTGATCCGGAATGCGCCGAGCGACTCAAGGCCGAGTCAGCCGATTTTCCGTCCATCTCCTTGACCCAGCGTCAGCTCTGCGATCTGGAGCTGCTCTTGAACGGCGCCTTTTCACCCCTGTCGGGCTTCATGGACCAGGCGACTTACGATTCGGTCGTCGAGAAGTCTCGATTAACGGACGGGCTGCTGTGGCCGATTCCGGTCGTCCTCGACGTGAGCGAACCATTGGCCGAAAAACTGGATCGAGGCCGCAAGGTCGCCCTGCGCGACAATGAAGGCTTCATGCTCGCGGTGCTCACCGTCAGGGACGTCTGGAAGCCCGACCGGCAGCGCGAAGCCGATTTGGTCTACGGAACCACCTCCACGCAACACGCCGGAGTGCGATATCTCCTCGAGGAGGTCCAGAGCGCCTATGTGGGGGGGGAAATCGAGGGCATACAGCTTCCAACCCACTATGACTACGAGGAGCTGCGCCACACTCCGGAGGAGCTGCGCCACCTGTTCGCCAAGCTAGGATGGCGGCGGGTCGTCGCCTATCACACCAGTCACCCGATGCATCGTCTCGAGAGAGAGATCTCGATGCGGGCGGCAAAGGATGCGCAAGCGCATATACTCCTGCACCCGATCGTGGGCCTCACGAAGCCGGGCAACCTCTCCTACTTCGCCCGCGTGAAGTGCTATCAAGCTATACAGCATCACTACCCCCACGGCCTCACCACCCTTTCCCTCCTCCCGCTCGCGCTGCGCATGGCCGGGCCCAGGGAAGCTCTGTGGCACTGCTTGATACGACAGAACTACGGCTGCAGCCACCTGATCGTGGGCAGCAATCGTGGCAGCCCGCCCGCCGGGCCGGGCTCCAGCGAGCGCTTTTACCCGGAGTACTCTGCGCAGAATCTCATCGCCGAGTACCAGGACGAGTTGGATATCGAAATGGTTCCGGTCAAACGCATGTGTTACTCGGCAACCCGGGGCCAGTTCATGGACGCCGATAAGGCAACCCCCGCGGACGACCCGCGCGAGCTGTTTCCGGAAAGCGAGATTGCCCGACGCCTCGCATGCGGCGAGAATATTCCCTCCTGGTTCACCTATCCCGAGGTGCTCCAAGCCCTGCGTCAGGTTCATCCGCCGCGCAGCAAGCAAGGCATCACCCTGTTCTTCACCGGACTCTCGGGGTCGGGTAAGTCTACGCTCGCCAAGATCATGTACGGAAAGTTCGTCGAGGCCGGCAAACGTCCGGTTACTCTGCTCGATGGGGACATCGTACGACAGAATCTCTCGAGCGAACTGGGCTTTTCCAAGAAGCACCGCAATCTCAATGTGCGTCGGATCGGTTTTGTTGCCAGTGAGATCACAAAGAACGGCGGCGTCGCGATCTGTGCGCCGATTGCCCCGTACGAGGCGACCCGAAGGGCGGTGCGGGAGCTCATCGCATCGAACGGCGCCATGATTGAGATTCATGTGTCTACGCCCCTCGAGGTATGCGAAGAGCGGGATCGCAAGGGGCTCTACGTGAAGGCGAGAAAAGGCATCATCCCCGAGTTTACCGGCATCAGTGACCCGTACGAGGTACCCCAGAATCCCGAGCTGCGTATCGATACGACCGACCTCGCGCCGATGCAGGCCGCCCAGGAAATCTATCTGTACCTGTTGCGAGAGGGCTACATCGACTCCGAGGAAGGGCAAACGATCATCGCCTGAGCCACTTGGACTCGGCGGCTCCAGGAAGCGGGGCGCGGCACGACGGCTGAGGGCGCTAGGACGGCGACTCCACGCCAAGCGGAAAGATTGAACCCAACGGGCTCATTCAGCCCGAGTGGAAACCCCCGCCGAAGTTCTCCGACGCGTAATTTTCGAACTTGGTGATGTGACCCAGGAACGTCAGCTTGACCTTCCCGGTCGGCCCGTTTCGCTGCTTACCGATGTTGATCTCTGCAATGCCCTTGTCGGGCGAGTCTTCCTTGTAAACCTCGTCACGATAGATGAAAAGAATGACATCGGCATCTTGCTCGATTGCGCCCGACTCACGCAGGTCCGACATCACGGGACGCTTATCTGGTCGCTGCTCCAGACTTCGATTGAGCTGCGACAAAGCGACGATCGGAACCTTCAGCTCTTTGGCGAGGGCCTTGAGGGAGCGCGAAATCTCCGAGATCTCGGTAGCCCGATTCTCCTTGGTACCGGGCACCTGCATCAGCTGTAGATAGTCGACGACGACCAGCCCCAAATCGTTCTCGCGCTTCATCCGCCGGCAGCGAGCCCGGAGCTCGGTCGGGGTCAAGGCCGGCGTGTCGTCGATGTAGACCTGGGTATCGCTCAGCATGTTGAGCGCCGAGGTGAGCCGCGGCCAATCGTCATCTCCGAGCTTTCCCGTGCGCACTTTGTGCTGATCGATCCGACCCAATGACGAAAGCATGCGCATCGTCAGCTGCTCGGCTGGCATCTCCATGCTGAACACCGCGACTGCAATCCCCCCGCTGATCGCCGCATACTCCACCACGTTCATGGCGAATGCGGTCTTCCCCATGGACGGACGACCGGCAACGATGATCAAGTCACCGGGCTGAAGACCTGAAGTCTTGTCGTCCAAGTCGGTGAAGCCGGTCGCAACCCCGGTGATTGGACTGTCGCGATTGTAAAGCAGGTCGATACGATCGACGACGGTGGCCAGCAGATCTCTGATCGAGGTGAAGCCGCGCAGCCGTCTTTCGCCCTGCTCCGCGATCTCGAAGACCATGCGCTCGGCATTGTCCAATAGCTCCGGTGCCTCACGCCCTTCGGGATTGAATGCACTGCTCGCGATCTCGGTTCCGGCTCGAATCAGCTGCCGCAAGACCGAGCGCTCTCGCACGATCGTCGCGTAAGCGCCGATGTTCGCGGCACTCGGCGTGTTCTTTGCGAGCTCCGCGAGATGGGCCAGGCCGCCGACATCATCGAGCTGATCGTGGTTTCCTAGCCACTCCGACAAAGTGACCACATCGAACGGATCGTTGCGATCTGCCAATCCCCGGATTGCATTGAAGATGAGTCGATGCTCGCGGCGATAGAAGTCGGACTCGACCACCTTGTCCGCGACCTGGTCCCACGTGGAGTTTTCGAGCAGCAGGCCGCCGAGAACCGATTGCTCAGCCTCGATGGAGTGTGGCGGAACCTTCAGGGGCGAGCCCCCGAGACTCACCTCACCGCCGTCCACCAAGACAGAATCTTGCATACTTCGAGGCCCGAGAGAAACGGTTAGGACTTTGGGTCGTGCTCGACCCGAAGACTTTCTTGCGCGAAGAATACACCACCGTGGCGCTGCTCTGAAACGTCCGTCGCAGCATATGAGCCCTGCACCCGCCTGAGCGCGCGGCCGGCGGCTTACAATAGGCCGCCCAAGGACGCGTGAAGCGCCCCGAGTGTGCTGTCCCGCCAGTAAGTTGCGGGAGCCCGGCGAGCTAGCGAGTCGCCGGACTAGCCCCTATGTTGCACCAAGGCGCCCCGCCGCTATGCGTTAGCTTACTGAGCAGTGGGAGAGAAATGTCCGTTTCCGGTAGCCTCGAGTCCGTGCACTTCGTGACCGCGTCGAGGCTACCCGGACGCGGGCTCGGCAACGCGGGCTTGGCACTTGGACTTCGCCCAAGAGATAGCTACGGCTATCTCTTGGGCTCCAGTCCGGCGTCCAATCCCACCTATCCGTCGCCATCGTCCCGGGTCCTTGGTGCACCATAGGGGCTAGGCGCGATGAGGAGAAATAGCCGTAGCTATTGCGCCGAGTCGCAACGCCGGCCGGGGGCTAGGAAGCCGACGCGACCTGTAGGTTATTTGCCGGACGGTACACTAGGAGCGTGTACCGCATTGGTCGAGGGACCGAGGAACCGCAGCAAGATCTGCGATTCGCGGCCGGATTGTCCGGTGCTCCTCGTCAAATAGCGACCGCTATTGTCCTCGCACGACCGGACCATCTGACTCGCGCGTGCCGCCCCTCGCTTCGCTCGCCCAATGCGGTCCACGCTCCTAGCCCGGGCACGGCACTCGGGCTTGAGCCGCTATTCCTCCGCGATCACCTGCACCTGGACCTGGACTTCCACCTCGGGATGGAGCCTTAGCTCCAGCTCGTAATCTCCGAGTTGTCTCAGCACTCCATCCGGCATGAGAATCTCGTGGCGATGCACTTCTACGCCAGTCTTGGCCGTGATTGCCTCGACGACGTCCGCCGTACCCACCGAGCCGAACAGCTTTCCCTCCTCGCCCGCCTTGCGGGCTATCTGCAGGCTCAGCCCGGAGATCGCATCGGCCTTGGTACGAGCCGCGCTCAGCACCTCGGCCTCGTGCGTTTCGAGCTCGGAGCGCCGCAGCTCCAGGGCGGCGCGATTCTCGGGGGTTGCCAAAACCGCCTTACCGTGTGGAATCAAGTAGTTTCTGGCAAAGCCCGGCTTGACCTTGACCGTATCCCCGACCGTTCCCAGATTAGGGACCGTCTCAAACAAGATTACGTCCATTTCTCCACCTCATTGCAGTGTGTCGATCGGCGCACCGCCTACTGGGTCTGTCCCCGTGCGCTGAGTCGCCCGCGAATGTCTAGCCACGTATCGGCGAGGCCACCGATGGCGACCAAAAGTACAATTTGTGCGGTCGCAAACGCCGCCCCCAGATAAAGCGCAAACAGCCAACCTCGGGAGGCGCTGGTCTGGGCCACGACACCGTGGATCATGGCCAGACCCTGAAAAAAGTACAGGACCAGGGCAACGCTGAGCAGCTCGCGGCCGAGCCCACCGACGGCCCCACTCCCCAGCCACGCCACGAGCGCGAGCCCGAGGACAATGAAGCCCAGCCGGCGGTCAAGCCGCAGGGCTCGGAACTCCTTGCCAAAACCGCCCGGGTTATCCACGAGCGAGTGCCACCAGCGCGCCAGCAGCAGGGTCAGGACCGCTCCGAAGATTATCCCGGCCGCCAGCAGCCCGGTCATCACGGGAGCCAGTCCGTCGAGTATCCGGTCGAGCTGTGCGAGG
>JBFHLI010000034.1:0-19661 GCA_041594935.1 Gammaproteobacteria bacterium | reverse complement strand
CATCCGGCACGCCGACCCGCGATCGTACTGCCGCGGGAGAGGTTGCGCCGACAAGAAACTTCCGATGAGGGTTCTTGCTCCGCACGGCCGCGAGGGCCCGGCACGGCTCGGCGGGATGCCTGCACCGTCTATCCGGGCGCGGCGTCACCGCCTCTATGGGAGGGTGGATAGATGGGCGACCCTGCGCCGGAGGGCAACGGTAAGCGACCCTTCCTGCGAATCGAGTCTCTGACCAAGAAGTTCGGAAGCTTCACCGCGCTCGAGGACGTATCGCTCGAGATCTTCGAGGGAGAGTTCGTCTGCTTTCTGGGGCCTTCCGGCTGCGGCAAGACCACCTTGCTGCGCGCGATTGCCGGCCTCGACATACAAACCAGCGGCAAGGTCGAGCAAGACGGCCTGGACATCTCCGCCCTGCCGCCGGCGGAGCGCGACTTCGGCATCGTGTTCCAGTCCTACGCGTTGTTCCCCAACCTCACGGTCGCGAAAAACGTTGCCTACGGTCTCGAGAATCGCAAGGCGACCAAGGCCGAGGTCGGGCGACGGGTCGCCGAGCTGCTCGAGCTTGTCGGCCTCCCCGACCAGGGCGACAAGTACCCGGCTCAGCTCTCGGGCGGCCAGCAGCAACGCATCGCGCTCGCCCGAGCGATCGCTACCTCCCCCGGCTTGCTGCTGCTCGATGAGCCCCTGTCCGCGTTGGACGCCAAGGTGCGCGTCCATCTGCGACACGAGGTCAAATCTCTGCAGCGCCGCCTCGGGGTCACCACGGTCATGGTGACCCACGACCAGGAAGAGGCGCTGACCATGGCCGACCGCATCGTGGTGATGGACCAGGGCGTCATCGAGCAAGTCGGCACACCGCTCGAGATCTATCGGGAGCCAGCCACGTCGTTCGTCGCCGACTTCATCGGCACCATGAACTTCCTGCCGGGAGCTGTCATCGATTCGGGCACGGTGAGCTACGGCGGGCTGCAATTTCGGTGCAACACCGACGGCATTGCGCCGGGGACCGAGGTGACGATCGCGGTACGGCCCGAGGATATCTTGCTGCAGGACACCGGCGCTGCCGAGGAACCCAACGCCTTCGACGCGCGGGTGGACTACATCGAGTTCCTGGGCTCGTTCATCCGGGCCGATCTGGTGTGCGAAGCGATGGGTGAGGGGCGGCTGCGCGCCGACGTGTCCATCAATCTCGTGCGCCACATGGAAATTTCTCAGGGAGACAGTATCTCGGTGACGGTGCCGAGCGAGCGCATTCGCGTCTATCCGGGACAAGCAAGCCGTGCCTGATCTCGCGGTCACTGCGACGGCGCCGGGGGTAATCAAGCCCAAGCTCGGCCGGGATGACTGGATCATGCGTGCGTTCATGGGCGTGATTGCGCTCTATCTGCTGATCGCACTCGCATTTCCCCTCTACACGATGCTCTCGAAGAGCTTCCGGGCGCACGATGGCAGCTTCATCGGGTTGGCCAACTATGGCCAGTACTTCGCGACCCCGGCGCTCGCTTACTCGATCAACAACAGTCTCTACATCGCGACGCTCACCACCCTGATCACGGTCCCGGTGGCATTTCTGTTCGCCTACGCGCTGACGCGAAGCTGCATTCCGTTCAAGGGACTGTTCCGATCGATTGCGATGGTTCCCATCCTGGTGCCCTCGCTGTTACCGGGAATCGCCTTGATCTACCTGTTCGGACGCCAGGGAATGATTCCCCAGCTGCTGTTCGGTCACGAGATCTACGGCCCGATCGGGATCGTGATCTCCGAAGTCTTCTTCACCCTTCCCCACGCGGTGATCATCATCATCACGGCGCTGTCCATCGCTGATGCACGCCTCTACGAGGCCGCGATCGCGCTGCGAGCGAGCAAGCTCCGCACCTTCTTCACGGTCACTCTGCCCGGATGTCGTTACGGGCTGATCAGCGCCGCATTCGTCGTATTCACCCTCGCGATCACCGATTTCGGCGCCCCGAAGGTGATCGGGGGTGATTTCAATGTGCTCGCCACCGACATCTACAAGCAGGTCATCGGCCAGCAGAACTTCGAGATGGGGGCGGTGGTGAGCGTCGTGCTCCTGATACCGGCGGTATTCGCCTTCGTGGTGGACCGGGTCATCCAGCGCAAGCAGGTCGCCCTCCTCTCCGCCCGCGCGGTGCCGCTCGTGCCCCGGCCCAATCGACGTTTCGACCTCATCATGCTCGGGTACTGCCTCCTCGTGAGCGTTTTCCTGGTGGGCATGCTCGCGGTGTGCCAATACGCGGCACTAATCAAATTCTGGCCCTACAACTTGAGCTTCGCCTTGAGCAACTACGAGTTCGACCGGATGGACGGCGGTGGCTGGGCTGCCTATTGGAACTCGATCCGGATGGCCGCCTACACCGCGTTCTTCGGCACCATCGCGGTCTTCACCGGCGCCTACCTGGTGGAGAAGGGCCGTGGATTCCATACGGGTCGTATGGTGTTTCAGGGTCTCGCGATGTTGCCGATGGCGGTGCCCGGCCTCGTGCTCGGGCTTGCCTACATCTTCTTTTTCAACCATCCCGCCAACCCGCTGGGATTTCTCTATCACACCATGGCGATCCTCGTCATCAGCACGACGGTTCATTTCTACACCGTCGCTCACCTGACCGCGGTGACCGCTCTCAAGCAGATGGATCCAGAGTTCGAAGCGGTCTCGTCCTCACTGAAGCAACCGTTCTACAAGACCTTCTGGCGGGTCACGGTACCGGTGTGCCTGCCGGCAATCCTCGATATCGCGATCTATCTGTTCGTCAATGCCATGACCACGGTATCCGCGGTGGTGTTCATCTACGGGCCCGACACCGCGCTTGCATCGGTTGCGGTTCTGAACATGGATGACGCGGGCGACATCGCCCCTGCCGCCGCGATGGGGATGATGATCTTCTACACCGCCGCGGGCGTCCGCGCGCTGCACTACTTCGTGTCGAACTTCCTCGAGAGACACACCCAGGCCTGGCGAACGCGTTAGCGTTGACCTGGAGTCGGCGCCCGCCCCGGGGTCAATCGAGGACGCTCTCGACCTCGCCGACGTTGCCGAGCACATGGTCGGCGAGGGTCACGAGGGAATCCCGCGGGCTCGCACCGGTGAGCACCCCGACGACCAGTCCGGCTCCCGCGGCGCGCGCCATGTTCAGGTCGTGCGGCGTATCCCCGACCACCGCCACCTCGGGCGGCCCGAGTCCGGCGGCGGCACAAAAAGCGCGAACCATACCGGGACCGGGCTTTTCGCCGTGGCCGCTGTCGTACCCGCATACGAAGTGCATGTAACGCGTAAGCCCAAGTGTCTCCAGCGTCACATGAGCCAGTTGCTCGCTATCCATGGTGGCAACGCCGAGGACGAGCCGACGCCGGCTCAGCCGCTCAAACAGCGCCAGGAGATCGGTCGATGGAACCGCGCGGGCGGCCGCATGCTGGTTGAATAGTTCCGCGAGCGCGACTGATATCCGCTGCGCATCGATGCCCGCGACGCTCGACCACAGCTCGGCAATCTCTCGATTGGTCCCGCAGGCAAGCGCCGACGCCGCCGCGCACCGCCCGGTCGACGACTCGTAGCCACCCGCCGCCAGCAGTCGATCGGCGAGGTCCTCACGCCCCGACCACTTCGCCACCACCGCCGCCGCCCGTCGATAGGCCGGCATCCAGGTGGCGTGGAAATCGGTGAGCGTACCGTCCTTGTCGAACAAGATGCCCCGGATTGCCATCGCCCTGGTCAGACCGCTCGGCAGATCATTGCCCACGCCGGGCAGCAACGAACGTCACCTGGCCAACGTGCCGCCGGCGCGCATCCCTGCGCGACATGTAGCTCTCGAGCGCTCCTTCCCGGTCGAGCGTCCTCACCCGCTGCTGGGCGGCTTCGAGCTCTTTGGCGCTCACCAGCGCCCAAATGGAGTCACCGTCGCGCCACTCGGCATCGAGCGGGCCTCGCGAGTTACGGTACGCAGCCCCCTGAATCACCGCGTCCACCGGAACGAACCGTCCGCCGAGCGCAAATCCCTGCTCGGTGAGCAATGTGCAAAGGTCGTCAATCGGAACATGCCGCTCGCAGACCCTGGTGCAGGCGGCAGGGATCAGGTCGTAGTACCACCAGCCGTTTCGAAGCTGCTCGTGGGAGCACGTATTGATGACCAGCACCCCGCCCGGACGCAGTACCCGGGCAAACTCCGCGATCGCCCGCCGAAGGCCGGGGTAACCTTGCGAGGAGTCGTCGGGAATGTGGTGTAAAACCTGGTTGACCATGATTCCATCGATCGAGCCGTCCTTGAACGGTAACCGATCGATCGGCGCTCGACGCAATGCGACCTTCCCCGCCGCTACCGCCGCCCCAAGCTTTCCCTGCGCGACCTTCAACATATCGGGGTTGAGGTCCACCGCCTCGATCCGCGCAACGCATTCGACCAGGGCGAGCGAGTAGCTTCCGGTGCCACATCCTGCATCGAGGATGGTCATCTGCGCGAGCGGCTTGCCGGCGCGCCGGAAACACCCGAGAAGGATCTCGATTCCGATCGCCACTCGGGTCGCGTCGTAGCGCTCCGCGGTGCGGGAGTAATCCTCGTAGCTGCTCAACGCCGTGCCATCTTCATCGTCAGCGGCTAAGGTTCGGGAAGAATACTGGCCTCCGAGCAGGTCCGCGGGCAGAACCAGGGCCGGACCGACGCTTTGTTTTCACCGCCAAATGTTGCAGCATACCGCCTTTCGTGAGTCCCGCAAGCCATCCTCCTGCCCGCCCATGAACATCATCGACCTGAGAAGCGATACGGTCACCACCCCGAGCGCGGCGATGCGAGCCGTGATGGCCGAGGCCGAGGTTGGAGACGACGTGTACGGTGAGGATCCCACCGTCAACCGGCTCGAATCCCTTGCCGCCGGCATGCTCGGCACGCAAGCCGCCGTATTTGCCGCAAGTGGCACCCAGAGCAATCTGATGGCATTGCTTAGCCATTGTGAGCGCGGCGACGAGTACATCGTTGGACAGCACGCTCACACGTACAAGTACGAGGGGGGCGGCGCCGCGGTGCTCGGCAGCATCCAGCCCCAACCGCTCGACCTCGAGCCCGACGGAACTTTGAACCTCGAGCGAGTCGCACGGGCCATCAAGCCCGACGACCCTCACTTCGCACGCACCCGTCTGCTCTGTCTCGAGAACACCCAGGCCGGCAAGATCTTGCCCCTGGAGTATCTCGAGCGGGCGGCCGAGCTCGCGAGGGATCGTGGTCTCGCATTGCATCTCGACGGGGCTCGGGCCTTCAATGCTGCGGTCAAGCTGAAGGTGCCGATCACTGCCATCGCGGAGCACTTCGACAGCGTCTCAATCTGTCTGTCGAAGGGACTGGGCGCCCCGGTCGGCTCGGTCCTATGCGGAAGCGCAGAGGTCGTGAAACGCGCGCGGCGATGGCGGAAAGTGCTCGGGGGCGGCATGCGTCAGGCCGGAATAGTTGCCGCCGCCGGGATTTTTGCGCTCGAAAGAAACGTGGAGCGACTCGAGGAAGATCACCATAATGCGCGTTCGCTCGCCGATGGCCTGGCCGACGTCGAGAAACTGAAGATCGACCCACGATCCGTACAGACCAACATGGCGTTCCTGTCGGTGGATCGCACGATCATGCCGCGGCTGCTGCGCCACCTCGAAGATAACGGGATCCGGATGAGCGAGGGCGAACCGATTCGGCTGGTGACTCACCTCGATGTCTCCAGCGACGATGTCGACCACGTCGTGCGCACCGTCAAGAAGTTCCTTCACCACGGCTGATGGGTTACTACGATCGAGACGAGCCGGACCCTGCTCCCGGCGCGCAATCGAGGGCAACGAACGTGATGAGCATTTTTGTCAGACTGGTCGGGGTGGTCCTGCTCGTGGCGGGGCTAGCGGTTGCCATCCTGGTCCTCATGGAAGCGTGGTCGCTGTACAAATATCCGGAGCGAATCGAGGCCTTCGCGCGGGCGGTGGAGCGGGGTTCGAACATCGACCGGGCGATCTCACCCCCGCGGCGCGAATCGGCCCCCGCCGCTCTCGCGAGCGACGAACCGTCCTCGGGTGGAGCCTCGACCGGACTGCAGGCAGCGCCGGCGCCGCCGGCGAGCGAGCAGTACAACATCAGCCTTTCCTACTTCTTCGCTTGGTTCATCGCGATCATGCTGATCTTGCTGATCACCCGAATTGCGATGTCCGCGATCGCCACCGGGGGCAAGCTTGCTCTCTACGACACCGAGGTGAAGCGCTTCGCGCGCGCGCTGATCGAGGAGACGAGGAAGCCAGGCAGCTGATGGTCCGTCCGAGCGAGCTCGCGCCCCCCCGGTGCCGCACTTATCATCAGGCCCGCGGCAAAAGGGTGTCTGTTGATCTCGCGGTTGGATTGATCAATTTCTGGCGTTTCGGATTGAGCTAAAGTGTGATCCATGATGCTCGAGCGTTTCTCAGCCGATGCCCCCCCCGAATCTGTGCTCGCCGCTATCCGGTCCAACGGAGCGGCGATTGTCGAGAGCTATGTCGACGACGAGGTCGCGGACCGGGTGCGTGACGACCTGCGGCCTCGGTTCGACGCCGTCGGTCGGTCCAGCGAAAGCGATTTCAACGGCTATCGGACCCTGCGCGTCAACAGCGTGCTCGACATCTCAGCCGCATCGGTGGATATCGTCGGTCATGCGGGAATGCTCGCGATCCTCGACGCCCTCCTGTTACCCCACTGCGCTTGCTACCGCATCGGGAGCTGCACCGCGATCGAGATTCATCCGGGTGAGTCTGCCCAGCAACTGCACCGAGATGATTCCATCTATCCGGTCCGCATCCCCGGGCTCGAGCTGCAGGTATCGGTGATGTGGGCGCTGGAGGATTTCACCCTCGAGAACGGCGCGACCCGGGTGGTGCCGGGGAGCCACCGCTGGTTCGCGTCGCGCGCGCCCGGTGACGAGGACGAGGTGGTGCAGGCACCGATGGGAAAGGGCTCGGCACTTTTTTATCTGGGATCGGTGTGGCACGGCGGCGGTGCCAACGAGAGCAATCGGCCGCGCGCCGGGCTCATCAACACCTACAGCCTCGGCTGGCTGCGCCAGGAGGTCAATCAATACCTGACCATTCCTCGCCACATCGTGGCCGGTTTCCCGGAGCGAGTGCAGCGCCTGGTTGGCTACACCGGCCACGGACACTCATTGGGCTGGTATCCCCGCGACAAGGGCCGCGTTCCCGCAGAGGAATTTCCGGGCGCAGAGAGCGCCGATTGGTCGCCGTACTGACGGCTCAACGAGAGCCTGTGCGCTGACCTTGCGAACGTGGGCGGGGTGCTTGCCCGCGCGTTTCAGGCGGTCACCGCGTCTTCGGATTTCGGCTTTGATGTATCTTCGCGCGGGCGCATGTACGCGTGCCAGCGCTTCTCCCACAGCTTGAAAGCCCACACGATGAGAAAGGTGAGGGCGAGGTAGAAGACGCCCGCGCTGATGAACGACTCGAAAGGCACGAAGTGTCTCGAGTTGACGATCTTGGCGGCGCCGAAGAGGTCGACGATGGTGATGACCCCGGCCAGCGCGCTGCCGTGCAGCATGAAGATGACCTCGTTACCGTAAGCCGGCAGGGCACGGCGGAACGCGCTGGGCAGGATGATGCGCCGGTAAAGAGTCCGCGTGGACATGCCGTACGCCTTGGCCGCCTCGACCTCACCGAAAGACGTCTGCTCGATCGCACCGCGCAAGATCTCGGCCGTGTAACCGGCCGAGTTGAGGGCGAAGGCAATCAACGCGCACCAGTACGCCTCCTTCAGCACCACCCAGGCAACGCTTTCCCGCAGCCACTCGAACTGTCCCGCCCCGTGGTAGATCATGAACATCTGCACCAGCAGCGGGGTGCCGCGGAAGAAGTAGATATAGGCTTTGGGCCAGAAAGAGATCAGCGGGTTGCGCGCAGTCGCGAGCAATGCGATCGGGAGCGCCAGCGCAAGCCCGGCCACCAGCGATAGCGCCACGAGCTGCAACGTCACCCACAGGCCCCGGAAGTACAGCGGCAGATTCTCGATGATGACCGCGAAGTCCACCGCTCAGGCTCTCCTGACGCCGACGCTGTACCTCCGGTTGAGCCAGCGCATGCCGATATCCGATAGGCCGGTGATTGCGAGAAACAACAGCGCCACCACCAGGTAGAAGGTGAAGGGCTCACGGGTGGCGCCCCCGGCCTGACCCGCGTTGTAGACCATGTCCTGTAGCCCGATCACCGACACCAGCGCGGTGGTCTTCGCCAGCACCAGCCAGTTGTTGCCGAAACCGGGCAAGGCATGGCGCATCATCGCGGGAAAGGTGATCCGAAAGAACACCTGCGCCGGCGTCATACCGTACGCGTGGCCCGCCTCGATTTCACCCCGCGACACGGCCAGGATGCCGCCGCGAAACGTCTCGGTCATGTAGGCCCCGAAAATGAAGCCGATGGTGAGCACGCCTGCGATGAAGGGACTCACGTCCACGTAGTCCCAGCCGATCAAGGGCACCGCGTCCCCATCGGAATCGGTGGTCATCCATCCCCAGAGCTCACTGAGCTCGGCGAGCTGGGCCCCCAGGTCATTGACCAGAATCTGGCCTCCGAAGAAGATGACCGTCATCAGAACGAGATCGGGAATGCCCCGAATGAGGGTCGTGTAGACGCCGGCAATGGTCTGCGCGATCTTCGAGCTAGAGAGCTTGGCGACCGCCCCGATCATGCCGAGCACGAATGCGATGCCGAGCGACAGCAGCGCCACCTCCACCGTGAGGACCATCCCCTTGAGAATGAACGGCAGGTAGCCGTGAAGATCCAGCATGGAACGTCCCCTCCGGATCGGCCGACCGGCACGGCCACCGTCTCGTCACAGACGGTGGCCATAGCCCGGTCATGCCATGCAGTGGTCCGTCAGTCCCCGTAGACGTCGAACGTAAAGTACTTGGCGCTGATCTTGTCGTAGGTGCCGTTCGCCCGGATGGCGGCGATGGCCGCGTTGAGCTGCTCCACAAGATCCTGGTCACCCTGGCGGACGGCGATGCCGGCTCCCTCACCGAAATACTTGGGCTCACTGAAGCCCGGGCCGACATACTCCCAGTCCTTGCCCTGGTCCGTCATCAAGAAACCGTCGCTCATGGCGACCGAGTCGGCGAGCAGGAGGTCGACTCTTCCCGCCACCGCATCGAGATAGGCCTCGTCCTGGGTGGCATATCGCTTGATGTTGACCTCGTCGCCGAACTCACCGGTGACGAAGTTGTCGTGGGTGGTCGCACGCTGAACCGCGACGGTCTTGCCCTTCAGCCCCGCCATGGAGATCTCGATGCCGGACCCCTTCTTGCGGGCGAACTTCGCCGGGGTATGGTAGTACTTATTGGTGAACGCCACCTTTTTCTTGCGCTCTTCGGTGATAGACATGGAGGCGATGATGGCGTCGTAATTGCGCGCCAGCAATGCCGGGATGATTCCGTCCCAGTCCTGCTGGACCAGGGTGCACTTGGCGCCCATCTCGTCGCACAGCGCCTGCGCGATATCGATGTCGAATCCAACGAGCTTTCCGTCCGCGGTCACCGAGCTGAATGGCGGATAGGCACCCTCCACCCCGATGCGGATCTTCTTCCATTCCTTGGCGCCGAGGCCGTTGGCCGCAAACGCCAGAGCAACCGCCGTCAATGCTACTGCTGCCAGTCTTCTCATCTTGATCACTCCCATCGATTTTACCGGTCATCAAACGCATCGCGCGGAGTAGTCCCCGCGCTTGGTTCAGTCTTCCCTACCCGGAATCCTATTTGAGCGTCCCGGCTAGAAACTGCCGGAAGCGCTCCGATTTCGGCTGGTCGAACACCTGATCGGGTGGACCGTCCTCCTCCACCAAACCCTGATGGAGAAACATCACCCGGCTCGATACGTCCCGGGCAAAGCCCATCTCGTGGGTCACGACGAGCATGGTGCGCCCCTCCTCCGCAAGGCTTCGCATCACCTTTAGCACCTCCCCCACCAGCTCGGGGTCGAGGGCCGAGGTGGGCTCGTCGAAGAGCATCATCTCCGGCTCCATGGCGAGCGCCCGGGCAATTGCGGCCCGCTGCTGCTGCCCCCCTGAGAGGTGGGCGGGATAGTAATCCTTACGCTCATACATTCCGACCCGATTGAGAACCGACTCGGCCTGCTCGACTGCCTGCGCCCGGGGCACCTTGCGCACGTGGATCGGTGCCTCGATGACATTCTCGAGCACCGTCATGTGAGACCACAGATTGAACTGCTGGAACACCATCGTCAGGCGAGAGCGAATACGCTGCACCTGCTTCTTGTCCGCGGGGACCGGGCCGATTCCGGGCCTCCGGGTCATCTTGATGAGCTCCCCGTGCACGTAGACCTCGCCCGAATTGGGAGTCTCCAAGAGATTGATGCAGCGTAGAAAGGTGCTCTTGCCGGAGCCGCTGCTGCCGAGGATCGAGACCACGTCCTGTTCATTCGCCCGCAGCGAGATGCCCTTCAGCACCTCCAGGCTACCGAAGCTCTTGTGCAAGTCATTCACCACCAGAGCTTCGGTCGGCTGTCCCATAGTCTCTACCGCTTCGTTATTCCATTCCGCGGGCTCGACGACCGCCGTTCGGCTAGTTCACGGCCCACTGGGGGCAACCGCCACCCGTTTCCCGGGTACCTTAATGGGAGAGATGAGGCGAAGCAAGCGAGGGCTCAGCCGCGGCGCACCGGACGGGTCAAACAGGTGGGGCCGCCCGCGCCCTTCGCGGAGATCTCACGCCCCTCGTACTCGTGAACGTGTGCCCCGTGGGCCTCTAGCGCCGCGCGGGTACCCGGATTTCCGCTGAGCATCAGGCAGCGGCGGGGAGCGAGGGCCAGCACGTTGCCACCCATGCTCTCGAACTCGTCGTGCGGCACTTCTACCAGCGTGATGCCCCGGGAGAGCAGCCACTGGCGGAATGGAACCGGCATCAGCGGCGAGTACACGAGCGCCAGGTCCCGATCGATCGGGCTCAGCACCGACATGAGATGAAATACGTCATCCGGCCCGTGCCAATGGGGCAGAGGCACGACCTCCAGGTGGATCTCCGGTCCCACCAGCTGAGCGAGCTGGGCGATACCTTCGCGGTTCGTCCGGTAACCTTCCCCCACCACGAGCGTTCGCTCGTCGAGCCACACGAGGTCGCCGCCTTCCAGCCGCCCGGGCTCCCGAATCCACCCGCGGACCGGTATGCCGAGCGACCGAAAAGCTGACTCGGCCGCCCCCGGCTCCCCCTCCCGGGCCGCCTTGCCCATCGACCCGAGCACCATGCCTCCCGGTACTACGACGGCCGCGTCGCGCACATAAATGGCATCGAGGCTCAGGCCCTCCACTCCAGGAAGAACTATGACCCGAGCCCCGGCGTGTTCGATCGCCTCGACAAACTGCTCGAATTCCCGGATCGCGGCATCGAGCTCCGGCGCGGCCGGATAGTTCAGACTCCGCCACTGCGCCGCCACCGTCTCCTCGTCGCGGAACGCCTCGTGCGGGCCCCTGAGCAACACGAGCTCGATCGGCCCGACCTCGTCGAATCCCGCGGGCTCGCAGACCCGCAGGAGATTTTCCGCACCACCGATCTTGTCCATGAGTCGAATCCGTTCAAGTCGGAGTTTCCTCAACCCTCACGAGATCGCGGTCGCGACCGATCTCGGAGGCACTCACGCGATAAGATACACCCTCACCTCGGCATTGCGTTAAGCAGTAGTCGCACCGGCGACACGCAATCGAGTGTGAGTGGACTTCGTCATGGCATGCGGGTCGAGGGACTTGAGGCTGCCACGAGAAGATGAGAGCGCCACTTGGCCGGGCTTTGCGCCCCCCAAGCGGTGTTGGGGCTCATGACTGAGGCGCGAGGGTAGCTTAGATGGGCCGAACTCGAATGGATCGACAGCTCGAGCTCAGTCTCCCTAAACGGGTCGGATTGCTGGTCGCCCCCGACTTTCGAATCGCGACCCTGAGCGCCGTTCTCGACATCGTGGGCTGCGTCAACCGGCTGGCTGACAAGGAACTCTATCGCGTCCTCGTCCTCAGCCTCGACGGTAAACCGGTGCGGGCCGCAGAGGCGGTGGAGGTCCTTCCCCATCACGCGCTTGGCGCTGAGCCGCCGCTCGGTGCCGCGTTCGTGCTCGGCGCGTCCAATGGGTCAATCGACTTCGCGCCCGAAGCAATCCGGTGGCTTCGTCGTCAATCCAACCGGGCGATCCCGATTGCAGGCGTGGACGCGGGAACCGGCCTCCTCGCCGCCGCGGGATTAGTGGATGGTGTACGGTGCACTCGCAGCACCGTTCACCAGGCCGAGCTCGAGGCTCGCTTTTCTCGGGTCGTGTGGAGCGATTCAGCATTCGAAGTGGAGAGGAATCGCCTGAGCGCTCGCACCGAAGCCGGGACGATGGAGGTTATGCTCGAGCTGATCGGGCGCGACGAAGGACCAACGTTCTCTCGACGCGTCGCCGGCCGGCTCGAACGCGCCGGGGTCCGCGGCTCGCCCGACCGGCGGCGAATGCAGGAAAGGGCGCGGTTAGCCGACTGCTCCCCACCGACCGGGTCGGCGATCGGCATCATGGAGGCAAACCTGGAACGCCCGCTCTCCTGCGCGGAGATTGCGCGCCGGGTCGGTCTGTCGATGAGACAGCTCGAACGACTGTTCCAGGAGCACTGCCGCCGCTCGCCACGTGCATTCTATGCCGGCCTACGTCTCGCGCACGCCCGGCGCTTGCTGGAGGAAACCGTGATGACACTCGACGAGGTGGCCCGCGCGGTCGGTTTTGCGCGGAGTGCGTACTTTATCCGGCGCTACCGAGCCCATTTCGGGGAGCGGCCACGGGTTGAGCGCAGGGCCGAGACCTGAGCTTCGGACGAGCCGAAGAGCCATTTCGCGTCATTGGCGCTTCTTCGGGCCGGGAAGTCCCGGCCCTGACACGATTAACCCGGATATTTCACCAAGAACCCGGGACGATGGTGACGGATAGGCGAGTCTGTGCGCCGGGCTGGAGCGCAAGGGATAGCCGTAGCTATCGCTTGGGTGAAGCCCAAGTCCGGGCACGAATAGCCGAGCCAGCGCCCGTATGTTCTTGCCGCGGAAACGAATTGCACCGCGCTCGGGCCGCCCAAAACGGTTCGTTTTCTCATCGCTCTCAGAAGCTTTAGTGAAGAGCGGCGAGGCGCCTTGGTGAAATATCCAGGTTAACCCGGATATTTCACCAAGAACCCGGGACGATGGCGACGGATAGGCGAGTCTGGACGCCGGGCTGGAGCGCAAGGGATAGCCCTAGCTATCGCTCGGCGAAGCCCAAGTCCGGGCACGCATTGCCGAGCCAGCGACCGGGTAGACTTGCCGCGGAAACCAATTGCACCGCGCCCGGGCCGCCCAAATCGGTTCGTTTTCTCATCGCTCACAGAAACTTAGTCACGAGCGGCGAGGCGCCTTGGTGAGATATCCGGGTTAAGTCGGCCTTCACCCACTTCGCCCCGCCCCGTCCGAGCAAACTTCGCGAGGACTCTTGTCGGAATTCTTTACATCTTGTTCCTTGCGCTGCTCGAAGGAATCTCCGAATCCGTGTTAACAAACTGTTTTTAAGAGAAAAATATATCCACTGGCATCATCCTTGCTTACGAAGAGTCACAGACGTGAGACGGGAGCGATCTCCAGTTCCCCTCGAAGGCCCCCTCCACGGAGGCCCTTGACTTGAGGCGGTTCAACCGGACCGCCTTTTTTTTTCAAGTGTGAACCAAGTCTCATTTCGGTACCCCATTCCTTCCCAGTGCCAGCTTCTCTTCTATAGACTACGGAGCCTCGGGCCGATGACATCATTGTTGTACGCCCTACTTGCAGCCCAGAGCCTTGGAGCACGAACGCCCCGTGACCAATCGTCCGTTGCCCCACCGAAAAGGGTTTCCCGCGGCGTCGAGCCGCACGAATGCATTGGAGGCGAACCCGAGCGTCCCTTCATTCGAGGGCGCGGCTGAATTCCTGCGGGATCCCGGATGAGTCAGCGGTCCTCAGACCTGAATGCCGCGGCCGGGCGGCTCCCTCCCGCCGACCCCGACGAACAATCGGGCATACAGGAAGACGCAAGAGTCCACGGCGAGCTGCGGGCAGTTCGACCGGATTCGCTCGAGTTCATGCATCTGGACCGCGGGGCGTCCGGCGACAAGTCGCCAGAGCCACCGCGCTCAACGAATGGTATCGAGCGGCGCATGGAGCGCCTCGAACGGCAGAACTTCCGCATGAAGCTGGCACTGGTGATGCTCGTGCTGGTCGTCGGCTATCTCGCGTTCGACCAAGTGATCAGCGGTAGCACCATCATCAAGCAGACCATGATGGAGTCGCGTGAGCTCAAGCTTCTCGACAAGGATGGAAATGCGAGACTGTTTCTGCGGATGTACTCTCGCGTTCCAGTGTTACAGCTTCTCGACAGCCACGGCAAGCCACGGATGTCGCTGGGAATGCGTTTTGACGACACGCCGTTCATCGACCTGTCCGACAAGTCCGGACAGACTCGCGCCAGCCTCGAGCTTACCGAGGACGAAGAACCAGCACTGCGATTGTTCGATGAGCACGGGGAAACGACCTTCAAGATCAATTGACCCCTGTCCGAGGCCGATAACGAGGATGGGTTGGCCTCGCCTCGACTCACGCCCTTCTGAGCGACGCTAGCGGTTCTATGGCGAATCATTATCGGCCCCATCGACACCGCCGACACCGACGCAGGCGATGGTACCGCCGACCGCGGTACTGGCTACTCGGCATGGGGCTGCTCGCCGGATTGGGGCTCGCCGGCGCCGTTGTCCTCGATGGCCGGATCAGCCGCGACGACCCCGCCGAGCTAATCTCCGCCGCCCGCGATTTTCGAGCCCGCGGAGAAGTGCGCTCTGCCATCATCGCGCTGAAGAATGCACTGACCCAGAATCCTGAGAACATGGAGGCGCGCTGGCTGATAGGGCTCAGCTACCTCGACCTGGGAGATGGCGCGTCCGCCGGCAAGGAGCTCGAGCATGCGCGGCACCTGGGCAAACAGGGTGAGGAGCTGCGCCGGGCGCTGCTGCGGTCGATGCTCCTCGAAGGCAAGTACCGTGAGGTGATCGGCCAGGTCACCGCGCTCGACGCTCCGAGCGTATCGCTAAGAGCCATCCGCGCAGAAGCGCTTCTCGCGCTCGGAGAGCTCGAGTCGGCGACGGCGGCATTTCGCGAAGTCCTGGTCCTCATCCCGGACCATCCTGATGCCCGGCGGGGTTTGGCTCAAGCGGCGCTCCGGCTTGGCGACAACGAGGAAGCTCGCCGGCAGCTCGAAAGTTTGTCAGGCACTGCCGACGACGAGCTGCCCAGCTGGTTGCTCCGGGGCGAGCTGGAGCTGGCGACCGGTCACTACGTGGATGCGGAACGAGCCTTCAAGCGAGCGCTGGAGGCCTCGGAACAGAATCTCGCGGGAACAGTTGGCGTGACCCGAGCGCTCTTGGCCCAGCGAAGGACGGACGACGCCCTCGCGCAGATCGAGGCGCTGCAGCCCAAAGGCAGCCCGGTTGCCAACTACCTGCGCGCAGTCGCGGAGCGGCAGAAGGGCAACGTAGACGAGGCGGCCGAGGCATTGCGAGAAGTGCTCCGGGTGGCCCCCAATCACGCTAATAGCCTGCTCTTGCTCGGATCGATCAGCTATGAGCGTCAAGCCCTCGAGCAGGCCGACGAGCTGCTTACCCGATACCTTGCTCTTGTCCCGACCAGCATTCCGGCGACCAAGCTGCTCGCGGCCATCCACCTGCAAAGACGCGAGCCTGACAAGGCAATCGAGCGACTACGGCCGTTCGTCGATAACGCTCACATCGACGCCCTGGCGCTCAGCCTTCTCGGCAACGCCTACCTCGCCAAGGGAGACTTCTCCGCCGCGACGCAGTACTACGAGCAGGCGGCAACGCAGCAGCCGGACGCTTCGGAAATCCGGACGCAGCTCGCGCTGAGCCACCTGGCCTCGGGTAATTCGGACGCCGGAATGACCGAGCTGCAGTCGGTGGTGGAGCTCGATCCGGAATTCTCGCGCGCCGATTATCTAATCGCACTCGTGCACCTGCGCGAGCGCAGGTTTGACGAAGCGCTCGCGGTGGCAGAACGTCTCGCCCGTAACAATGCCAGTAATCCGGTGCCACTGAACCTGATCGGGGTTGCCCTCGAGGCTCAGGGAGACATTGCGGGTGCGCGCAAACACTTCGAGCGCGCGTTTGCCCTCGATTCCGACTACGTCACGCCGGCCCTCAATCTTGCCCGAATGGACCTAGGCAAGGGTGATAAGGAGGCGGCAATCGCGCGTTATGAAAAGGTTCTCGAGCACGATCCCGGCGAATACCGAGCCTTGACCGGCCTCGCGCAGATCGCGCTCGGGCGGGGCGATGTCGGGGCGGCGACGGAGCATCTGGAGCTTGCGCGCAGACTCAATCCGCGCGCGCTGAATGTTCGCCGACTACTTGCCAACCATTACCTGGCGCGAGCCGACGCCGCCCGCGCGCTGGAAGTCGCTAAGGAAGCGCAAGATCTGGCACCCGATGAGCCGGGCACCCTTTTGATCCTGGGTCGGGCCAAGCTGGTTGCTGGAGACGCGCCCGGCGCGGCCGAGACCTTCGGGTCCCTGATTGCCGAGCAACCGGAGTTGGCGGCCTCACATTACTTCCAGGGGCTCGCCCTCGCCCGGTCCGGAGACTTCGAGGGCGCCCGCGCCGCATTCGGGTCGGCCCTCGATCGTGAGCCGGGCCTTATCCCGGCCAAGGCCAGCCTCGGCGCCGTTGCCCTCACCACCGAGGATTTCGAGACTGCCTCCCGGATTTCCGGCGAGCTTCGGGTGGAGCACCCGCAGCGGGCGGAGGGCTTCATTCTGGAAGGCGACATCCTGGTTCACCAGCGCCGCTTCAACGAGGCACAGCTCGCGTACGCGAAGGCGCTCTCGCTCACCCCGAGCAGCGAACTCGTGATCAAGATCGCCTCGGTACGGCGAGCCGTGGAAGGCATTCCCGGCGCACTGGAGACGTTGCGTCAATGGCTGGTCGGCCACCCCGACGATGTGCAGGTGAGGGCCGCCCTTGCAAGCAGCTACCACAGCCTCGGCCGGACCGAGGCGGCGCGCGAGGAGTACGAGCAGCTATTGGAGCATGCGCCGGCTCACGTGCTCGGGTTGAACAACTTGGCCTGGCTCTACTTTGACGAGCACGACGAGCGTGCGCTCGATCTCGCCCGCCGGGCTTACGAGGCCTCGCCCGAGCGCGGCGAAGTTGCCGACACCTACGGCTGGCTGCTAGTGGAAGCGGGCAAGACTGAGCAGGGATTGACCCTACTCGAGAAGGCGCGTCGCCAGGCCCCGGAGAACCCCGACATTTCCTATCACCTCGCCGCCGGCCTCGCGCGCGCGGGCGAAGCGGACAGATCCCGCGAGATCCTGGGACCATTGCTCGCATCCGAACAAGCATTTCCCGCACGCGAGGCGGCCGAAGCCCTGCAGCGCTCAC
Organism: Gammaproteobacteria bacterium; assembly: GCA_041594935.1. GTDB lineage: Bacteria > Pseudomonadota > Gammaproteobacteria > HK1 > HK1 > JBFHLI01. The sequence goes on along the minus strand of JBFHLI010000034.1, from coordinate 2,187 downwards.
TTCACGAGCCGCGAACAGAGCTGCTAGAGGTGCTCGAATCTCAGTGAGACCCTGCCTCAGCCACCAAGTCGATGCGGACGCGGCCGAGGAAGGGTCATATCAAAGGAACGGAACCGGCAGCTCCTGCAAATAATCGTCCTCGCTCAATCCCTCGAAGGAGATGACCTGACGGCGAGGATCCCAGGTCATCGGCGAGCCCCGGTACGGATCGCGCTGACTCGCGCGCCGCTCCGACAGAAAGCCAGGAATGCTCTCGGGCTGAACCTTGCTGGTCCGTATCATCACCTTGAGCTCGACAAGGCGCACCAACCCCACGCCGTCATGCAATGCCGCGAGGTGAGGTGCGAATCCCGGCGTGATGACGTCCGCCATCACGGACCCGATCGGATTGAGCATGGACGCCAGGAAGTTCGACCGCCCGGAAGCCGGTACCGCCCACTCCCGCGCGAACTCCGGTCCGTCGAGGGCTGCAAGAAAGGCGCTCCGCCGAAACCGAGGGAGGATTCGATTGACCGTCGCCCTCGGCTTGTACAACGGGCGCATGATCCAATCGGGCACGCGCGAATCGAACACCCCATCGGAACCGCTGAAGGTGAGCAGATATCTCGCCGTGGACCGGAACTCCCGGTGGATCGCTACTTCGGCCGAGTACTCCCGGACCTCCATAGGCCGGAGACCGTCTTCGAACTCGGTCAGGTGGGCATGGGGAAAGTCTTTCGAATCAAGGAACTCCGAGAACAGATGCAAGCCGCTCGCCAGCATCCTCAAGGCGGCAACTTTTAGATCCATCTGATCTGCATGACCCAGAACGAGGCGCCAGAACCTGATGTCATCGAGGAGCGCGCGGGTTGCCTTGAGGGGCTGGCCGGCCATGAAATCCCGGCCCAGAAGCGCGAGGTTGAGGCGATGAATGCCCATGATGATCCCGTAGGGTATGCGCGGCTCATTGACGCTCGGAGTGGCGGTGGTCGCAAAACGCTGGAGTTGGTGGAGTCGGAGGTATCGATCGAGCAAGACCCGGTGGCGCTCACGGATGGAACCGATCGTGTCCGACTGCGCCGCCATCTTGTGCAGGCACGACGTTCTCTCCGCCTGGCACAGCGAGCCAAGATCCGTCGCAACCGCCATCCGGCGATGCGCCGGATAGTCGTCGAACGCGAGCGTGCTCCCATCGGCCTGCTCGGCAAGAGCAAGCTCGTAGGCCTTGACCCGCTGCCGCCCGACCTCGAACGGATCGTCGCTCGGCGCGGCAAAAAAGCCCATCATGGAAAAGTAGGCGTTACGCTCGGCCTTCAAGCTTCGATAGGGCTCTTCGAGCCACGCCGCCGCCTGTGGGCTGAGCGGCTCGTCCCAGGCCGCAAACAGACCGGCTCCCACCAGCAACCCTGCAATGCCGAGCGCAACGAGGAGTTTCACGACCGCCCGTGGAAGTTGAGCGGGAATCGCACCCGCGGTGGGGTCGTCATCGTCAGTATCCTCGCGTCCAGGCGCATTCTAAGCTCACCGTCGCACCGCGCTCTACCGCCGTCCACCGCCGGCCCTGGGGGCTCGGGGCTAAAGTCACCGCCGGCCGCGACCGATACCCGGGCTGGACACCATACGTGACCACCGGGCCAAAGAAACGCTCATGACCACCCTCACCGCCCCGTGCCAAGCCGACAACCGCAAGCACTCGAGATACCCGGTGGCCCTTCCAGCCCAGGTACGCGGGCTGCCGGCAAGCACCCGCAACCTGTCGCTCCTCGGACTGCAGCTTGCCTTTCCGAGCATGAACATCCCCCTGATCGCATCCGATCTCGACTCGGGCTCACTGCTGGTGACCGTTGCGTTGCCGCACGAGGGCCCAAGCCGTGTCCAGTGTCAGATGGCCTATCTGTGCGACTATGGCGACGAGCACCTGATCGGTCTGCAGTTCGTAGAGTTTCCAGACCGAGACTCTGACAAGCTGGAACGCTACCTCGCAAGTCTCGCCGCGTCGGACTCCACTGCCCCGCTGACGTAGTCGTCGGCGGCCCTGCCGCGGCAACGCAGGCCCCGAACCACCTCTGCCAGTTCCGAAGTGAGTGCTCGCGACGCAGCGGCTAACCTGGATATTTCACCAAGGCGCCTCGCCGCTCGTCACTAAGCTTTTGAGAGGGGTGAGAAAACGAACCGTTTTGGGCGGCCCGAGCGCGGCGCAATTTGTTT
>JBFHLI010000033.1:0-19774 GCA_041594935.1 Gammaproteobacteria bacterium | reverse complement strand
GGGTCTCGTCGACCTTGGCTCTCGACGCCGCGTCGACCTCGATCAGGTCCATGAATCGGCCCTCGTCGATCTCGCGGCAAGCGCCGCACGACCCGCACGGCCGTGAAGATACTCCCGACTCGCAGTTGAGGCACTTGGCGAGGATTCTCGCCAGGGTGGTCTTGCCGACGCCTCGAGTTCCGGTGAAAAGGTAGGCATGGTGCAGACGCCCGGAGTCGAGCGAATTGACCAAAGCCTGCACGACGTTCGTCTGTCCCACGATCTGCTCGAAGTCACGGGGACGCCACTTGCGCGCGAGGACCTGGTAGCTCATGGTGAAAAGGACTGGTGCGACCGTGCCGGAATACTATTCATTAAACGCTTCGGTGTCTCCCGCGCGCCGACCCGGATCGTCTGGCCGCGAGCTCACCCCCCTGTCCGGCGGCATCGCGCACCGGCCGAAGGCGAACGACGCGGCTCGACCTCCTGCATAGCGACGACCGGTCCGATCCGCTTACGACCGCGGCGCCCCTGTTGCCCGCTTGATGCGCTCCGAGGGTGGCAGCTCGCACCAGCCTTCCCCCGGCACTCGCTCCCGCTGCTGCCGCTGCTCCCTTCCGGGCCTGACGGGGTTCACAACGTCACGATGCGAGGAGACCGATGCGAGCCACCATCGACTTCAGCACCTCGAGGTGACCCGCCGATGATATCACAGCCGTCGCGAGCACCAGGCTCGCCACCGCGCGCGACAAACCGTGGGAACCGGGGTTGGGTGTATACTCCACGACCGGCGGCGCACCGGAGCGATCGAGCCCGCCTTTGACTGCTCACGGGAGACCCGCATGACCTACGCCCCGAACTCTCTCGCAGCCCGCGATATCGCCTACCACTTGCACCCCTATACCAACCTCGCGCTGCACGAGGAACGCGGACCGCACGTGATCACCCGCGGCGAGGGCATCTACGTCTGGGACGACGAGGGTAAGCAATACATCGAGGGGCTGGCGGGACTGTGGTGCACCGCGCTCGGCTTCAGCGAGCCCCGGTTGATCGAGGCGGCGACCCGCCAGCTGAAGACCCTCCCGTATTCCCACAGCTTCGCCCACCGGGCCGCGGAACCGGTCATCGAGCTTGCCGAGCGCCTCATCAGCATCGCCCCGGCGCCCTTGGCCAAGGCGTTCTTCGTCAACTCCGGATCGGAGGCGGTCGATGCCGCCATCAAGTTCACCTGGTATTACAACAACGGCCGCGGGAAGCCGGAGAAGAAGAAGGTAATCTCTCGCCGGCGGGCCTACCACGGGGTCACGATCGCGGCGGGCAGCCTGACCGCCATTCCCCTCATGCAGAATGACTTCGACCTGCCCCTGGAGCAATTTCGCCAGACCGATACACCTTGCCATTACCGTTACGCCGAGCCCGGCGAGAGCGAAGAGGACTTTGCCGCGCGCCTCGCTCGGAACCTCGATGCGCTGATCGTGGAGGAAGGCCCCGATACCGTGGCCGCGTTCATCGCCGAGCCGGTCATGGGAGCGGGCGGGGTGATGATTCCTCCCGCAACCTACTTCGACCGGATTCAACCGGTGCTCAGGAAGCACGACGTGCTCATGATCGCCGACGAGGTGATCTGTGGATTCGGGCGTACCGGCAACCTGTGGGGCTCCCAGACGTATCACATCAAGCCGGACATCGTCACCTGCGCCAAGGCGCTCTCGTCGGCATACCTCCCGATTGCCGCCGTCATGATATCGGACGAGATCTATCGAGTGTTCGTGGCGCAGTCCCGGAAGCACGGCTCGCTCGGCACCGGCCACACTTACGGGGGGCATCCGGTGTCCGCCGCGGTCGCCCTCGAGACCCTCAAGATCTACGAGGAGCGCGACATCGTCGGTCAGGTCCGCGAGGTGGCGCCGAGGTTCCTCGAGCGGTTGAAAGCCCTCGAGCCTCACCCGCTGGTCGGAGAGGCGCGTGGGGTCGGACTGATCGGCGCGCTCGAGATCGTCGAGGACAAGGCGACGAAGCGATCCTTCCCCTCCCCGCCGAAGACGGCCACTCTGATTGCCCAGAAGGCGCTCGAGAACGGCCTCATCGTGCGGCCGCTCCCGGGCGACGTGATCGGCATCTGTCCGCCTCTGATCATCACCGAGACCCAGATCGACGAGCTCTTCGACCGGCTCGAGCGCGGTCTCGATGAAGCCCTCGGGGTCGTGAAAGCGGCCGCGTAGAAGCCCGGAGCGCAAAGCTTATGGGGTCCGACTTGAAGGGGGTGTGCACTCCGATCTGCACCATTTTCAGCGAAGACGGGGCGCGGGTAGACGAGGCGGCAACCGAGAAGCACGTCGACACCTTGCTCGAGGCCGGAGTCCACATCATCGCGGCCTGCGGCGGCACCGGGGAGTTCTCGTTCCTGCGGGCGGAGGAGCGACGGCGGGTGGCGGAGCTGATTGCCCGGCGCATCGACGCTCGGGCCAAGCTCATCGTGCACACCTCGGCCGTCCTCACCGAGGAGACGATCGAGCACTCGCAGCACGCCGAGGGTCTCGGCGCCGATGCGTTGCTGGTTCTCCCGCCCTACTTCGAGGGCCCCACCCTCGATGGGGTCTACGAGCACTACGAGCGTCTCGCCGCGGTCGTTCGCGTCCCGATCATGGCCTACAACATCCCGCTACACACCGGCATCGATCTCACCCCCGAGTTCATCGCACGCCTCGAGTCGATTGACACCGTGCGTTATCTAAAGGACAGCACCGGAGATTTTCTTCGCCTTCAGGCTCTCATCGCGCAAGGGACACAAGTGTTCGTGGGGGCCGATCCACTCATGCTCCACGGGCTCATCGCCGGGGCGAGCGGTTGCTTCTGGGGCGCCTCCAACGCGATCCCCCGCGAAGCGGTCGAGCTCTACGGGCGGGTGAGCGCCGGTGACTACGACGGGGCAAAGAGCCTGTGGCAGCGAATCTACCCGCTCAATCAGTTCGTCTGGTCTCATCCTTTCAACCCCAGCGTCAAGGCGGCGGCGAACCTGCTCGGCCACGATCTTCGCGGCTGTCGACGACCGGTGCAGCCGCTCACGCGAGGCCAGCTCGCCGACCTGAAGCAGGCGGTTCGACGGCTGTCGGCCTGACCTCGCGCGCCGCGGGGTGATGCGCGAACGGGTGCTCGTCGTCGGCGCCGGCATCATCGGCATCTGCTGCGCTCTCGAGCTTGCGCGGGCGGGCTTCCGGGTCACGGTCACCGATCCCGAGCCACCCGGGCGCATGACGTCATTCGGCAATGCCGGCGGGATCGGCGTCACCGAGGTGGTGCCGCTCGCCACGCCCGGTACGCTCCGCCGGGTGCCCGGGTGGCTGCTCGACCCGCTCGGGCCTCTGTCGATCCGGTGGCGGCATCTGCCTCGGATCCTGCCTTGGCTATGGCGCTTTCACCGTGCGAGCACCCCCGCGCGGATCGAGCGCGCCGCGCGCGCGCTCGCGGCGCTCCTGCGCCCGACCTATGACGACCTCAAGCCGCTGCTGCGCGATGCTGGAATCGCGAACATCCTGGTCGAGCGAGGTGCCCTCACGGTGTACGGGAGCAACGCGGCCCGGCAGCGAGACGACTGGGAGTGGGAGACCAAGCGCGCCCACGGGGTGCGGTTCGAGCCGGTCGACGCGACGCAGCTCCGAGCGCTCGAGCCCGCGCTCTCGCCCGAGCTCAAGTGCGGGGTGCTGGCGCCCGACTGGAGTCATGTGCGCGACCCGTATCGGGTGGTGGTCGAGTTCGCCCGGCTGTTCGAGCGCGAGGGTGGCACCATCGTCCGGCACCGGGTCGAGGGCTTCTCGTTCGACCGGAACCGCCCGGCCAAGGCCCACAGCGGCGCGATCGAGCCGCTCGGCTTCGATCAGCTCGTGGTGGCGGCCGGACCGTGGTCGAAACCGCTTGCGGCGAGCCTCGGAAGCCGGGTTCCCCTCGAGTCCGAACGCGGGTATAACACTACCCTGCTCGCCCCCGGGGTGGAGGTGAGCCGGGAAGTGATATTTGCCGAGCGCAAGTTCGTGATGACACCTCTGTCAATGGGGCTTCGGATCGGCGGTGCGGCCGAGTTTGCGGGCCTCGATGCCCCGCCCGATTACCGACGCAGCAAGGCATTGCTGCGGCTCGCGCAGCAATACGTGCCGGGACTCCACACCCACCAAGGGGAGGAATGGATGGGGCATCGACCGACGCTGCCCGATTCGCTGCCGGTGATCGGCCGCTCACCGCATCACGCCAACGTGCTCTACGCCTTCGGGCACCAGCACCTCGGATTGACCCAGGCACCGACGACGGCCCGGCTCATCGGCGCACTCGCGCGGGGCGAGACCCCGAGCATCGATCTCGGACCGTTTCGAATCGATCGTTTTTGAGCCCCCCGATGACCGACCACACCTTCTTTTGCATCGACGCCCACACCTGCGGTAATCCGGTACGCGTGGTGGCCGGTGGGGCTCCGGCTCTCAAGGGGGCGACCATGAGTGAGCGCCGCCAGGACTTCCTCGACCACCACGACTGGATACGTACCGGCCTGATGTTCGAGCCGCGCGGCCACGACGCGATGTCGGGGTCGATCCTGTATCCCTCGACCCGGGACGACTGCGACGTGGCGATTCTGTTCATCGAGGTGAGCGGGTGCCTGCCGATGTGTGGGCACGGCACCATCGGAACCGTCACGGTTGCCATCGAGCGCGGGCTGGTGAAGCCGGCCGAGCCGGGAACCCTTCGATTGGACACCCCGGCCGGGCGAGTCGAGGCTCATTACGCCTTGCACGGCGATCACGTCGACACGGTGCGGCTGACCAACGTCCCCGCTTTCTTGCACTCGACGAACGTCGAGATCGAGGTGCCCGACCTCGGGGCGCTGCGAATCGACGTCGCCTACGGCGGCAACTTCTATGCGATCGTCGAGCCGCAGGGTAAATACCGCGACCTGAGTCAGTTCAACGCGGGCGACCTACAGCGCCTCAGTCCCATCGTGCGAGAGCGCGTCAATCAGACCGGGGAGTACGTTCACCCCGACGATGCGACGATTCGCGGGGTGAGCCACGTGCAATGGACCGGGAAACCGACCCAGCCGAGCGCGCACGCCCGCAACGCGGTGTTCTACGGGGCCAAAGGCATCGACCGTTCGCCGTGCGGAACCGGTACCTCGGCGCGCATGGCTCAGCTGGCCGCGCGGGGGGAGCTCAAGCCAGGCGAGCCCTTCGTCCACGAGAGCATCATCGGCAGCTTGTTCAACGGCTGCGCGATCGCGGCCACCCGGGCCGGGAGCTACCCCGCGATCGTGCCGAGTGTCGAGGGCTGGGCGCGAATCACGGGCTTCAACACGCTGCTGATCAACGAACGCGACCCCTACGCGCACGGATTTCTGCTGCCCTGATCGACTGAACCCGGGCGAGCGGGCCGAGTCATTCGGAGCCGGACTCCCCCGGCCGGCCGCGCCAAGGGGCGCACCGCGACGCCTATCCCACCTCAAGCTTTTGCGTCCATTGCCGATATTCCTGTGCGGATAGCTCGGGAGAGTGGCAATGACGATAAAGCGCAAGCTGACCTTGACCTCGCTGGCCCTGGTTTCCGTGACCTGGCTCTACACGCTGTACTGGACGATGGTTGCGCATGGCCGGCTACCCACGCCCTGGGTATTGTAATTGCGGCCGTCTGTTCGCGACACCGACCCGCCGGCATCGCCCGGCGCTTCGCGACGTGCGTCACTGTGTAAGGAGTACTAGATCGCAATGAGCAAACCCGCCACGACCCTCGCGAGCCTCGGCACCGACGTGAGAGACATCGCGCGCAGGCTGGTCTCACCGCCCGGGGTATCATTCGACCAGTTCTATGAGCTCGCCAAGGAGGCGGTGGTCGAGAAGCACGAGGCCGGAGCAAAGCTGTTCGAAAAGGGCACGAGCGATAACCGGGTCATGTATCTCCTTTCCGGCGAGGTCGACCTCATCGGCGGACCCGAAGGGCAGGAGTGCATCTCCGCTAGCGGTGCGAAGGGTAAACACCCCCTGGCGGATTCTCAGCCCCGGTCGTGCACCGCCCGGTCCCGATCCGCGGTCTCGGTCCTGATCTTCGATCGCCGACGCATCGCTCGGCCCGAGGAGGAAGCGGGCGGCATCGATGTCTGCGATTTCTCCATCGAGATTGACGGCGACGCGGACGAGAACGACCCCGTCGAGGATCATAGCGACGATACCTGGATGACCCGCATTCTCCAGTCGACGCTCTCCGAGTCGATCCCACCGGCCAAGCTGCACGGGCTGTTCCAACGGCTGCAAGAACGCCACGCGAAACATGGCGAGGTCATCATTCGTCAGGGTGACAAGCCCGACTTCTACTACCTGATCAAGCGCGGGCAGTGCAGAGTGACGCGCGAGAACTCATCGGGGGCTCGGGTCACGCTGGCCGTGCTCGAGAGCGGCGAAGTGTTCGGCGAGGAGGCACTCGTGACCGGCGGGGAACGCGGCGCCACCGTCACCATGGAAACCGACGGCGTTCTCATGCGACTCAACGGCAAGGACTTCGCCGAGTTCCTGCTCTATCCCCTCCTCGAAGAGATCCCGATGAGCGAGGCAGTGGAGATCGTGGGCCGGGGCGGAGCTTTCCTGGACGTCCGCAGCCTCGATGATCCGTGCCAAGGTCAGATTCCGGGCAGCCTGCACATGCCCCTTTACTTGCTGCGCGCTTCGATGGCGCAACTGGACCGCGAGCGCGAGTATGTGTGCTACTGCGCCACCGGCGCGCTGAGTCGTGCGACCGCTTTCGTGCTGCGGACATGGGGCTTTCGCAGCTACTCGCTGCGTGGAGGCATCGCGAGCGCGGGCGACCATTCGGCGCTCACCGATCGGGCGGCTGCGAGCGCCGCTCCGACCCCTCCCGCGCCTGCAATCTCAACGCCGCGGGGCTCAGCCACCGGCTGAGGGTGTGTTCGCGTTGCGCGCTGCCGCGACTCCGGGCGGGGGTTGCAGACGACGAGCAGGGGGCGGGTCGAGCCTGAACGGGCGAGGTCACCCCCGCTGAAGAGCGAGAACCCCCCCGGTACGACCGTGACCGGATTATCCGTATAGGTATCTATCCGAAGCCAAGAACCATGGCCTTAACCGAAGACAGCGCGCGCCTTCATCTCTCCCGACTCGCCGAAGCCTATCGGCATCAGCGCGAGGAGCTCACCGCGCTGCACGATTTCGTCGGCTCGCTGAGCAACCTGGAGCGCGTTATTCGCGAGCCGCCATCCCCGATGCACGTGGTGGACCTGGTATCGGAGGTGGTCAAGCAGGCCCAGCGCACGACCGGTGGCGCCGCCAGCTCGCTGCTTGCGGTCGACGACGATGCGAAGGAGCTAGTTTTCGTGGTGGCCCACGGCGAGGTCGCCACCGAACGCATGCGATGGCGACGCCTTCAGGAGGGGAGCGGAATTGCAGGCTGGGTGGCCGCGAACCGGCGCCCGGCCATCGTCAACAGCCCGTACACCGACAATCGATTCCGCAAGGATATCGATGCCGAGCTCGCTTTCACGACCCGCTGCATCGTGGCCGCGCCCCTGCTCGAGGGCGACCGTACGCTGGGCGTGATCGAGGTCCTGAACAAGCGAGAAGGCAAGCTGTTCACGACCCGCGACCAATCGATGCTTGGCCTGGCCGCGCACTTCTCCGCCGCCCTGCTCAACACGCTGGTGCTCGAGCAGAATCCCGCCGGCGCATTGACCAGCCTGGGAGAGAGAGAGCCGGCCGAGGCGGTCAGAACTGCCTGAGGGCAACGTGCAGGAGCTTCCCTGCTTCGCCCTCGTCGGGGCGGCACTTCTGGTATCCGGGCTAGCCGGACAGCGCGCGATGCAGGTCTGCGATCGCGTTCCCCGCCTCGTCGATGAGGGCGAGGCACTCCTGCGGACCCATCCCCTGCAGCTCGAGCCGCTTGAACGCCGGGAGACTCGGCAGCGGCGGAAGCTCGACGAATCTGGGCGTGCCCACGAAGCTCAGGATCTGGGCAATGAGGACGATGTCCGCGCAGTCCGGGTGATCCGACCCGTCGCGGGTCCAGTCCTCGGCCTCCAGTGCGGCGGTGACGACCTCATCGGCAAAATCCCATTTACGTAGAATCATCGCGCTCACCTGCGCCCGTAGCTTCGCGACGGTGAGGTTGAGCTGCCTCGGATCGGAGAGCAGATCTGGGTAACGCTGGGCGCGATCGAGGATCGAGACCACCCCGATATCGTGGACGAGACCCGCGAGGAGCGCGAGATCGGGATTGATTCGCCGACTGCGCTTGCCGAGCAGGGTGCTTATCGCGGCAACGTGAGTGCTGTGGCGCCAGAGCTCGAGCATTCGTTGCCTTAGGAGCGGCGAGGTCGCGCGGAACAGCCCTTTCAGTGCGATCGCGCTCACGAGCTCCTTGGTGGTGCCGAGCCCGAGGCGAACGATCGCGTCCCGGCAGTTGGCGACGCTCGAGTGCCCGCGGTACGAGGGGCTGTTGGCAACCTGCACGAGTCGCGCGGCGATCGCGGCGTCCGCGGTCACGATGGATACCACGTCGGCGACCTTGACGTCCGGGTCCTCGACCGCCTTTCGGATCCTCAGGGCGACGTTGGGAAGCGCCGGGACTTCGAGGCGGTCGGCCACATAGTCCTGGAAGATGTCGCAGAGCAGCTGATTGTCGGGTTCGTCGTCCTCCCCCCCGAGCTCGCGAACCTCACTCTCGCCGCCGCCCGGAGGCTGCAGCAGCACCTCCATCAGGCTGGACGGAATCCGGATCAGCTCCACGTCGGTCCTGGCGCGCGCGCTCACCTGCCGGGGCTGCTGGGGCGCAAGAGGCATCTCGGCCCGAGACGTGCCTCCCACCACCGTCTCCAGACCTTCTCGCTCGGACAGGAGCTCGACGGTACCGTCGAGCACGTACACCGTCCAGTCGTCGACTTCGTTGGCGTTGAACAGACGGGTGCCCGCCGACACCTTCTTGACCACCGCCTTTCTCGCCAGGTCGCGAATCGCGTCCGGGCTCAGCTGTCCAATCGGAGTCAGCCTTTTCAGCACTTTGGAGTCGGCCTGAGAGTCGATCCTGGTCACAGTCTGGCGTACGTTTTATGCCTAAGTCGCTGGTATAGCGGCCGCGACGGGGAAATTCTTGAGGAACCTCGATCGCCGACGGCGGCCCGCAGGGGGAGGCCGGTCGAGCTCAGAGGCCGTATGATCGGGGCGAGTGGCCGAGCCGCGGGCTCGAGCTGGATCGGGTGACGGCTCGATGACGCTCGTGATGAAATCACCCGCGGACGGATTGAATGAAGACTGGCCGAGTGAGGAGGTGATTGATTGAACCACCAGAAGGAAGTTGCAGAGTCTCGGTCCGCGCCCGGCCCCACCGCCAAAGGCCTACGGACATGACTACCCACCGAAAAGCGAGACGGATCTTGGCGGGGGGACTCGTCGTTGGAGGCGCCCTGCTGATGTTCCTCGCCCCCGACTCCCGCGGTGGGCTCGGGTTGCTCGTCGCCGGTATCGCCATCGAGCTCATCGGTATCGTGCTCGAGCACAAGGGTTGAGGATACTCCTCGCGCTCCATGCAATCCTCATTCCTACCGGAAGGCGATCGCGGATCCGGCGGGCGAAGCGAGAGGCCGCTTACGAGCGTCGCACGGTCCAATCTCGCTCGGAAATGAGGCGATGACGGCAAAGCCCGTTCGGGGGCGGCAACGAATCGTGCTCCCCCGCCTGCTCCGACGGGGAGCCCGGATGCGTGTGCTCGACCGCCAGTCGGGCCGGCGCTACGAGTTCGACTTCGAGCATCCGTTCCGTCTCGGCTACGGCAAGGATTGCGATCTCTTCCTTGACGGCGGACCGGGGCCAGCGGTGTTGCTCGAGCTCGAGCGGGCCCGGGGGCCCGTGCGGCTTTCCACCCAGGTGCCGATTGAAGGCCTCGGAGATCGCATCGCCCTCTCGGTGAACGGAAAACCCATCGAGGACGGCGTTCAGGACCTGCGGCCGGGGAGTCGGCTGGAGGTTTTCGATCGCGCCACCCATCGCGGCTATGACCTGACGGTGGAGCCCTTGCCGGCGTGGGGGGTGCGGGCATCCTTCCTGGCGACCGCCCTCCTGGTCGCGACCGTCATCGGGGCCGGCTACACCGCATACGTCTTCTCGGAGCTGCGCGATGCGGAGCTTCGGCTCACCGCGGCGGAAACTCGATTGCGTCTGACGGAGGGTGCCACGCACCGGGCCGAGCGCCGTCTGGAGGACATTGCGCGCGGTCTCGCCACCGCGCAGCTTGCCATGGAGCAGGCAATGCGAGAGGCCAAGGCGGCGCATGTAGCCTCCCAGCGCGACCTGAGGGAGGAGTTCAATCTTCGCTTTCAGGCCATCACCGAACGCACCCGGGTCAGCCTGTCCCAGCTCTCCGATGAGGACACGAGCGCCCGGCAGCGCCTCAGCGCCCAGACCCAGGCGAGCATCGCGGTTTTGCGCGAGGAGGTGGCCGAGAAGCTGCTCTCCGCCTACCAGCGATTCAAGCGGCTCGAGGAGGAGCTGGCGGCCACCGTGGCGTCGCGGATGGAAGCGCTCGAGCCGGAGGGGGAAAAATTCAAGCGCGTGCTCGCAACGACGACAGACGCGGTCCTATTCGTGCGCACCGACTACGAGGCCGAGCTCGTGAGCACCGGGGAGACGCGCGCGTTCAATAGCATCGGCACCGGATTCCTGCTCGAAACCTCGGGAGTCGGGGTGACCGCGCAACATGTCCTTTTCCCCTGGCGCCACGAAACGGAGCTTCTGGTTCTTGCCGAGCTCGGTCTCGCGCGGGTGAACGAGGACAGCGTGAAGTGGAGCTTCTGGACCACCGGCGAGCAGGTGATGGAGCCGTCGGTCGAGGCGCCCCGGGTCATGAGCGAGAACGCGTACCGAAACGTGCTCGAGCCCCGTGCAATGCATTTCGTCTATGCGCCGCCGGTCAGCTTCACGCGGGAGGTGGTAGCCTCCCCGCTCGGATTCGTCGAGGTCCCGGTACCGCTCCCCGGGTCGAGCGATGTCGCGGTGTTTCAGCTCATGGACTTCGAGCGAAGCTTCGCCGCGCTCGAGCTCAGACCGCGCGCGATGCGAAGCGAACAGCTCGACGACATCCTGGTGGTGGGATATCCGTTTTCCCGACTCCAGCAAGGGCGTTCGACGCCGCAGGCGGTGCGCGGCTTCATTCGCCGCGCTGACGAGGAAACCATCGAGGTGGACGCACCGATCCACCCCGGCATGAGCGGCGGCCCGATCGTCGATCGGTCGGGGAAGGTGGTCGGGATGGCGGTCGCTACGATCGGCTCCGAGGTCTACGGAATGGGGGTGGTTAGCCACATCCTGGAGCGGGTCATCGCGAGCGCGCGGCGGGTTGTTCTCGAGGAGGAAGAGCGATGGCGCGCGCGCGGTTGCGACCCCGGGCCCATCGATGGACACATCGATGCCGCGGGTTGGCAGGCGTATCTTTGCGCGGCGTCTCGAACTAGCGATTGAGGGCGCACCGCCGGGCCGGTGGCAGCCACCATCTTCTGCGCACAAACCAAGGGGGGCTCGAGCTTGGATACCAACACCGGACCGAAACCGAGACTGCTCATGCTCGGCAGTGACAGCGCCTTCTCCGCCATCGTGCTGAGAAAGCTGCTCGCGGGGAATGCGAATCTGTGCGGCTTCGTCATGCACGCAGCACCCGTCCCCTCGTTCGAACCCGAGCGACGCGCGCTCCCGGTGGTGCTCGGGGGGAGCGGGGCCGAGGTTGCGCTCGCCAACGGGATTCGCCTGATTCATGTCACCTCCATGCACGATGAAGCGCCCCTCGAGTGCATGAAGGAGCTCGGAGTCGACGTTCTCCTCGTCGCGTGCTTCCCGCGGATTCTCGATCCGTCTTGGATCGGGCTCGCAGATGAGGTCTCGTTGAACCTCCACCCCTCGCTGCTTCCCTCTTATCGCGGCCCGACGCCGCTGTTCTGGCAGTTTCGCGAAGGCGAACGTGAGAGCGGGGTTACGCTGCACGTGATCGAGCCCGCGGTGGACGCCGGCGACATCGTTGCCCAGCAAGCGGTGCCGATTCCCCTCGGGGCCCGATTCTCGCAGCTAAACGCGCAGCTGGCCGAGCATGGGGCGGCGCTGGTGCTGGACGTACTCGCTCGTGGCGAAGCCGGGCTGTCCGTACCCCGCACGGCACAGGACGAGACCCTCGCGAGCTATCAGCCGTTTCCCCGGGAGTCCGATTTTCGCTTCGACACCCACTTCACGGCTGAGCGTGCCTATCGGTTCATGGAGGGCACCCGGGAATGGGGCATACCCTATGAGGTGGATATCGGAGATGCGGTGTTTGTGCTGGAGCATGCGCTTCGATACCGGGACGATGTCCGCATGGCAACGCCGTTCGAGGTGCGCGGAACCGAGGTGCGGATCCGCTGCTCCCAAGGGGTGCTGGAGGCGACCGGGCGCCGCGCTCCTGTCGACGTCCGCCCAGTTGACGACTGAGCCACGCGCCCGGCACGGGGTGTTTCCGGCATAACTCCGGCCCGGTGAATGGATCTCTTACTGCTCGGCTCGCGTTACTCGACGCAAAGGAGATGAGATATGGCCGGTTATTGGATCGTGCGTGGAAGTGAAGTCGAGGATCGGGATGCATTCGAGCGCTACGCGCAGCGCTGGGGACCCATCTCGAAGAAGTACGGCGCTCGGATGCTCGCAGGGCGCGGCCGTCACTAGACCCGCGAGGGGCAGGATCACGTCCGCAATCTGATTGTCGAATTTCCCTCCTATGAAGGCGCGGTTGCCTGCTACGAAGATCCGGCATACCAGGCCGCGCTCGCCGACGTACGCAAAGCGTACCGGCGTGAGCTCGCCATCGTCGAGGGCAATTGATTTAACTCGGGCCGGTCCTCGGGCGGTGGCCGAAATAGGTTGAACGAATTGCCGGACACCGGCACGGGCTTTCAAACCGTCAATTGGACGACGTCGCGATGAACAGCGAAGCGAGGCTCAGTGAGGCTTGTCGGGAAGATCGGCTTGCGCCTTGGTTTCGATCAAGCCGTTGAATCGGCCCCCGTCGGCCAGGGCTATCTTCGGTGCGAAGATCTTCCCGTCGGTTACGGCGGACTTGCCGAGCTGCACGCCCTCGGTAGCGATGATGTTGCCGGTCAGGTGTCCGTTGACCTCCGCGTTGGCAACGAAGAGATCTCCCTTGACGGTCCCCTCGGCCGCGATGACGACCCGGTTATTTCGGAACTGCACGGTTCCCTCGATCTGTCCCTCCACCACCAGGTCCTGAGCACCACTCACGTCACCGAGAATCTTTATCGTCTTTCCGATCGTTGCCATGTCTCACCTGTTGACCGTTATCCCGTCCTGCCGCTGCATCAGCTTGCATCATTGCTCAGTCCGGGTCCAGGCGATCCTTGACCCGCTCGAAGCCCTCATCGGTCGTGACCAGATACCATCGCGGGGCACGGGTGACATCTAGACGCTCATAACACGCATTCGCCTTCGCGTCCGCCGCGAGCGCTTGGAGCGACACCGGGTAGTCACTCGCGACCGCGGCGCGGAGGCTCGTTAGTTCGGCCCCGCATAGGTCGAACAGCCGCCGTGCCAAAAGCTCCGGAGAGCCGTACTGCTGATGAAACTCCGCACACACGAACTCCCAGGGCACCTCCAGCGCCACAAAGACCAGCAGTTCCTTGTCCAGCTCGGTGAGCTTCATCCAAATTCGCCCAGATCAAACCTCTGGACCTCGTTCCCAAAGAGCCGAAACGCGGCGATTTCGAGACGGTCTCCCTCGGTGATTTCCCCGCGCACGGCGTCGATCCTCAGGTCGCCCCTTCCCGCCCGTGGCGGCCTCCCGATCACGGCTTGACCTCGAGCTTCCGCGGAACCTGGGCCAAACATTCCGCACCGCTCTTGGTCACCACCACGCTCTCGGTGATCTCGAGCCCCCAGCTCTCCAGCCAGAGCCCGGGCATGAAGTGAAAGGTCATGTTCTCGCGCAGCTCGGTCTCATCGCCGGCGCGCAGGCTCATGGTACGTTCTCCCCAATCGGGAGGATAGCTCAGACCGATGGAGTAGCCGGTGCGGCTGTCCTTGCCAATCCCGTGCCTGGCGAGCACGTCGAAAAACGCTCGCGCGACCTGCTGGCAGGTATTACCGGGCCGCACCGCCTCGAGCCCCGAGGCCAGCCCTTCGAGAACGGCTTGCTCCGCGTCCAAGAAATCCTGCCGCGGCTTGCCGAGAAACACGGTGCGCGACAATGGGCAATGATAGCGACGGTAAACGCCGGCCACCTCGAAAAACGTTGCCTCGCCCACCTCGAAGGGCTTGTCGTTCCAGGTTAGGTGAGGCGCCGATGCATCTGCCCCGGAGGGCAGCAGCGGCACGATGCTAGCGTAGTCGCCGCCGTAGCCATCGGCACCGACGATGCCCGCGCGATAGATCTCAGCCACGAGCTCGTTCTTCGGCATGCCGGGCTCGACCAGTTCCAGGATCCTCGCGTGTATCTTCTCGACGATGCGCGCGGCGCGACGCATGTACTCGAGCTCTTGCGGCGACTTCACCGCGCGCTGCCAGTTCACGAGACCGGTCGCATCCTCGAAGTCGGCTCGGGGTAGATTCCGGCGCAAGGAGGCGAACGCCGCCGCGCTGAAGTAATAATTGTCCATCTCGACCCCGATCGCGAGCCGTCCCCAACCCCGGTCCGCGACGAGCTGCGATAGGCAATCCATCGGGTGGCGCTCGGTCGACTGCACGTAGTGGTCCGGGTAACCGACAATGTGATCGGTGTCCATGTAAACGGTGCGTTTGGCCCCGTTGGCGTCCTGGGCACGACCGAACCACAGCGGCTCGCCGTCGGCGGGCACCAGCACGCACTGGTGCACATAGAATGACCAGCCATCGTAGCCCGTCAGCCAGTGCATGTTGGAAGGGTCGCTGACCAGCAGCAACTCGATGCTCGCCTCGGCCATCGCGGTCCGGGTCTTGGCGAGACGCTCGGCGTATTCCTCGCGCGAGAAGTTCAATTCCACATCGGGCATTCTCCACCTCCTCGGTTGCGGGGCCGTGCCCGGGCGTCGCATCCGGTGGCGTGCGAGCGCGAAATCAAACCGCCGCCGGCTCGAGCAAAGGCCGGCACTCGCCCATCAGTCCGTGTGTTTCCTCCGAAACTCGGGTGCGTTGACCGCGCCGAGGCGGGGCCCCGGACGCAAGGCGGAAGGGCGAGGAACCGCGGCGCCGGCTTGGGCGGCGGAACACCGCCGCGCCCCGGTGCCACATTATCATGACGCGGGGGAAACGGTTCCAGAGCAGGGAGTTCACTCCCCCACCGCGCCCGATGCCGGAACGGCAAGCGACGGCGATGCGCCGACTAGGCGGAGCGGACCGTACTCGGGATCAGGCGGCGCGGTAGATGACGCCTTGCTCGTCGAACTGCGCGACCCGAGCGGACTCGACCGGCACGCATGTCTCGCGGTCGACGAAGAATGCATACCGGTAAGGATCGTAGTAGACACCGCGACCGCTAAGCCCCTCGAGGCAGCGCGACTCACTCGGGTGGACGTAGTCCGAAAGCTGGCCCACTGCGAAGGCGTGCACGTTGCGCCGCTGCTCGCGGACCATCCGCAAGCGCCCCGACTCGCGCACCCGGAACTCGACGTCGAGCAGTCGCACCTGCTTGGCCGAGGCACGTACCCGGCCGTCTTGCATGATGGTGTAGCAGCCGTGTTTCAGATTCTTGAAAACCCGAACCGGTCTATCGCGATCGATCACGCCTGGAGCCCTCGGCCGAAAGAGTGAGCGCGGATTATATGGTGCGCCGCACCAAAAACAAGCGACCGGTCGAGGTTTCGTTCCTGCCGGCTCCCAATGTGCCGCCTGAAGACTTCTCGTCGTAGGCCGGTTCTTGGACCAAACTGCAGCGAGTCTAAAGTAATGAAACTCCTGTGCCGATAGTACCTAGAGCCCTGCCTGAATCTCAGCGTGACAACTGCCCATGACGAGCCCCCGGAAAAAGAGCACCAGTGCAACCTTGAGCTTTCGGGTAAGAGCGTCACGCGAGGAGAAGGGCTGGAGCCGAGCGGCGCTTGCCGCGGCTGCCCACACGACCGAGTCGCTCATCGGGGATATCGAGGACGGCCGGCTTGATTCGCCCGAGAACATCGAGGACATCGCCAAGGCGTTGGAGGTGAGCCCGTGGTGGCTGGTATACGGCATCCACTGACCCGTCGGCAGCGGGCAGACGGCCCCGGTCGCCGCATACCCTAGACTATCCCGCGATCAAAGTAGCCTAATCATCCGCCGTGCGCCCCGGTCCGGGGTGATCGGACACCGCATCACGGCCGCCCGGGCTGGACCGTTTGTCCGTATCGAGACGATAGTTGAACTGGCGTTGCATCGTATCGAGAAGCGCCTCGTCCCGCTCGCGCCGGCGCCTCTGCCGAAGCCTGCGGCGTCGCCACGCGAGCCCGATCGCCGCCATTCCCACGATGACGAGGCCGAGAGTCAAGAGCTCTGGTCCGAACGGCTCGGGCATGATTCATTAGAGTAGCTCACATCCGGCCGCGGGGAACGTGCCGCCGCATGCCGCGTTCCCCGCGAGCGGGCCGTCGCGGCGGCGGCTGTACGACGGCCCCAGCCGGCGAGCGACGGGCGGGCGCCGCTCGGGCTCAGAGCAGCAGGTCGCGCTCCTCGCGCCCCCGTGGCCGCTCATCCAGCTTGGTGTGGAGATGGCGCACGAGATGAGCCTCGTCGGGGTGGACAACACCGTGTGCCGGCGAGCTCGCGCGCACCTGCCGCCGCAGGCGAGCCAGGGCCTCGCGGGAGGCGGCTGTTTCCTCAAACGCAGGCTGACCCAGCAGTCGAAGCACCAGGTCGACGCACTCCTCGACCGAGAGGCGCTCGGTGTTGAGCACGAGATCGTAGTGCAGCGGGTCGTCCCAGCCGGCGGAGAACAGCCGGCGGATCACCCTCGCATGCGCGGCGTCGTTAGTCTCGATTTCCTTGCGCGCGAGCGCTTCGTCGTCCAGCCCGATCCGCTCCATCACCCGTTGCACCCGAAGCGCCAGAGGAGCGCATACTCGGAGGCAGACCACGTGCGGCACCGAACGCAGCAGGTGGGCCGCCCCCCAGCCGCGAATCAGCACATCGCCTCGCTCGGCCAGGTCGAGGACCTGCTCGGCGGTGAAGTAGGCGACACCCCTCGCGTCGAACCGCCAGCGTTCGAGCAGGCCGGCGTGGCCCTCCAGATACCGATGCACCGCGCTCTCGCCGACCTGCAGGCACTCGGCGAGCGAATGCTCCACGACCTCATGGTGGACCACTTCAAGCGCCAGCACCCGGGCAAGCCCCGAAGCAACATCTTTACCCGCGGAGCCCATTTCTCGGGTCATTGCGATAACCGGCATCTCGACCACCCTCCCTCGCGACACGCGACCATCGGGCGGATGGCCCGGCGTGGCGGACCGCGAAATGTTCTCAACCGATTGCCATGATGCACCCGAGCGGGACCACCCGCAACCAGAGCTTCAAGGCGGCGCCCCCGGGAGCCGGTCGCGCAGCCGCACCGCGCGGCGCCTCAGCGCGGCCGGACTCGTGCGAGTGTAGAAAAGCCGGGTACCCCGGATGCTATTGCGATGGTATCTCATCCCGAGCGATTCCATCGTTCCCATGCCCTCTTTCGAGACTACCTCGCTCGAGAGCGCGGTGATCTCGATGCCGCGATCCTCCAGGCTCGCCAGGTCTTCGAGGAAGCCGATGCGCAGTCGCCGTGACGCATCGCTGCGGCCACGATAACCTTCCCGCACGACGATGGAGGAGAAGAAGACCTGGTACTTTCCGGCTTCCTCGTAGGCCCTGATTGCATGCGGTCCGAGCAGGCGTTTCTCGTCGAACGAGGCAAGCATCGTGTGCCGGAACACATCGGGTGCAAGCGGCAGCGCGGACAGATAGCCGGCGAGCTCGCCACGGTGCCACGCGAGCCAGTAAATGTCGGGATTGACCCGATGCCAGGCCTCCAACGTCGCCCGGGGAAGCAACACGCCCGGCTCGTACGCGGTTGCCGCCAGGCGATGCAGCAGATCGAACCGGGAGACATCCATCTCGCGTCCGCGTTCGATTCGGATTGGCTCGTCAGCTCCCCGAATCAGCCGCTCCTCGTTCGCCGGCAAACCGGTCTAACCCCCGGGTCATTGGCCGATTGGTTTCCGACACCAGAATCGGTACAGGCTCGAGAAAGTCCGCGGGTGGCGGCCCTCGAACTCATCCCAGCTTCTTAGATCGGTCATCGACGCGTCGTGTGGGCACTGCGCGCGGTACGTCTCCCCGACCGATGTGTCCGGCAGATCGAAGCCGATGAACTCGAGCCCCAGCTCCGCCAGCGCGTGCTCGATCTGCAGCAGCGAAAACTGGTGCTCGCGTGCGTGGAACACCAGGTCGCGACAGGCGCTCATGGTATAGAAATCCTCGCTTTCGACGAGCTCGGAGAGCTCGCCTTGCGGGTAGGCGGCAAGCACCGCTTGGCGGAACGCCCGTACGTCTCGGGGCGTGGCGGCAAGACCAAGCCGCTCGATTTGCGCTCTCGCGGCCAGGATGACGGGACGCGCTTTCGCGCTGTACAGACCAATCTTCATGACGCCTCCAGGGCGAAGAATCTCGGTCAGGACGCGCCAACCGGCGATCGGGTCCTCCATGTGGTGAAGCACCCCGGTACACTCGATCACCTCGAAGGCGTGATCGAGCTGGGATAACCCGAGAAGGTCCCCGTGCACGAAGCGTACGTTTCCGGCCCCGAGCTTTCCTGCCATGCGAGTCGCATAGGCGAGACTCGCGCGGCTCAGATCGACGCCGAGGACCTGCGCGTCGCGGCGCGCGAGCGCGATCGCGAGCGCCTCCTGGCCCGTACCGCACCCGGGGACGAGGACGCGCGTCCCCGCGTCGAGAAACTCAGGCGGGGAGAAATGCGGGTAGCGCGCACGCAAGAAGTTTCCGAGCCTCACCGGCGTTGGCGGCGGCAGGTGAAGCCAGCGCGGGTAGGGACTCTCCTCGTACTGTGCCCTAACCGCCCGCGAGGTCGGGTCCTCGATCGTACCGAGCGACTCGATCCCACCTGCGATCGCAACCTCCTCGCGCGGCTCAAGCACGGTGCGCTCGATCAACCGCCGCACCGGGCCGCTCCAGCCGTCGGGGCCGCCCACCGCGAGCCGCCCCGCGAAGGGCTGCTCGGTGAGCGCCTCGTACGTCGACAGCAATGCGAGCTCGCGCTCGAGCGCGGGCGCGGGTCCCCATTCGGACGAGCTACGAGAGGCGAGCCGCCCTGCGAGCGCCGCGATTTTCCGCTCCTCGTCCGGCTCGACGGCGAACACGTACTCGTTGCCGAAGCATTGAAGACCGAGCGCGCCGAGCCGGCCGATTTCCACCGCACGTGCCGCGGCGTCGTCGAAAGGCTCGAGGAGCAGCCGCCGCCGCGCTTCGGTCAGCATCGCCTCGAGCTCGGGGTCGGTGTTAATCGCCTGGGTGAGAAGCGTTCGAAGCAGCGCATCGGCCGTGATTTCGGCAATCAACGCGCGATGGTCAGCATCGGCGCCCTGCCACCGCAAGCGAAATCGATGCTTCTGCTTGAGGTGATGAGCACTCAACGCGGCCACATCCTGGTGATACACCTCCTCGGCGGCAAAGCAGGCCACCAGGTCCGGCTCGAGGTCGGGCCGATGGACGCTCGGGCGGTAGCCGCGCAGCACGCTCGCCATGTCTCGCCAGGCCTCGGGGTAATCCGATCGAAGTGAAAGCGCACGCCGAAGGGCACCGAGCGC
>JBFHLI010000032.1:0-19799 GCA_041594935.1 Gammaproteobacteria bacterium | reverse complement strand
GGCGGGAGCGCAAGGGATAGCTGCAGCTATCCCTTACGTGAAGCCCAAGTCCGGGCACGCATAGCCGAGCCAGCGCCCGGGTAGACTTGCCGCGGAAACAAATTGCACCGCGCTCGGGCCGCCCAAAACGGTTCGTATTCTCATCGCTCTCAAAAGCTAAGTGACGAGCGGCGAGGCGCCCTGGTGAAATATCCAGGGTAGGAGGGCCGTTGGCCACCGCGCGGGTCCGCGCAGCCCGGTCGTGGCTTGTGAGCCGGGAGCTCGCGGGCGGTGGGAAGAGGCGCGCGACCAACCGAGATCGGGGGCGAGATGAAGATTCTTTTCGCAGACAAGTTTCCTGGCCCGTACGTGGAGCGGATGACCGGGCTCGGCCACGAGTGCCAGCGCGAGCCCGACCTCACGGCGGAAGATCTCCCGGCGCGCGTGCCCGGCTTCGAGGCGCTGGTGGTGCGCAGCACCCGCGTCGAAGCCGCCACCATCAATGCCGGGGATTCCTTGCAACTGGTCATCAGGGCCGGTGCCGGCACCAACACGATCGACGTCGATGCGGCGCGCAGGAAGCACGTGTACGTCTGCAACGTGCCGGGCAAAAACGCGATCGCGGTCGCCGAGCTGACCTTGGGCCTCATCCTTGCCATCGACCGGAACATCCCCGACAACGTCATCGCGCTTCGCCAGGGGAAGTGGGACAAGAAGCGGTACTCGGAGGCCAGAGGGCTATACGGTCAAGCAATCGGCATCGTCGGGCTCGGGGCCATTGGCTTTGCGGTGGCCGAGCGTGCGCGGGCCTTCGGGCTGAAGATTCACGTGATCCGCAAGCCGCATCGAAGCGAGGAGACCGAAGCCTGGCTCGAGGCGCTCGGGGCACACTTCGTCGAGGATCTGGAAGCCCTCGCCCAGGCGGTGGATATCCTCACTTTTCACGTGCCGGCCGCCCAGGAGACCAAGCAGCTCATCGGACCCGAACTGCTCCGGCACGTCAGGCCCGGCGCCACCCTCATCAACACCTCGCGGGGCGACATCGTCGACGAGGCGGCACTGATCGAGGCGATGAATACGAAGGGCATCCGCGCCGGGCTCGACGTCTACGCCTCCGAGCCGGGCGCGGGCCAGGCGGAGTTTCGGTCCGCGCTCGCCCAGCACCCCAATGTGTATGGTACCCATCACATCGGCGCCTCTACCGCTCAGGCCCAGAATGCGGTGGCCGAGGGGGTGGTCGAGATCGTCTCGGCCTTCGCCGAGGGCAAGGTCCTGCACTGCGTCAACATCGAAACTTGAGCCCGGCCCCGGCCGGGAATGGACTGGAGAGAAGCAATGACCAAGCGTGTGCACAATTTTTGTGCGGGGCCCTGCACCCTGCCCCTCGAGGTGCTCGAGGAGGCGCAGTCGGAGTTCGTGGAGTACGGTGGGACCGGGATGTCGCTCATCGAGATGAGCCATCGGGCCAAGGAGTATGACGAAGTGCACCACGAGGCGATGCGCCTCGCCCGCGAGGTCTACGAGGCCCCGGACGAATTCGGAGTGCTGTTCATCCAGGGCGGTGCCACCTTGCAGTTCGCGATGGTGCCGATGAATCTGCTCACCGCGGGCAACAAGGGGGCGTACGTAGACTCCGGCTCCTGGGGGACCGCCGCCATTCGTGACGGATCACCCCATGGCGATATCTACACCGCCTGGGACGGCTCTCGCCACGAGTATACGCGCATGCCGCGCTCCGCCGAGATCGAGCTCAAGCCCGGAACGCGCTACCTGCACGTGACCTCGAACGAGACGATCGGCGGCATCCGGATGACGGAGTGGCCCGAGGTGGACGTGCCGCTGGTGGCCGACATGTCCTCGGACTACATCTCGCGGCGAATACCCTGGGACAAGTTCGATCTCATCTACGGGGGGGCGCAGAAGAATCTCGGCCCGGCCGGGATGGCGGTGGTCTTCGTGCGCAAGGCGGTGCTCGAGCAAACCAATCGGGGTCTGGCGAGCTACCTGCGCTATGACGTCCACCATGACAAGGAATCTCTGTTCAACACCCCGCCGGTGTTCGCGATCTACATGGTCGGCAAGGTGCTCAAGTGGATGCAGGCCAAGGGTGGTCTGGATGCCATCGAGCGCGAGGCGGCGGAGAAGTCGGGTCTCCTGTACGAGGTGATCGACGAGAGCAACTACTATCATTGCCCGGTCGCCGAGGAGAACCGGTCTCATATGAACGTCGTGTTTCGACTTCCCGACGAGGGGCTCGAGAAGAAGTTTCTGGCCGAGGCCGACGCCGCTGAACTCCTCAACCTCAAGGGCCACCGCAGCGTGGGCGGCTGCCGGGCGAGCCTTTACAACGCGTTGCCGCGGCGCAGCGTCGAGGTCCTCGCGGCCTTCATGCGCGATTTCCGCCAGGCGAACGGTTAGGCGACCAAGCGCCACGGTCTCGGAGCGACTCGATGGCGACGATCCGCCCCTTCGAGGGCTATCTCGTGAATCCGGAGCGAGTCGCCCTCGTCGCCTCGCCGGCCTACGACGCGCTCACCCCCGAGCAGCGCCACGCTTACGCGGAGACTCATTCGGCAAATTTCCTCAACGTCATGCGATCGCGCGAGGAGTATCCGCGCTCGCAGCGGCCTTCTCTCGACGTGCTGTTGGCCCGCAACAAGGCACGGCTCGAGGAGATGATCAGAGCCGGCGATTTCGTGCGCGAGCCGCGCCCGAGCCTTTACCTCTATCGGTTGTCGGTCGCGGGGCACGTCCAGACCGGCGTGGTGGCGGAGATCCCGGTGGCGGAGTTCGAGCAGGGCCTCGTCAAGAAACATGAACACACCCAGGAGGGCAAGGAAGATGACCTCACCGCCTACCAGCGAGTGGTGCGGGCGAGCTCCAGCCCGATCTGCCTCGCCTACGCGGGTCAGCCGGAGATCGACGCGCTCGTGGCCGAGCTGACAAGCGCTCCGCCCGTGATCGATTTCGTGGCCGAGGATGGGGTGGCCCAGTCGGTCTGGCTGGTGGACGACCCCTCCACGATTCACCGTTTGCAGGCGCAATTCTCTCGGGTGCCTTCCACCTACCTGACCGATGGACATCATCGTGCCGCGTCGGCATCGCGCTTCCGTGCATCGGAGCGTGCCGCCAATCCCAACCATACCGGCGAGGAGGCCTACAATTTTCTGCTGGTTGCGCTGTTCCCCGATCGGCAGCTCAGAATTCTCGAGTACAACCGCATGGTTCAGGGAACGAACGGCCTCAGCCATTCGGAGCTGCTCGCCGCGGTCGAGGAGCGATTCGAGGTCGAACCGCTTGGCAGCGCTCCGGCGTCCTCGCCCAAGCCCCGAAGGAGAGGCGAGATCACGATGTTGCTCGGGGGCGAGTGGTATCGGGTGACGATCCGGGCGGGAGCCGTCTTGGTGGCAAGCGACGATCCGGTGCGTTCGCTCGACGTCACGATCCTCCAGGACGAGCTCCTCGGTCCCGTGCTCGGCGTCGGCGATCCGCGAACCGATCCACGCATCGATTACCTCTCGGGAGCCTTCGGTCTGCAGGACCTCGCGCGCCACTGCCGCGATCACGATTCGATTGGTTTTGCCGTCTACCCCACTGCGATCGAGGACCTGATGGCGGTTGCCGATGCCGGGGCGGTGATGCCGCCCAAGTCGACCTGGTTCGATCCGAAGCTGCGCTCAGGCCTGTTTCTGCGCATTCGCTAGCGGACTGCGTTCTGATGGCGGATGGTGGGTGGTGGCCGCCCAGCGTGGTTAGACGCCGGCCGAGTTTCAAGAATTCCTACCGCTCGCCGCTAACCGGGGTCATCGACCCGAGTCGTGAGCGACCTCGCGTGGGCGGCGCCTACTTTCACTCATCCCCGAGATCTCGATGGCATCCCATAAATTCTGGCCGAGGCTGAGAGTCGGCCTCCTGCTCTACGTGCTGCTCATGGTGGCGGGGGGGTCGTGGCTCACGGGCGCGCGGACCACCGACTGGGACGATCCCTTGTGGGTCAGCGTGTATCCGATCAACGCCGACGGCCGGGCGGCCACGGGACGTTACATCGAGCAGCTCCGTCAGGACACCTTCGAGCCTCTGGCCACGTTCTTTGCCGAGGAGGCCGATTTCTTCGGTCTGCCGATCGCAACCCCGATTCGTGTGGACCTCGGTCCGGTCGTCAACGAGCTTCCTCCCGAGCCGCCGGTCGGGCGCAACCCCCTCGCGGTGGCGCCGTGGAGCCTCGCCCTGCGGTACTGGGCGTGGCGGGTCGACAAGGGCGATCAGGCCGCCACCACCGACGTCGCGGTGTTCGTGAAGTACTACGACCCAAGCGCGCACCGCAGCCTCGGACACTCGCTCGGTCTGCGGAAGGGGTTGATAGGGGTGGTCAACGCGTTTGCCGCGGCGGATTACGCCGGAAGCAACAACGTCATCATTGCGCACGAGCTGCTGCACACGGTGGGAGCAACCGATAAGTACGACCCGAGCACCAGCCAGCCGGTATACCCGGAAGGCATTGCCGACCCTGAGCAATCGCCCCGCTATCCGCAAACCCAGGCCGAGATCATGGGGGGGCGGATAGCGATCTCGGAGCACGAGGCGATTCAGCCGCGAAGTCTGCGGGAGGTCGTCATCGGTGAGATGACCGCAAGCGAGATCCACTGGATCCGTTGAGCAATGGTCTCTTCGTCCGAGCGGATTAGGAACGCTCGGTTGTGCAGGCCTCGCCCGTACTGAACGTCAGCTTAGTTGCGCCGAAGCAACCGCCTCACGAGGAGCTGGTCGCCGTCGGCTCCATCCGCGGCGGCGCACGGTGAAGCCCGTCGCGCCTCAGGCCGCGCTTGGGGCCCGCCGGTGCGGCGACTCGGCCCGGGGGGCGGAGCCTCCTCAGTCGAGCGTCAGGTCGATGCGAAACGTCGGCAGGTAGCGGCCCGGGATGCTGCCGGATTCCCGCTTGCCGGTGATGGTACCGCCGGCCGCGCGATAAAAGCGCTCCGCGTGCGGGTCGCCCTGAATGACGAGCTCCGTCGCGCCGGATCGCCGGGCAGTAGTTTTTGCATGCTCGATCAGGGCACGCCCCACGCCTTTACCGATATGGGAAGGCTCGACGAAAAGCGCCTCCAGCTCGAACCGCGTCGGCGAGAGCTTCTCCAACGCATGAAAGCCGACGATGGACTGGCCCGACTCGGCCACAAAGAACATGAACCGATCGTCGGTCAGCTTTTGCGGGGAGTAGGTAAGCTCGTCCCGGCACGCGGCCATGAACGCTTCGGAGTATTCCCAGTAGGCCTTGGAGCGCATCGCGAGGGCGCTGAGCACCGGCGCGTCTTCCGGGCGCGCGGCTCGAATGGATTCGCTCTCGTGCTTGGAATCACCCATGCGAGAAACCTCGTGGCAAGACCAGCGCTCCCCGCGTGATGGGTAGTGTGGCCTTAGGCCGGGGCCCGCTCCGCCCGGACCCCTTCCACCGACTGATACAGCACCGCCACCAGCACCACGAGCCCGCCCCCGAGGGTCAGGTAGCTCGGCACCTCGTGGACCCCGACCCATACCCAGATCGGTGCCAGCACCGTCTCGGTGAGGCTCAGCAAGGCGACCTGGGCAGCGGGAACATAGCGCGATCCAAGGGTGATGAGAATGAAACCGCCGGCAAACTGCACCGAGCCGAGGAGCGCGAGCAGCGGCAGGTCCTCACCGGAGATCGCGAAGCTCTCCAGGAACACGGCCGAGATCGCGGCCGACACCACCCCGGCGAGGAAGATCGCCGGCACCATGTCGAGGTGAACCGAGCGACGCAAGGCGATCAGCATCGATACGTAGGAGACGACCACCCCGAACGCGAACAGATTGCCGAGCAGGCGTCCGGTGACGAGGCCGTCGAGAACCATGAGGCCGACGCCGAGCAGGGCGGCACTCATTGCGGTCCAGGTGGTGAGCGAGACGCGCTCACCGAGGAGCATCCAGCCCGCGAGCGCGGTGAAGAACGGGGCGGCGCTGATGATGAACACGACGTTTGCCACCGTGGTGAAGAGCACCCCGAACAGATAGCAGATCGAGCCCATCCCCAGGCAGACAGCGATGATCAGGCCGTTGCGGCCGATCGCGGCGAACGGCGGCAAGATGCGGCCGCGGTAACGCACCGCGATCCAGGTGAATACGGTGACGAGAAAGAACACCGAGCGGTAGAAGATGATCTGCCAGCCGTCGGTGGTCTCGAGATTGCGGACGATGATCCCGCTCAGGCTGAGGCAGACTCCGGCCATCAGGACCATGATCACCCCCACTCGATAACGCGACGGCGTACCGGCCGGGGCCGCCTCACTCATCGGCGCGGGGCAGGGTTGGCGGGCTGAGGTTCGAGCGTGAAGACCTCCTGCGGCAGGTGGATTCCCTTCATCTCGTAGCTGCCGACCGAGCGGGTCGGCGGCCGGATCAGGCGGGCGAAGTCGCGCGACATGAGCAGGGGATGCCCCACCGACTTGGTCAACCCTTCCAGTCGTGCGGTGCGGTTGACTGCCGCCCCCATCACGGTGAAGTCAAGCCGGTCCGGTGCGCCCACGTTGCCGTAGACCACCTCACCGAAGTGCAGGCCCACTCCGAAGCTTATCGGCGGCTCTCCCTTGCGCTGGCGCCGGTGGTTGAGGGCCGCGAGGTTATCGAACGCGTCGATCGCCGAGTCGAGCGCGCTGTCACAGGCGGCGGGAATGCCCTCCTCTTGCTCAACCGGAAACACGATCAACATCGCATCGCCGATGAAGCGAAGAATTTCTCCTCCCCGGGCGGTCACGGCCGCGGCGATGAGCTCGAAGTAGGCATTGAGGGTCGCCATCAGCTGATCGAGCGGAAGCGACTCGGTAATCGCAGTGAAATCACGCAGATCGCTGAACCACAGCGCAGCCTTTATGGTCTCGGCATCGCCGCGCTTGATCAGTCCCTGCAGCACCTTGCTGCCGGTGCGATGCCCCACGTAGGTGTCGAGGAGGGTCCTCGCGAGGTGCTGGGTGGTGAGCACCTCGAGAATGGGGGCGAGAAACTCCGCCAGCGCGGAGAGCTGACGGATGTCTTGATCCGAGAAGCCCTGCGGCCGGTCGGTGGCGATCGCGAACGTGCTCACGCGGCCGGTGCTGAAGGTGAGCGGCACCGCGAGGTAGTCGGTTCCGCCGTCTGCCGATAACTGGTGTAGCACCTCGTGGTCGCGGTCCGGATCGAGTTCGATCAATCGTCGCCGCAGGGGCCGGCCGGTTTCGAATACGTGCTGAACCGGGCTGCCGACATAGTCGTCGCTGCGCTCGAATCCGTGGGGGACGTTGTTGACCTTGGCGCCGTGGCCGCGCAGCCAGGTGATGCCGAGCGCTGCCACTTCGGGATGTAGAGTCCTCACTCCGATCCGAAGCCGCCATGCCGGCGCATGCTGGGCATGCAGGTGCTCGCCGAGGCGTTCCATGAGCCCGGCCGGGCAGGTGATGTAACGGCCCTCGCAGAACAGCCAGACGACGGTTTCGAGCAGGGACCACCCCGGCGACTCGTTGGTCAGGGATTCGACCAGCGCCGCGCGGCGCTCGCTCACCCGCTCGACAGGTAGGGGCCGGCCCACGCCAAGCTGTCCTCGGTGCTGACCTTTGGCTTGTACTCACATCCGACCCAGCCGCCATAGCCGAGCGCGTCGAGATGGGCGAATAGAAACGGATAGTTGATCTCGCCGGTGCCGGGCTCGTGTCGACCCGGGTTGTCGGCGATCTGGATGTGGCCGATCCGTCCGAGATTACGCTTGATGGTTCTCGCCAGGTTTCCCTCCATCACCTGCATGTGGTACACGTCGTACTGCACCCTCAGGTTGCGCGAGCCGACCCGATCGATGAGCTCCAGCACCTGCTGCGTACCGCACAGAAAGAAGCCGGGAACATCCAGGGTATTGATCGGCTCGGTGAGAAGCAGGATGTCCGCTTCGGCGAGCTTGCGGGCGGCAAATTCGAGATTGGAAACCAGGGTCTCGGTGAGAGAGTTTCTCGGTGCGCCCTGCGGGGCGATTCCGGCGAGGCAGTTGAGGCGCTTGCACTCGAGCGCGCTGGCGTAGTCGATCGCCTGCTCGACCCCGGCTCGGAACTCATCGACCCGGTCGGGATGACAGGCAATGCCGCGCTCTCCGGCCTCCCAGTCGCCGGCTGGAAGATTGTGCAAGACCTGCTTCAAGCCGTGCTGCTCGAGCCGCTCGCGCAGCTGCGACTGCTCGTAGTCGTAGGGAAAGAGATACTCGACGCCCTTGAAGCCGGCTCGGGCTGCGGCCTCGAACCGGTCCAGGAAATCGAGCTCGGTGAACAGCATGCTCAGATTCGCCGCGAATCTAGGCATCGGTGCGTTCCTCGAGTCGTGGTTCGGGCTCGGCGAGGTGCCCGGGGGGGTGTTCCTCACCGTCATCGCCGTCCGGCGGCGTGCCGCGGCGCCGGATCTGGTGGAAAAGGTAGCCAAAGGCGAGCGCTAGTAGAACGAACGGCCCGAACCAAAGCACCCAGGTGTGGCCTCGCAGCGGTGGCCTGAACAGCACGAAGTCGCCGTAGCGTGAAACCATGAATTCAACGATCTCTTCATCGCTCGCGCCTGCGATCAGCATCGAGTACACCTCATCGCGCAGCTGGGCGGCCAGGCCCGCATTCGAATCGGAGATGGCCTGGTTCTGACAGACCAGGCACCGGAGCTCGTTGGTGAGGGCACGGAAGCGTTGCTCCTGAACCGCGTCGGCGAACTCTCGCTCCTCGAAGACGCTGTCCTGAGCAGAAGCTTCCACGCCGAGCGCGATGGTGAGGATCAGCATCAGGGCGCGCATACTTAGCCTCGCGGCTCGAGCGCATTGAGCAGAGGGAGCAGGCTATCCTGCCACACCTCCGGCGTGATCGGACCGATGTGCTTGTGGGCGATGACCCCGTTTGCATCGAGGACGAAGGTCTCCGGCGCACCGTACACGCCGAGGTCGAGCGCGAGCTCACCCTCGGGGTCGAAGATACTGGCGACATAGGGATCGCCCAGTCGCTCGAGCCAGGACAGGGCGGCCGGTCGCTGGTCTTTGTAGTTGATGCCGTAAATAGGGAACCGGCCGCTGCGGGCGATCTCGAGCAAGAACGGATGCTCCGCGTAGCACGCAACACACCAGGTGGCCCAGACGTTGAGCAGCACCACTCGGCCCTGGAGGTCGGCGAGAGTCAGCCGGCGATCGGGCGCGGTGAGGCTGGTGAGCGAGAACGCCGGCGCCGGCTTGCCGATGAGGGGGGAGGGTACGATGCGGGGGTCGCGATTGAGCCCGACCGCGAGGAAGCTCACGATCGCCAGGAATAGCGCGAGCGGGAGCAGGTAGCGGATCACCCGACGGAGCTCTTGAGGGCGGCGGCAGGGGTCGGTGAGCTGGAATCACGCGCGGACTCCCGCGCCCGCGACTGGATCCGATAACGACGGTCCGATGCGGCCAGGAGTCCCCCCAGAGCCATCAAGGCGGGGCCGAGCCATATCCAGCGCTGGAGGGGCTTGAAGTACAGCCGCGCCGACCAGGCGCCGTCGGTGAGCGGCTCCCCGAGCGCGACGTAGAGGTCGCGGGTGAGACCGGCATCGATCGCCGCCTCCGTCATCGGCTGCTCCTGAATGGGGTAGGCACGTTTCTCCGGATGCAGCTCGGTAACCAGATCGTCGCCGCGGTAGACCCTGAACGCACCGCGCTGGGCGATGTAATTGGGTCCGGTCGCCGTGCTTACGCCGTCGAACTCGAATCGGTAGCCCGCAAGCTCGTAGGAGTCTCCCGGCGCCACCCGAATATCCTTCTCGAGGCTGTAGGTGCTCGATGCGGTGACGCCGACAATGAAGACGCCGACCCCGACGTGGGCGAGGGCCATGCCGACGAAGCTCCTCGGCAGGCGGCGAAGTCCCTGTCCCAGCGTGCTCTTGCTCGTGAGGCGGGCGGTGATGGCCTGGGCGGTGGCGCAGAAAATCCACAGCGCGGTGGCGATCGCTGCGATCACCATGATGGTCGGAGTGTCCACCACCAGGAACACGCCGATGATCGCGAGCGCAAGGCTGGCGATGAATGCGACCCGCAGGCGCTTACCGAGAACCCGGGCGGCGTCTTTCTTCCAGCGTGTGATCGGTCCAATGCCGAGCAGCAATGCGAGCGGCAGCATCAGCGGCACGAACACCCGGTCGAAGTAGGGCGGACCGACCGAGATCTTGCCGAGCTGCAAGGCATCCAGAATGAGCGGATAGAGGGTGCCGAGAAGAATGCTCGCACAGGCAACCACCAGCAGCACATTGTTGGTGAGGAGCAGGGTTTCTCGCGAGAGCAGCTGAAAATTGCCACCTCCGCTCACCTGTGAGGCCCGCCAGGCGTACAGTGCAAGCGCCGAGCCGATCACCAGCGACAGGAAGACGAGGATGAAGAGGCCGCGGTCGGGGTCGCTCGCGAACGCATGCACCGAGACCAGGACCCCGGAGCGCACCAGAAACGTTCCGAGCAGGCTGAGCGAGAAGCCGAAGATTGCGAGCAGCAGCGTCCAAGCCCGAAATGCCCCGCGCTGCTCGGTCACCGCGAGGGAGTGAATGAGCGCGGTCGCGATCAGCCACGGCATGAACGACGCGTTCTCGACCGGATCCCAGAACCACCAGCCGCCCCAGCCGAGCTCGTAGTACGCCCACCAGCTTCCGAGGGTGATCCCGATGGTCAGAAATACCCATGCGACCGTGGTCCACGGACGGGTCCAGCGCGTCCACCCGCTGTCGATGCGCCCCCCGAGCAAGGCGGCGATGGCAAAGCTGAACGGCACCACCATGCCGACGTAGCCCATGTAGAGCATCGGTGGATGCACGACGAGGCCCGGATCCTGCAGCAGAGGGTTGAGGTCCCGCCCTCCGGGTGCTGCCGGCACCAATCTTTCGAAGGGGTTCGAGGTGAGCAGCATGAACAGCAGGAAGCCGATGCTGACGAGACCCATCACCGCAATTACCCGAGCCCGAAAGAGACTCGGGAGGGTGCGGCTGAAGAGGCTCACCGCGAGCGTCCAGCCCGCGAGTATCAGCGACCAGAGTAGCAGCGAGCCCTCATGCGCGCCCCACACCGCCGAGAGCCGGTAGGCGAGCGGCAGCTGCGCGTTGGAATTGGTTGCCACGTACAGGACCGAGAAATCCTTGATGGCGAAGGCGTAACTGAGGACGAGAAAGGCGATCAGTACGAACACGAAATGCCCGCAGGCCGCGGGGGCTGCGACCGCGACCAGGTGCCCGCGTCCGGTCGCGGATCCGACGAGTGGTACCACGCTCTGCATGATCGCGAGCGATAGCGCAACGATGAGCGCAAAATGTCCGAGCTCCGGAATCATGGCTTGGTACTCGAGTCGGGTGTGGCCATTTTTCCTCCTTCGTGGGCGGTCTTCAACGCCTCCGCGACCTCCGGCGGCATGTAGTTCTCATCGTGCTTGGCGAGCACCTCCTCGGCGTCGAAGATTCCGCCTTCGGAGAGCTGGCCCATCGCGACGACACCCTGTCCTTCCCGGAACAGGTCCGGGAGTATGCCGCGGTAGCGCACGCTGATGGTCTCGGCGTTGTCGGTGAGGTCGAACTGCACCGTGAGGCCATCCCCTGGCCGCGTCACGCTGCCGTTGACGACCAGCCCCCCGACCCTAACGTTGCGCGCGGCCGGCACTTCTCCCGCTTTCACCTGGCTCGGGCTGAAGAAATACAGCATGTTCTCGCCCAATGCGAGGAACGTCAGCACCGCGGCGGTGGCCACGCCGACCAGCAGCACGCAGACAAACACCATCCGTTGCCGGCGCCGTGGCGTCATCGTTGGCCTCGCTCGCTCGCGGCTCGCCGCTGCAGCATCCGATAGATTCTCCTTCGCCGAAAGATCGGTCCCGCGAAACTCACGCCCAGCACGATCAGCGTGATTGCGTAGGCGCTCCAAACGTAACGCGCATACCCACCCATGTACCAGAACTCCGCCCAGCTATCCACTCTCGGCCACCAGTGCATTGACCCACGCGCTGCCGCGTTCGCGCTCGAGAAGCTCACAGCGAGCGCGCATGAGCAGATTGGTGAGGAAGTAGAGCTTGAAAGCAAGCGCCATGATCAGCAGCGGCACCAGCATGCTCATGTGAATCGCGGGCGCGTCGAACCGGGTTACGGTCGGTCCCTGGTGCAAGGTGTTCCACCACTCGACCGAATAATGAATGATCGGAATGTTGACAAC
Organism: Gammaproteobacteria bacterium; assembly: GCA_041594935.1. Taxonomy (GTDB): domain Bacteria; phylum Pseudomonadota; class Gammaproteobacteria; order HK1; family HK1; genus JBFHLI01. The sequence goes on along the minus strand of JBFHLI010000032.1, from coordinate 7,618 downwards.
CCCGACGAGTGCGAGCACGGCGCAGGCGCGCCCGGCACTGCGCGGATCCTCGATCGCGGCGCGCAGCGAAATCACGCCCAGGTAGAGGAACAAGAGGATGAGCTCGGAGGTGAGCCGGGCGTCCCATACCCACCACGTACCCCACATCGGTTTGCCCCATATCGATCCGGTCACCAGCGCGAGGAAGGTGAACGCCGCCCCGATCGGCGCTGCGCTCGCGACGATAACGTCGGCGAGCTTCATGCGCCAGATGAGCCCGACCGCGCCGGCGCCGGCCATCACCACGTAGACGAAGAGCGACATCCAGGCGCTCGGGACATGAATGAAGATGATTCGATAGCTCTCACCCTGCTGATAGTCGGGGGGGGCGCTCACGAGTCCCCCGTACAGCCCCCCGAGCATCAAGCCGAGACAGCACCAGCCGAGCCAGGGGATCATCGCTCCCGATAGGCGGTAGAAATGGGGGGGCGAGCCGAGCCGGTGAAACCACTGCCACATCTAACGGCCTCTCTGGTAACGAGCGTGGATATTAACGAGAAACTCCGGCCCCGTGCAGGTGAAACCAAATCCTTGCATGACCCAGATCAAAGCCACCCTTGCTCCCCGAGACCATGCGTCGCCAAACTGGTTCCCGGCGCTCAGTTTACACTGATTCGAAGCGCCGCCGCGGCGGCGAGCGGAGCCAGGGCGGCCGCCAGGGCCAGGAGGGCACCGAGGACATACAGCTGACCCGTGGCCGGAAGTCCCGCGGCGGCAGCGTCGACCGCGTTGGCGCCAAAGATGAGGACCGGGATGTACAGGGGGAGCACCAGCAACGACAGCAGCGCACCCCCGCGTCGGAGCCCGACCGTGAGGGCAACCCCGATGGCGCCGACCAAGCTAAGCGTCGGGGTTCCGAGGGCGAGCGTCGCCATCAGCGTGCCGAGTGCCGCGGCGGGCATCGAGAGCAGGAGCCCGAGCACCGGCGCCACCACCAGCAACGGCAGTCCGGTGAGCAACCAATGCGCCAGCACCTTGGCGAGAACGAGTACGGTGGTCGGATGCGGGCTCACCAGGAGCTGCTCCAGCGAGCCGTCGTCGAAATCGGAACGGAACAGGTTGTCGAGCGCCAGCAGGGTTGCCAGCAGCGCCGCAACCCAGATCACGCCCGGGGCGAGCGTATTGAGAAAGGTGGAGTCGGGGCTGACCCCGAGCGGAAACAGGCTTACCACGAGAACGAAGAACAGCAGCGGGTTGGCGAGCTCGCTGCGGTGCCTCGAGGCGAGCAACAGGTCGCGGCGCACCAGCATGACGAACGCCGGCAGCAATCGGGTTGACGGCATCAGGTCAGCTCGACGCCGCGCACCGTGTGGCCCGGTACGCTGACCGGCTGGTGGCTCGAGAAGACGGCGATACCTCCGCCGGACAGATGCTCGGTGAGCATCGACTGGACGGTGTCACCACCTTTTCGGTCGAGGGCGGTGAACGGCTCGTCGAGGATCCATAGCACGGCGCGGGTTACCAGTAACCTTGCCAGCGCCACCCGGCGGCGCTGCCCGGCCGACAGGGAACGGGTCAAGACGTGCTCCTGCCCGGCGAGGCCAAGGCGAGCCAGGATCCGGCTGATCTCCTGCCCCGTCGGATTTTCCCCCAGCGCGCGGGTGAAGTGGAGGTTCTCCGTCGGGGTGAGCTCGAGCTTGACACCGTCTGCATGCCCGACGTACGCGAGCTCCGAGCGCAAAGGTCCCGGGTCCCCGTCGATGTCAGTGCCGCGCCACATTACGAATCCTGCGCTCGGGAGGGTGAGCCCGCACAGGATGCGCAGCAGCGTCGTCTTACCGCTTCCATTGACCCCGTGCACCTGCACCGCCTGCCCTTCATCGAGATCGAAGCTGATGTCTTCGAACAGCTGGCGCTCGCCGCGGGAGCTCGCGAGCGCCGTCACGCTCAGGGCGGGGTTGCGTGACTCCATCGGGTCGCGATTTGCGCGTTTCGAGGTCGGTGACGGGAGTGGGTTCGATTCTAGCCGGAGCGACAAAAGGGCCCGTGCGTTCAGACCAGACGTTTGAGCCAGGCAGCCGAGAAAGCTACTCGATCCGGTACAGGTAGGCAACCGCTGCAGCCGAGAGGCTTGATCCCGAGGGCCAAAGCCGGAAAGCTATCCGTGCCGTTGCACCAGCCGCTCGGCCAGTGGGGAGCACCATGCACACACGCGCCGGTTGCCATGTCCGCCGCTCTTGCCTTCGAGCTCGCTCGCGCCGGTGACGCCAGGGTCATCGCGGGCATGTCCCGCGACCTGGTCGAGGCCGGTCTTGCCTGGTCCTGGACTCCGTCCCGGGTAGCTCGTCACCTCGCCTGCAAGGACACCTCGGTCCTCGTTGCCCGGGTCGGTCCAAACGTGGTCGGCTTCGCGATCATGCACTTTCAGGACCAGGTCGCTCACCTCAACCTGCTCGCGGTCGCGCCCGCGCATCGGCGCACCGGCATCGGCCGGGGAGTCATCGAGTGGCTCGAGACATCGGGCCGTATCGCGGGCGTATTGATGGTGAATCTCGAGCTGAGGGCCGGCAATCGCGCTGCCCGAGCGTTCTATCGCGCGCTCCGATACCGCGAGGTGGCGGTCATCCCCGGTTACTACGACGGGCGAGAGCCGGCGATTCGGATGAGTCATTACCTTCCGGAGCAGGTGCACCTGCTGCCGCGCTGATCCGTGGACGGGCGCAAAGCTCCGGGCTATCCGCCGCGGCGCTCCAGGCTCGTGATCGCGGTCGCGAGAAATCGGGAGGCCTCGCCCCCGGTGACGGCGCGGTGGTCGAAGGTGAGAGAAAGAGGCAGGATCCGGTGGGCGACGATCTCGCCGCCCGACACGACCGGCTCGGGGCGGGCACGGCCCGCCCCCAGGATTGCGACCGACGGCGGCTGGACGATCGGAGCCGCATAACGGCCCCCGAGATTGCCGAAGTTCGAGAGAATGAAGCTGAAGCCCCGCATCTCCTCGGGGGGGATGGTGCGGGCGCCGACGTCGCGTTTCATCGCGTCCAGACCCCGGCGGAGATCGTCCGGGTCGCGAGCGGCGACGTCCCGCAGGACCGGCACGAACAGGCCGTCCTCGGTGTCAATCGCGATGCCGAGGTCGATCCGCCGCAACACCCTTCGTCCGATTACGTCGCTGTGATACCAGGCATTGAGAGACGGCTCCGCCTTACAGCCGGCGACAATCGCCTGAACCAGGCGAATCGTGAGGTCGGCGCCACTCTCCCAGACATCGATGTCAGCATCCTCGCACAGGGTGGCGGGGGCAACTTCCGCCTGCGCCCGGCTCATGTTGTGGGCCATCGCGCGGCGCACCCCCCGCATTGGCTCCACGGGCCCGACATCGGCCAGGGTCCGGGCGACCCGCTCGACGTCGGCGGCGGTGATCAGGCCCTCGGGACCGCTCGGGGTAACGATCGACAGGTCCACGTCCAGTCTCTTGGCCAGCGCCCGGACCGCGGGAATCACCTTGACACCGGTCCCGGTGCCGCGCAGCCGCTCGGGTGTCTCGGTCTCTACCGTTTCACCCGTTTCCACCGTTCCGACCACGGTTCCGGCGTCCCGGCGCGCAGCCGTGCCTTCATCGAACTCCACCAGCGGTGCGCCGGTATTGACGATGTCTCCGGGCTGTCCGTAAAGCTTCGCGATGCGCCCGCTGCGGGGTGAAGGCACCTCGACCACCGCCTTGGCGGTCTCCACCGAGACGAGGGGCTGGTCCGCGACCACCTTGTCGCCCTCGGCCACATGCCACTCGACGATCTCGGCATCCGGCAAGCCTTCCCCGAGATCGGGTAGATTGAAAATTCTCATCGGTGTCCCTCGACCTCTAGACAGCCTGGATACTTCACCAAGGACCCGGGACGATGGCGACGGATGAATGGGTCTGAACGAGGCGCGGAAGCGCACGTCCAGGCCCGCATCGCGAGCGAGCCGCCGGGTAACGTGGCCGCAACAAGCAAGTGCACCCCTGTCTCTCGTCTCTCATCGGCCCCCTGTCTACCGCTCCGGGACGGCCGGGCTCAGCCGAACTCGAGCACCGCGCGCACCGCGTTCAAGATGCGTGCTTCGCCCGGTAGATAACGTTGCTCGTTACGAAACAGCGGCATGACGGTGTCGTACCCGGTGACTCGCTGCACCGGGGCCAGGAGCGATAGTAGACCCTTCTCCGCGATCTGGGCCGCGATCTCGGCCCCGAACCCCGCGGTCCGCGCTGCCTCATGCACGATCACGCACCGCCCGGTTTTTCCCACTGACGTGAGGATCGTCGCTGCATCGAGCGGCTTGAGCGTGGCGACGTCGACCACCTCGGCGCTCACGCCTTCCTCGGCGAGCGTTCTTGCCGCAGCGAGCGTCTCGCGCACCATCGCGCCCCAGGTAATCAGGCTGACGTCACTGCCCTCGCGCAGCACGTAGCATACGTCTAGCGGTAGCGCCTTGCCGTCGTCAGTGACCTCCTGGCGCACCGCCCGGTAGATTCGCTTGGGCTCCAGGAACACGACCGGGTCGGGGTCGCGAATGGCCGCAAGCAACAGCCCATACGCTCTCGAGGCAGAGGAGGGAATCACCACCCGCAGCCCCGGAATGTGGGCGAACATCGCCTCGGTGCTCTCTGAATGGTGCTCGGGTGCACGTATGCCGCCGCCGAAAGGAGCCCGCAGGACCATCGGCACGCTCAGGCGACCGCGGGTACGGGTGCGCAGCCTCGAGGCGTGGTTGACGAGCTGGTCGATGACGGGATAGATGAAGCCCATGAACTGAATCTCGGCCACTGGCTTGAGTCCCTGGGCGGCCATCCCAATCGACATCCCCGCGATCAAGCTCTCGGAAAGCGGCGTGTCCATCACTCGCTCCGGTCCGAATCTATCGAGAAGATTGACGGTGGCGCGGAATACGCCGCCGTTGACGCCCACGTCCTCACCGAGCACCACGACGTTCTCGTCGTCACTCATCTCGCGCACGAGAGCGAGATTGACCGCTTCCACCAGGGTGAGCTCAGGCATCGCGGTCGGTATCGGTACTGGCCGCTTCCGCGAGTGCGGCCGTGCGCTGCTCGTCGAGCTGGGTCGGCACGCGATCGTAGAGGTTGTCGAACATCGCTTCTGCCCCCTCTCGGGCGGTTGCGAGGTAGTCCACGACCGCCGCCTCCACCCGCTCCGCGCAATCGGCGATCAGGCTTTCCTCGTCAGACTTGCTCCAGGCTCCCGTGCCCGCGAGGTAGGCGCGAAGCCGTGATATCGGGTCGAGCTTCCACGCCTCACTCACCTCCTGGTCGCTGCGGTAACGGCTCGCATCGTCCGCGGTGGTATGGTCCTGGAGCCGGTAAGTGATCGCCTCGATCAGGGTCGCGCCGTCGCCATCGCGCGCCCGGCGCAAGGCCTCGGTGATCGCCGCGCGCACCGCAATCACGTCGTTGCCGTCCACCTGAAGGCCGGGAATGCCAGCCGCGATTGCTTTCTGGGCTAGGGTGTCACACGCGGACTGAATCCGACGGGGAACCGATATCGCCCACTGATTGTTGGAGACTACGAACACCGCGGGCAATCGCCACACGCCGGCGAGATTGAGAGATTCGTAGAAGTCACCGCGGGAGGTGGCACCGTCACCACACATGCTGACCGCGACCCGAGGTTGGCGCCGGAGCCTGAATGCGGCGGCGGCCCCGACGGCGTGGCTGGTCTGGGTGCCGATTGGCACGCACACCGGAAAGTCCTCTCGCGCCTCTGAGAAGTTGCTGCCCCGCTCGTCACCACCCCAGTACAGCAACAGCTCGGACATCTTCACGCCGCGAGCGAGCTGCGCCGCTTGCTCTCGGTAGGTCGGAAAGAGGACATCTTCGGGGCGCATCGCAAGCCCGACCGCCGCGCCGATCGCCTCCTGCCCGAGGCACGAAGCGTAGGTTCCGAGCTGGCCCGTTCGCTGCAGGGCGATTGCCTTCGCGTCGAAGCCGCGGGTGAGGAGCATCAGTCGGTAGGCGCTGCGCAGGGACTCCAAGTCGAGCAGCTCGGCCGGTGTCGGGGTATCGCAAAGGTGCCCGCTCGGGTCGAGAAACTGCGTGTAGTGAATCTCGAATCGTGCGACCTCCTTCATCCGGTCTGCCCCTGACGATCAACCCGGACGCGGCTCGGAGTTGCCCGGAACTCCCGGTCTGCGCGTTGGCCGCGGGGAATGCCCCGTTCCGCATCCGGGAACGGGAGTGAATCCATCGTCAACGTCGTTTCCATTACCGCAAAGTTCGTTTACTGCGCCGGTGAAGAGTGGCCGCGACCGCTGTTTTTGCGATCTCAGTGGTAAATGGTAAACCAAGTTTCCGGGAGCGGCGCACAAAAGCGCACCGGCGGTGGCCCGGACTCCGGCCTAAGCGTCTGATAGGAGTCTACAATTTCCATGCTGGCACAGACCTTGAATGGTGAATGTCCGAGCGCTCCGCTCCGAAGAGGAAACCATGACCGAACCGCGCCCACTCGGAACTGACCCCACCGCCCCGCAGCTACCGGACGCGGAAGAGATGAGGGATGCGCTCCAGTCCTTCGAGGCGGGCCTGGCGGAGCGCACCAAGGTGCCGCCGAGCAAGCTCAGCGAGCTGATGGAGTGGCCGGAGGAGCGGCTGCGCTCGGAGTCCAAAGCGGTCTCAAGGGTCTTGAAGCGGTTCGCCGAGGCGGTCGTGGACTCGCTCGAGAGCCCGCAGAACTCAGATCGATTCCTACACGAGCTCGATCTGCGTTCAATCTCGAGGGACCATGACTGGCGCGCGATCTTCTCGAAAATTCGTGACCAGGAGGCAGGCTACGATGGCTACAAGCGGGCGGTGCTCATCAAGTATCTGCAGTACCTCAGCTTTCGAAAGCGCCTGATCGAGTATGTCGCCGCCAGCCGTCGGGGTCTCGAGGAAACGGAGGAGTATTCCGACATCACGCTGTTCGCGCTACGCCTCGAAGCTCAGATGCAGGACGCTTCACCCTCGCGCCGGCGCGCGGCCGACCCCAATTTTGCCCGGCTGCCCTTGGGGGAGTCGGTGGACCTCATAGTATCCCGCGACGAGGAGGTCAACATCATGCTCGCCGCTCACGTGTTCCGGCTCGCGGGTACCGAGCCGCCGGCGCTGACCGACCAGCATGGCGTCACTTATGTACTCAAAGAGGGGCGAAACCTGGTTGGCCGGCATCCCGAGGGCGACGTCGTCGTCGATCCAAACTACACCGACGTGTCGCGGGCCCATGTGATCATCGAGTGGTGTGGGCCCGGGCTCATCCGGCTCATCGACTTCTCCTCCCGCGGGACCTACGTGCACCGCGATGCCCTGAAGCGACCCGACGGCAGAAAGTCCCAGAGCAGGCCCGGCGCCCTTTAGCCCGGACATCTCACCAAGGCGCCTCGCCGCTCGTCATTAAGCTTCTGAGAGCGATGAGAAAACGAACCGTTCTGGTCGGCTTGAGCGCGGTCCAGTTTGTTTCCGCGGCAAGTCTACCCGGTCGCTGGCTCGGCCATGCGTGCCCGGACCTGGGCTTCGGCCAAGCGATAGCTACGGCCATCCCTTGCGCTCCAGCCCGGCGTCCAGACTCGCCTATCCGTCGCCATCGTCCCGGGTCCTTGGTGAAACATCCGGGTT
>JBFHLI010000031.1:0-20219 GCA_041594935.1 Gammaproteobacteria bacterium | reverse complement strand
TTGTTGGGGCTCAATCGGGGCACGAGCCTACGTCGCCCGAGGCAGCGCCCGAACACGTACTGCGACACGTCATTGGCCTCGGTGAGGAACACCAGGTAGAGCAGCAATCCGGCGCTCCCCGCGGTGGGGTTCACCGCGGCGGGAAGCATCACCAGCAGGCCGAGGTGGCTCAACGAAAGCACGGACAGGATGAGGCCGAGGACCAGCGCCGAGACGGTATGGGTGAATCCTCGCCGGTCCCCCCTCAAGGAGATGGCGGCCGATAGCGCCAAGGCGCCAAAAAGCGGAATCCCGACCAGAGCGAGCTGATTCTCACCGGTGCCGATCCAGTAGTACTGGATGGGAACTGCGAGAAACGCTGCGAGGACCAGCCGGCCCCGGATCGAGGCGAGGGCGATGAACTCCCGCAGCGCGAGCGCGCTGATCATCGCGAAGAACAACAATGAGATCAGCGGGTTGATCACGACCGCGAGGGTGAACAGACTCACCATGACCCACCAGCTGCGAATTCGAAGCCGCAACTCGGCGACGGTCGCGCGTGACAACCGGTGCGCCAACGACCAGGTGACCGCGGTCGCCACCGTGAGCGTCGCGAATATTCCCGCCAGCATCAACTGCGCATTGGGAAGGAGTGTGCTCAGCATGGCCCCACCCTCTCTCGCAGCGCGGCGCGAATCCGATTGACGACGGTGATGACCAGGAGCACGTTCACTACCCCAAGAGCCCCGTCGAGCCATGGACCCGGTCCGGCCCCGAGCGCGAGGGCGAAGACGACCCCTGAGAAGAAGACCCCGCGTGGCTTCTTCGACATCGGTCCGTCCTCTCGCCGCGAGGCGTCGACCTTGAGCGCCGCAACCCCGCTCATCTCCGTCAGCACCCCGAGGAACACGGCCGATACCACCAGCGGCGCCGGCACCGCCGGGACGAGCGCGAGCGGTAGATACAGGGCACAGTCGGCGACGGGGTCGGCCAGCTCGTTGAGGATCGCGCCAAGCGGAGTCTTGAGGCCGTGCTCTCGCGCGAGCAGACCATCGATGTGGTTACAGGCCAGGCGCACGAGCAACGCCGCGGGAATCACGAGGAGCAGCGCCGGGTTCCCGGGGTTGAAGGCCACCCCGGCACCGGCCGCGAGCGATACTGCCATCGTGGTCATCGTCACCTGATTGGCGGTGACCCCGGCCTGCGCTAGCCACCGCGTCGCCGGGCGGAGACGTTTCTGAAACCAAGGCTTGGTGTCCTGGACGAGGATCATCGTGGTTGTCCTCCGGTGGGAGTGGGAAGCTGATGATGACTCGCCGGGCATTACGGCTGACTTACAGACTGCTTACACCTCGCTCACGGCGGGCGGCTCGAAGCGGGCATCGACCTTCGCGCGTGCATCCGGCGAGTCGCCCCCCGCCGGTGGGTTGGCTCAGGAGTCGCCGATGACTAGAGTATTGATTTGACGTGCGGCCGCGGCGGGGGTGAGGGCGTGACCGAAGATCTGTGCTACCTGCCGGCGATGGAGCTCGCGCGACGGTATCGGCGCCGTGAGCTCAAGCCGACGGCGGTGGTGGAGAGCGTGCTCGAGCGAATCGATGCGCTCACTCCGACCATCAACGCTCTCGTGACGATCGACCCCGAGGCGGTGCGCGCGGCCGCCGCCGAGGCGGATCGGGCGATCGAAGACGGCGGGTCGCTTGGGCCTCTGCACGGGGTGCCGGTATCGATCAAGGACCTGACGCCGGTCAAGGGACTCAGAACCACCTACGGATCCAAGCAGTTCGAGCACCATGTCGCCGACGAGGACGCGCTCGTCGTCGAGCGCCTGAGAAAGGCGGGCGCGATCATTCTCGGCAAGACGAATACTCCGGAGTTCGGCTACGGGGGGCACACCTTCAACAAGGTGTTCGGGGTTACCCGAAATCCCTGGAATCCGCGGATGTCAGCCGGCGGCTCGACCGGCGGTGGCGGAGCCGCGGTGGCGGCGGGCATGGGACCGATCGCCGAGGGCAGTGACCTCGGAGGCTCGCTGCGGACTCCGGCCGCGTTCAACGGCATCGCCGGGCTGCGGGCCTCGCCCGGCTGCGTGCCGTCGTATCCGAAAGTGCTCGCGTTCGACACCCTGAGCGTGAGCGGCGTGATGGGGCGCACCGTCGCCGACGTTGCGCTCGCGATGTCGGCCATCGCCGGTCCCGACGCCCGCGCGCCGTCGTCCTACCCGCTAGAGCCCGCGAGCTTCCTGCGCGCGCTCGACCGGCCTTCGCTCGACGGCCTCAAGGTTGCGTGGACGCCCGATCTGAACGGCCTCGTGCCGGTGGACGCGGAGGTCGTGGAGGCCTTCGAGAAGGGGGTCGCGGCGTTCGAGCGTGAGAGGGCGAAGGTCACCCGCGCATCCCCCGATTTCTCGGGGCTGCGTGAGGCGGTGCTCGCGACCCGGGGCCTGTCGATGGTCGCCAACCATGCCGATCGACTGGGCGAGTGGCGGGACCAGATGCAGGATGGACTGGTTTGGAACATAGAATACGGGCTCGATCTCAAGGCCCGCGATATTGCCCGTGGAGAGGTGCTGCGCGCGGAGCTCTTTCACCGGGTGCGACGGTTCTTCGAGTTCTTCGACCTGCTCCTGCTCCCGAGCCAGGCGGTGCTGCCGTTCCCGGTCGATCAAAACTCCCCGGCCGAAGTCGGCGGTAAGCCGATCGAGCACCCCATCGACTGGTTCCTGCTGCCCTACGCGGTGAGCCTCGTCGGCTCGCCGGCGATGTCGGTGCCGTGTGGCTTTTCCCGCGACCGGCTGCCGGTGGGGATGCAGATCGTCGCACCTTGGCGCCAGGATGCGGCCGTCATCCGGGCGGCGGCCGCGTTCGAACGGGCCGCGCCATGGAACGAGCACGTTCCGCCGACGGTGCAGCAGCTCTATGGCTGAGCCGTGAGCCGAAGCCAGCTCGGGTCCTTCGCCAGCAATCCAGCCTAGAACCACCTCAGCCACAGAAGATAGATCACGATGAGGGCAATGACGTCCCAGAACACGAGCTCGCCAACGCGGAACCACCCGCGGGTGCGATTGAGGCGGTGAAGGCCGTACCACAGCGCCCCGGCGAGACCGATAGGAACCATCGCTAGCGCGAGCTCCATCGCCACGGCCGCTCAGTCGAGTCGGGTCCCGGTGGTGGGGTCGAAGTAGTGGAGCTCGGCGCGCGGGAACTCGAGATACGCGATCGAGCCCGCCTCCCAGTCCCCGACGTCGCGCATGACCCGGGCCACCAGCGAGAGCTCGTCCTTGCGCAGGAAGAGCAGCGTCTCCGGCTCCACCCGCTCCACCACGTCGAGGTCGAAGGCAATGCCGTCGTCGGTGGGCCGGTCGCTCACCACCAGGTGCTCCGGGCGAATTCCGAGCACCACCGGCCGGCTTCCCGGCCGCGCGACCGGCAGCTCGAAGCGACTGGCTCGAAACCGGCCCGATTCGATCGTTCCCTCGAGGGTGTTCATGGCGGGTCGCCCGATGAACTCGGCCACGAAACGCGTGGCGGGAGCACGGTAGATGGCGCGGGGGCTATCGAACTGGATCAGCCGACCCTCGCTCAGTATCGCGATTCGAGTACCGAGCGTCATCGCCTCTTCCTGGTCGTGAGTCACGAACACGAAGGTGGTTCCGAGCTCGCGATGCAGTCGTTTGAGCTCGGTGCGGGTATGCAGCCTGAGCAGCGCATCGAGATTGGAAAGCGGCTCGTCCATCAGGCAGATGTCGGGTTGCCAGACCAGCGCGCGGGCGACCGCGACCCGTTGCGCCTGGCCGCCCGAGAGTTGCCGCGGTCGACGCTCCAGGAGGTCGTCGATTCTCAACATTTCCGCCATGCTTCTCACCAGGCGGTCGATCTCGGGCCGCGGCCGTTTGCGCACTCGAAGCGGGTAGGCGATGTTTTCGTAGACTGACTTGTGGGCATAGAGGGCATAGTTCTGGAACACCATGCTCATGTTTCGATCCCGCGGGGCAAGTCCAGTCACGTCGCGGTCGTTGACCTCGATTCGTCCGCTCGACATCGTCTCCAGTCCGGCAAGAATTCGACAGGCGGTCGTCTTCCCGCTGCCGGAGGGCCCGAGGAGGACGACGAACTCTCCCATTTCGAAGGACAGGCTGAATCGATCGAGCGCAACCGTACCGTCCGCAAAGACCTTGCCCACGTCTGTGAACGAGACTCCCACCGGTCAACCCTTGACCGCCCCGAAGGTGAGGCCCCGTACGAGATGTCGTTGCACCAGCAGACTGAATAGGATGATCGGCAGGGTAGCGACGACCGCGACCGCGGCGACCTGCCCCCACAAGGTGCCGTGGGGCGTGATGAGTCCGGGGATACCGACGGTGAGGGTGCGCCCCTCGAACGCGACCAGCACGAAGGCGTAGAGAAACTCGTTCCAGCTCAGGATGAAGCACAGCACCGCGGTCGCGGCCAGCCCCGGCGCGGCGAGCGGGACGAGGATGCGTACGAACATCCCTGCGCGACTGTGGCCGTCCATCATCGCCGCCTCGTCGATCTCGCGTGGGATCTCGGCGAAGAAGCCCCGCATCATCCACACCACCAGGGAGAGGTTGAAGGTGGAGTGCGCGAGGATCACCGCGAGCGGCGTGTCGGTGATGCGGAAGGTCGTGAACAGCAGGAACATCGGGACCACCACCGAGATCGGTGGCGCCATCCGGGTGGTGAGAAAGAAGAAGAACAGATCCTCTTTGGCGGGAAACTCGTGACGCGCAAAGACGTAAGCCGCGGGCACGCCCAGTGCGAGCGATAGCGCGGTGCTCAGCGTGGCCACCAGCACGCTGTTCCAAACCAGCGGCAGGTAGTTCTTCTCGAGAAACACGTCGGGGTAGTGCTCGAAGGTCGGGGTGAACAGCCAGACCGGGGTGTCGGCGAGCGCATCGAGCCGCGTCTTGAACGAGGTCATCAGGATCCAGACGTAGGGGGTGAGTGCGATCAGCACCCCCGCCAGGATCACCGCGACCGCGAACGCCGTCCAGGCACGGCTCATGGCGCGCCGGCTCTTGCTCCCGTCGGCCGCCCTTCGCTCCAGTAGACCGCCTTGTAGAAGACGGCGCACAGGATAAGCACGACGAGATAGACCATGAACGCGCAGGTCGAGCCGTAGCCGAGATCCCAGCTCTTGAAGTTGACCCGATAGGTGTAGATCGACAGCAGCTCGGTGGCGGTGCCGGGACCACCGCCGGTGAGGATGAAGACCTTGTCGAATTCCTTGAAGGCGTCGATGCCGCGCAGCAGCAGCACGAGGGCGATGATGGGGCGAAGCAGCGGCAGGGTGACGTCGCGAAACCGCTGCAACGCGCTTGCCCCGTCCATGATCGCCGCCTCGGTCGGCTCGCGGGGCAGGCTCATCAGCCCCGCCAGCATGACGAGGGTCACGAACGGGGTCCACTGCCACACGTCGATCGCGACCACCGTCGGCATCACCGCACCGGCGTTCGAGAGCAGTGCCGAGCGCAGGTCCAGCAGGCCGACCTCCCGCAGGTAGTAGCTGACCATGCCGAAGTCTCCCTGCAACAGCAGCTTCCAGATGAGCCCGACCGCAACCGGTGCCAGCATCATCGGCACCATCAATGCGGTCAGCACGAGGCGTCGGTGCTCGATGAAGTGAAACAGCAGCAGGGCGAGCGCGAAGCCGAGCACGAACTCTATCGACACCACGGCGATGACGAACTTGAGCGTGAGTCGGAAGCTACCCCAGAAGATGGGGTCGTCGCGCATGAGGCGCCGGTAATTGTCCAGACCGAGGAAGCTGCCGGTCCGGTCCGGCAGGGCGAAGCTGAGGTCGGTGAAGCTGGTCCACACCATGTAGAAGAATGGACCGACGAGGATGAATACGAGGAGGACCACGGACGGAATCAACAGCAACGGGGCCACCCCCCGGTCGAGCAATCCGCCCAGGATCCTCCTCATCGGCATAGCGAGGTCTCCGCGGTGTCGGAAACCTACTGTACCGGGTACTTCAGCGGCGCGCAGCTGCCCAGCAGCTTGTTCATGTCGACCGCCGCGGTGTCGAGCGCCGCCTTGGCCGACTTCGCGCCCGAGAGATAGCTGCTCAGCTCACGCACCAGGATGTCCGTGATCTCGGGCGACTCGGGAATCGTCGGCTTGGGGATTGCCACCGCGTTGGTGTCCATCGACGCCTTGGAGTACGAGATCTTCTGCACGTCCGGGTGCGCGTAGACGTCCGGTCGCGAGGTGGCACCGCCGTTCAAGTGCTGCTCGAGTTGCTGGTCGAAGCCCATCATCCATTGCACGAACAAGTAGGCGGCCTCCTTTTGCTTCGAATACTTGGGGATGAGGTAGGTCCAGCCTTCCACCTGTCCGACCTTACCGCCGCGGCCCTGGGGAACCAAGTCGAATCCCATGCGGCCCGCGACCTTGCTCGCCTCCTTGTCCTCGGCCACCGCGTAGGTCGCGTCGTTCCACATGATGAGCTCGAAGGTTTTGTCCTGCTGCATGAGCGCCATCACGTCGTCCCAGAAATAGTTCAAGGTGTCGGGAGGCGAGAACTTCATCAAACTCTTGTAGTACTCGAGGGACTCGATCGCGGCGGGGCTGTTCACGATGATCGGTCCGCACTCGCTGCCCGACTTCGCCTCCATCATGTCGCCGCCGAAGCTGTAGAGGAAATTGATCCACTCGTACCACAAAGCCTCGTGGCGCTTGCCCTGCAGGGCGGTGCCGTAGAAGCCCTGCTCCGGCCGCGTGAACCACTCGGCGATGTCGCGATACTCCTCCCAGTTGGTGGCCGGCTTGAGGTCATAGCCGTACTTTGCTTTGAACCCCGCCCGCTCCGTCGGGTCGTCCATCAGGTCTTTGCGGTACCACATGTACATCGTGAGGGCGGTGAACGGGAAGCCGTAGATCTTGCCTTCATACCATGAGATCTCCTTCCACAAGCCCTGGTAGAGCTGCTCCTCGGGTTTGAAGGACGGGTCCCTCAGCTTGGCGTCTTGCAGATACTTCTCGAGCGATTCCAGATGACCGCTCTTCACGAAGCGCCCGAGCTCCCGATGCGGCTGCAATATGAAGTCGTAACGTCCGCGCCGGGAGTTGAGATCGAGCATCACCTTGTTCACCGCCTCGGAGTGCTCGTACATCTCGATGACCACCTCGATTCCGGTGCGCTCCTCGAACTTATGCTTCATCTTCGCCATCGCCTCGAGCGGCGGGAGCGCCTCGCCGATGGTGCGAATGGTGACTCCCTTGTAAGGTTTGGCCGCATCCTCGAGCGTCCAGGCTCCCGCCATTGCGGTAGTCGCGAGACCGCTCATGAGTGCCACCCCGAGCGCAAAGCTGCGCCCGGGCCGCGCGCGCCGGATCCGTTGATTGGTCATGTTATCGCCTCCACTGAGTGTTCCTCCCACGCTCGCGGTGACCTTCCTTCGGAACGAACCACGAGCTCGCTCAAGACTAACACGGGTTTGCTAGACATCCAACATTTTTTGTGGTATCTGCCACATTCACGTCACCACAAGAGGAGCCGGGTTTGCCCCGGCCATGTCCATGGACTTCATCTTCATGCTGACCCGCGACGACCAGACCGTCTCGGACTGTCTCGCCGTGCTCGAATCCATCGAGTCGGTTCCCCTCGAGCACATCGGGTTCAAGGACGTGGGCGTCGACATCCCGACGCTGGAAGAGCTCAACCGCAGGATTCAGGCGCGGGGCGCCATCAGCTACATGGAAGTGGTGAGCACCACCCGGGAGGCGTGCCTGCGCTCCGCCCATGCCGCTCGGGAGATCGGGGTGCAGCGCCTGCTCGGGGGCACCGATGTCGATGAGGTCTGCGCGGTCCTCGGCGACAGCGGGATCGACTACTACCCCTTCCCCGGATTTCCCCAGGGTCACCCCACCAAGCTCGCCGGAAGCGCCGTCGATGTCGCCGCCCACTGTCGGGATTTCGTGTCCAAGGGCTGCGCCGGCGCCGATCTGCTGGCCTACCGTGCGACCGAGGCCGCGCCGCTCGACCTCGTGCGGGCCGCCAAGAGAGCGTTAGGCGACGCCTACCTGATCGTGGCCGGCAGTGTCTGCACTCCGCGCCAGATCGAGGACCTCGCGGCGGCCGGCGCTGACGCTTTCACCATCGGCTCGGCCGTCTTCGACGGAGCGTTTTCTCCGCGCAAGGGCGCCATTGAGTCGCAGCTCCGGGACGTGCTCGCCGCGAGTGGCTAGTCCGCATGTTGCGCCGAGGCGCACCGGCGCTATGTACGCGACCGACGCGATGCGGGAGGACCGCTCCGGCGTTCGAGCGGCTCGCGGAGGGGTTTCGGTGCAACCGGATGACTAGAAATTTTCCCCTCCTGCTAGGTCTCGCGATCGGAGCCCGAGGGTGATCGTCGGCATCGACATCGGCACCCAGAGCCTCAAGGCGGTGGTCACCGACGAGCGCCTGCGGGTGCTCGGCGAGGCCAGCACCCCCTATGAGGTGACCTTTCCCCGGCCCGGATGGGCCGAGCAGTCGCCCGAAGTCTGGGAGCGGGCGCTCGCACCGACGATCGCCGGCGCGCTCGGGGCGGCGGGTGCGAGCCCGGTCGATGTCGAGGGGCTCGGTATCTGCGGTCAGCTCGATGGCTGCGTCGCGACCGATGCGGCGGGAAAAGCGCTCTCGGCGTGCATCATCTGGATGGATCGACGCGCGGTGGCGGAGATCGCTGACGTCTCGGGCGAGCAGGTGCGCGCCGCGACCGGAGTGGTGCTCGATGCGACCCACATGGCCGCGAAGATCCGGTGGCTCAAGCATCATTGCCCGCCGGCGCGCGCGGCCGCGCGCTTTCACCAGCCCGTTTCGTATCTGGTGGCACGCCTCACCGGGGCGCACCTGTTCGATCACGGGCTCGCTTCGACCACCATGCTCTACCGGCTCGACTCGCGTGCCTTCGACCCCGAGCTGCTGGCGCAGTTCGGCGTCGATGCGGGGGAGCTGCCCGCGATCGCGGATGCGGGGGCGCGCGCCGGGGGACTCAACCCGGCGGGGGCGGCCCTCACCGGGCTCGAGCCGGATACCCCGGTGGCGGTGGGCACCGGGGATGATTTCTCCAACCCGCTGGGCGCGGGCGTGATTGCGCCCGGGAGCCTGGTCTGCACCGTGGGGACCGCGGAGGTAGTGGGAGCGCTGCATCCCGAGCCGATCATCGACCCACGCGGGCTGGTCGAGACTCACGGCTACGCCGGCCAACACTATTTCATTGAGAATCCCGGCTGGCTCTCCGGCGGCGCCCTGCGCTGGTTCGTGGACACATATCGACTCGAGGGGTTCGCGGAGCTCGATTCTCTCGCGGCCGGGGTCGAAGCCGGGGCCGAGGGTGTGTGTTTTCTTCCCGCCCTGAGCGGGGCGATGGCACCGGAGTGGGTCGCTTCGGCGCGGGGTTGCTACTACGGTCTCAGCGCCTCGCACGGGAGTGCTCATCTCGCCCGGGCCACGCTCGAAGGCTGTGGGTTCGCGATGCGCGATGTGCTCGAGGGTCTGCACGGGCTCGGCGTGCGCTGTGATCGCATCTTGCTGCTCGGTGGCGGGGCAAGGAGCAGGCTGTGGGGTCAGATCCGCGCCGACCTCAGCGGGCTGCCGGTCGATGTGCCGAGCGCCACTGACACCTCCCCCATCGGTGCGGCGGTGCTCGCCTCGGTGGCGGCCGGCGTTCACCCGAGCCTCGAGCAGGCGGTGGCCGAGCTCGGCGGTGAGGTGCGCACCCTGGAGCCGGACCCGCGCCACCGCGCTGCCTACGACGCGGCCTATGCGCGTTACCGGACGCTATTCGAGTGTCTGCGTCCGCTCTATCTCGATGGCGAGGGAGGCCAATGAGTCAGGGGGCGATCGAGCGCTTGATCGCGGGGAGCTATCCCGATCCCGATGGTGGGGCGGCGCTGCGGGTGGACACCCGCGCGGTCGTGATCGCCGACTCGCTGGCGGGCCGCGAGTCGGAGCTGGTCGCGGGCCTCACCCTCGGGAGACGGCTCGTGCTCGTGAGCGATCCGCAGACTCACGGCGTCCTCGGACGTCGAGTGGAGCGCGCGCTCGGCGGGATGGCGCGGGTCGAGAGAGTGGTCTTGGCCGAGCACCCGCATGCCGATGATTCGACGGCGGCGAAGCTCGGCGAGGCGACCCGGGACGCCGACGCGCTGATAGCGGTCGGCTCGGGCACCATCAACGACCTGTGCAAGTACGTCGCGGCCGAGGCGCGCAAGCCTTACGCGGTTTTCGGCACCGCGCCCAGCATGAACGGTTACACTTCATCGAGCGCGGCGATCACCGTCGGTGGCCACAAGAAATCCCTGGCGGCCCGGGTGCCGGTCGGGGTGTTCCTCGATCTGGGGGTGCTCGCCGCGGCGCCGCCGCGCATGATTCGCTCCGGGCTCGGTGACAGTCTGTGCCGGCCGACTGCGCAAGCCGACTGGCTGCTTGCCCATCTGCTGCGCGACGAGCCGTACCGGCGGGTACCCTTCGAACTGCTCGCCGGTGATGAGCCGAGCCTGCTCGAAGCGCCCGAGGCGCTGCTCGGCGGCGACCTCGAAGCGATGGCAACCCTCGCCCGCACCCTGGTCCTGTCGGGCTTCGGCATGACGCTCTGCGGGGGTAGCTACCCCGCGAGTCAGGGCGAGCATCTGATCAGTCACTATGCCGAGATGATGCGCGACCCTGCGTGGCCCGCCAGCTTTCACGGCGAGCAGATCGGAGTCACCACCCTCACCATGGCCCGGCTGCAGGAGCAGCTGCTGTCCGGGGGCACGCCGGAGCTGAAGGCGGCGGGGCCGGGCGAGCGCGACCTGGAAGCCCACTTCGGAGTGACGCTCGGCCGATCGTGCTGGCGTGAGCTGAGCCAAAAGCTTTCCGCTTCCGCCGCGATCGAGGCACTGAACGCCCGGCTCGCGCGCGACTGGCCGCGGATGCGCACTCGAATCGAGCGCATCCTGGTGCCGTCGGACCGGCTGCAGGCGGTGCTTACCCGCGCTGGAGCGCCCACGGATCCAGAAGCGCTCGGCTGGCCGCGAACCTTCTATCGCGCCGCGGTCGCCCACGCGCGCGAGATCCGAAATCGTTACACCTTTCTCGACCTCGCCGCCGATGCGGGACGGCTCGAGTCGTTCGTCGCGTCACTGACGTGAGTGCGGCGCGCACCGCCGGGGGGTCAGGCGGCGAGCTCGGCGAGGAGGCGGAATGAGCGCAAAGCGTCGGCCCAAGCCGGAACGCCAATCCCGCATCATCGCGGCGCTCAAGACCAAGCCCGCGCTACGCATCTCCGACCTTGCCGCCCAGTTCGCGGTGTCGGACGAGACGATTCGCCGCGACCTCGACGAGCTCGGCCGCAACGGTCTGCTCAATCGAACCTACGGCGGCGCAAGCCTGGCGCCGATGGGGGTCGAGCCGTCGCTCAACGAGCGCTACCACATTCGCGTCGAGGCGCGCGCGCGCATCGGCGCCTGCGCGGCGGGGCTCGCCAGCCCCGGCGAGGTCCTCATGATCGACGCGGGCTCCACCGTCGCGCACTTCGCCGGGGCGCTGTCGGCCGCGTTCTCGGACCTGACCGTGATCACCAACAGCGTCGCCGCCGCGACCGCCCTCTCGGCGAGCCCGGAAATTCGGGTGATCATGTGCCCCGGTGACTACGACCCGCACGAGGGCGGGGTGTTCGGCCCCGAGACGGTGGCGTTCCTGGGGCGCTTTCTCGCCAATACCTGCTTCATCGGGGCGAGCGGTCTCGGGGCGCATGGCCCGACCGAGGCGAACTCGGGCTCTGCCTGGGTCAAGCGCAGCATGCTCAAACAATCGCGCCGGCACGTGCTGCTGGCCGATCGGAGTAAGTTCGACCAGCTCATGCTGGAAGTGGTCTGCCCGCTGCGCGACCTCGATGACATCGTCGTGGACGCGCCACCGAGCAAGGCGCTCTCGCGGGCCATCGAGAAGGCCTCGATCCGATTGCACTGCGCCTGAATGCAGCCCGGTTGGTGCACCCCGCTCGCGAGGCATCTTGGACGCGCCCGCTCCCCCGAGCTATATACAGTGAGTGATCCGGGGGACGACGCCTCGTTGGGGGCGATCGGGGGGAAGAATGCGCGTTGGGAGACCTTGCCTCGCGATGATGCTCGCGGTGCTCACGCTCGCCGGGTGCGCCGCCCCCGCTCCCATGCCGAGCGAGTCATCCGCTCGCGGTGCCCCGACGCTCGCTGAGCCCGGTCTCGCAGGTGAGCTCGTGATGACGAGCCTCAGCCTCGTCGGTACCGGGTATACCTACGGAGGCCGTGATCCGGAGACCGGATTCGATTGCAGCGGGATGGTGAGCTACATCTACGAGCAGGTCGCCGGCATTCGCCTGCCGCACAATGCGGCCGCGATCGCGAGCGTCACCCGGCCGATCGACCGGCAGGCGCTCACGCCCGGAGACCTCGTGTTCTTCGACACCCTGAATCGGCCCTTCTCGCACATGGGTATCTACGTGGGCGATGGGCGGTTCGTCCACGCCGCGAGCGGCGGGGGGCGGGTGAAGACCAGTCGACTCGCCAATCGCTACTACGCCCGGCGCTACCAGGCGGCGCGGCGGGTGCTGGTGCATTGACGGTTTGAGCCGGTCGACGGTCGGCTGATTGCGCCCGCGCCGCACGACGGCAAGGGCGAGGCCGTGTGCCATCGATTGCAGTCGCTCACCCGGGCCGCATTGTCGTAACCGGGCCATTCCTGCGCGATGACGGGGCCGTGCTCAGGGCGCGTTTTTCATCGCCTCGCGCTGGCCTTCGAGCTCGGCCCACCGCTCGACCGCCCGTTCCAGCTCTTGCTCCTTGGCGGCAAGCCGCTCGAGCACGTCTTGTACCTGTTCGTAGGGTTGGGTGTAGAAGTCCGGCTCGGCCGCGCGCGCCCGCAGGACGTCGAGCTCGCCCTCGAGCGAATCGACCTCGTCGGGAAGGCGGTCGAGCTCGAGTTGCAGCTTGTAGCTGAGCTTCCGGGGGCGCGGAGGGTCCCGAGGCGGCGGGCCCGATCGCTCGGAGGGAACCGGTCGCGTCTTCGCCTCGCTCGGGTTGTCCGCGGTGGCAAGCTTG
Source organism: Gammaproteobacteria bacterium (assembly GCA_041594935.1). Classification (GTDB taxonomy): domain Bacteria; phylum Pseudomonadota; class Gammaproteobacteria; order HK1; family HK1; genus JBFHLI01. Next base: position 7,173 of record JBFHLI010000031.1, on the reverse strand, counting down.
CACCCCCTTTGCACCCAATCGCTGTACCCGCCCACGTACTCTCGAATCGCGCCGTCGTCCTCGAAGACGAGCACGCTGGTGACCACGTTGTCGATGAAGACCCGGTCGTGGCTCACGACGATCAAGGTGCCGTCGTAGCGAACGAGACGCTCCTCCAGCACCTCCAATGTCTCCACGTCGAGGTCGTTGGTGGGCTCGTCGAGCACCAGCAGGTTGGCGGGGCGGGCGAAGAGCTTGGCGAGAATGACCCGGTTGCGCTCGCCCCCCGAGAGGGCCTTCACCGGGGTGCGGGCGCGCTTGCCCGTGAATAGAAATCGCTCCAGATAGCTGATGATGTGCAGTGACTTGCCGTCGACCTCGACGAAGTCCCGACCCTCGCCGACGTTATCCGCAACCGTCTTATCCGGCTCGAGCCGATCGCGCAGCTGGTCGAAGTAGGCGATCTCGAGACGGGTCCCGAGCTCGACCGACCCCTGCCCGGGAACGCACTCACCGAGCAAGATGCGTAGCAACGTGGTCTTCCCTACTCCGTTGTTGCCGATGATCCCGATGCGATCGCCGCGCATCACCTGCAGGTAGAAGTTCCGGATCAGGGCGCGGTCGCCGTACGCGTGGGTAATGTCGCGCGCCTCGATCACTTTGCGCCCGGAGGGCTGCGCTGCGCCGAGGCGCAGATCCGCTTTCGACTGTGTCGCAAGGCGTCTCGCCCGCGTCTCTCGAAGCTTAATGAGGGTCCGCACCCGACCCTCGTTGCGGGTGCGCCGGGCCTTGATCCCCTCCCGCACCCAGGCCTCTTCGGCGGCGAGCTTCTTGTCGAACAATGCGTCCCGTCGCGCCTCGTCCTCGAGCGCCTTTTCCTTCTTCTCGAGGTATTCGGCGTAGCGGCCGGGCCAGCTCGTGATACGGCCCCGGTCGAGGTCGACGATGCGGCTCGCGAGCTTGCCGACCAGCGCCCGGTCGTGGGTGATGAACAGCACGCTGCCGGGAAACGAGTCCACCCGACCCTCGAGCCACTCGATCGTGCCCAGATCGAGGTGATTGGTCGGCTCGTCGAGCAGCAGCAGGTCCGGATCGCTCACCAGCGCCCGGGCGAGCGCCACCCGGCGGCGCCATCCGCCCGAGAGCTCGCTAAGCCGGTGCGACATCGGCAGCTCGAGCTCGCTCGCGATCGCCTCGACCCGGGTCTCGAGCTGCCACCCGCCGTGCGCCTCGATGCGGTGCTGCAGCGCCTCGAGCGCTTTCATCCCCTGCCGGTCCAGGGTGGCGTGCGCGCGACGCTCGTACTCATCACGCAGCGAGCGAAGCTCGGCGAGACCGGAGCTCACGTGCTCGCGGACGGTCTCGTCGAGCCCGGCCGGCAGGTCCTGCTCGAGCTGGGCGATGTGTATATCCGGATTGCGGTATACGTTGCCGCGGTCCGGCTCGAGCTCGCCGCTGATGAGCTTCAGCATCGAGGTTTTCCCGGCCCCGTTACGACCGACCAGGCAGACCCGCTCTGCGGGGCCGATCGCGAATTCGGCCCCGAGCAGCAACGGCTGATCGCCGAACTCGAGGTACACATCGTCGAATCGCACCAGCGGCGGCGTCATGGGATGGAAAGTATCGTAATCCGGGCCACCGGTCTTGCTTTGCCGGGGTCGAATCGTGTCGATTGTGTTTTTCGGTTCATTGAGATAAGAAGGCGCCGGGTCCTCGGGTGGAGTGATGGACCCCTCGCCCGACCCTTTTCTTGCGCGGCCCTTTCGAAGGCAAGGCTTCCATGCAAAGACTGCTGCGTCCCAAGAGCATCGCGCTGCTCGGCGGCAAGTGGGTGGACATGATGCACGAGCAGAATCGTAAGCTCGGCTTCCGCGGATCGATCTGGCATGTGCACCCGACCCGCCCCGCCACCGCCGAGCATACCTTCTACCGCTCGATCGGCGAGCTGCCCGGCGTACCGGATGCGGTGGTGGTCGGCATTCCCCGCGAGGCCACGGTGGCGGTGATGCCGGAGCTGGTGGCAGCCGGGGTGGGCGGTGCGGTCTGCTATGCGTCCGGCTTTGCCGAGACCGGCTCTGACACCGGGCGGGAGATGACCGAGCGCCTGGTGGCGAGCGCCGGTGAGCTGCCGTTTCTCGGGCCCAACTGCTACGGCTTCATCAACTATCTCGACGGGGTGGCGCTGTGGCCGGATCACGTGGCGACGCGCCGGGCCGAGCGCGGGGTGGCGCTCATCTGCCAGAGCGGCACCATCGCCTACACCCTCACTGCTAATCAGCGCTCCCTGCCGATGGGCTACGTGGTCACCGTCGGTAACCAGAGCCGCATTCACGTCGAGCATCTCATGGACTTCGTGCTCGACGACCCGCGGGTCACCGCGGTCGGGATCTACGTCGAGGGTATCAAGGACCTGCGGGCGTTCATCGCCGCGGCGGAGAAGGCACGCGCGAAGCAGATCCCCATCGCGCTCGTCAAGGCGGGCCGCTCCGAGGTGGCGGCTCGTGCGACGGTGAGCCACACCGCTTCGCTCACCGGCGCCGACGACCTCTACGATGCGCTGTTTCGCCGCCTCGGCATCGCGCGCTGTGAGAGCCTCGCGGAGCTCTGCGAGACGCTCAAGCTCCTGCATTGCTGCGGCGCGCTCGGGGGTAACCGGCTCGGGGCGATGGGCTGTTCGGGCGGCGACATGGCGATGCTCGCCGATACGGCCGAGCCGCTCGGCCTGGACCTGCCCGAGATCCCGGCGGCGCCGGCGGAGCAGCTGAAGATCACCCTCGGGGAGTGGGTGACGATCTCGAATCCGCTCGATTACCACACTTATATCTGGACCGACGAGACGCGGCTTCGCGAGTGCTTCGGGGCGATGCTCGATGCCGGCTTCGACGCGACCGCGCTGGTGATCGATCACTCCGATCCCGAGACCTGTGACATCTCTTCCTTCGTCACCGTGCTCGAGCAATTCCTCGCGATGGCGAAGGCCCGCCGGGTCGCCGCCGCGGTCCTGGCCTCGTTGCCGGAAACCCTTCCGCGGGCGCAGCGCGAGCAGGCTCTTGCATCCGGGGTGGCGCCGCTCCAGGGGATGCCCGAGGGTCTGCGGGCGATCGCGCATGCTGCGTTCATCGGTGCGACCCGCGGGCAGAGCGCGCCGCGGCTCATCGAGGCGCCGGCGGGTCGTGAATCGACCACTTCGCTCGGCGAAGCGGCGGCCAAGGCGATGCTCGAGGCGGCGGGGATTGCAGTGCCCAGGGCGCGGCTCGTCGCCCTCGAGGACGCGCCGGCGGCGGCCCGCGAGATCGGTTTTCCGGTGGTGGTCAAGGCGTGCGCACCGGGCTTGCTGCACAAGACCGAGGCCGGCGGGGTGGCTCTCAACCTTCGAGACGCCGATCAGGTGATGGCGGCGATCGAGCGCATGTCCGCTTTAGGCCCCGAGGTGCTGGTCGAGGAGATGGTGACGGACGGGGTCGCGGAGGCTCTGCTCGGAGTGGTGGTGGACCCGCAGTTCGGCCCGGTGCTGGTGATCGGTAGCGGCGGCATCCTGACCGAGCTGCTCGCCGACAGCGCGCCGGTGCTGTTCCCGGTCGACGAGGCGGCGGTCACGCGGGCGATCGACGGTTTGAAGCTCGCACCCCTGATTGCGGGGTTTCGGGGTCAGCCGGCCGGGGACCGGGCGGCGTTGACCCAGGCATGCGTGCGACTTGCCGCGCTCGCCGAGCGTGAGGCGGCCCGACTGGTGGAGCTAGACGTCAATCCGGTGATCGTGCGCCCCGCAGGCCGCGGCGTGGTCGCGGTCGATGCCCTGATTCGTTTCAATGTCGCAGCCGGGTAGCCTCAGCGCCGGGCCATGCAGGTGATCTCCACCGCGCTGCCTCCGAACAGTCGCGGCGACTCGGTGGTGGTCCGGGCCGGGTACGCGCCGTCCTCGAAGAACGCCCGGTAGGCGCGGTCCATCGACTCGAAATGATCGAGGCTCGCCAGATGCACATCGACCCGAACGATGCGCTCCATGCCGAGGCCGACCTCCTCGAGCATCCGGGCGACGGCGGTCATCACCGCCCGCGTCTCCGCGTCCACGTCGCCTAGAACCGCCCGGCCCTCGGGGAAGTCGGCCGCGACGAGCCCCGCGAGGTACGCGTAGTGATCGTCGAGCACGATCTGCGCGAACGGCGCGGCGGATTCCGGGACCGCTCGCGGCTGCAGGCGTCGAATCGTCGATGGGGACTGCTCGCTCACAGCTCTCCCCAGCTGCGGCGTTTCTGCCAGCGGATCTTGGGGATGACGATCCCGAGCACCATTCCACCGATGAGCACCCAGGCGCCGGCGATGAACCACTCGTGCTCCTTGCCCTCGGTGAGCAGCGTGTTCTCCTTGGTGAGCGCCTCGACGTTGACCTCGAGTCGACGCAGCGATTCGGTCAGTACCCCGTTCTTCTCCTGAATGGCCAGGGTGGCGGCGGCGGTGCGCTTTAGCTCCGCCAGCTCGCGGCGCAACTGCTCGTTCGCCTGCTCGAGCGTGGTCTTGAGCGTGTTGGTATCCGCAAATCCGGCCCGGAGCTCCGCGAGCTCGTCGTTGAGCCGCAGGTTCTCGTTTCGGACCCGCTCGAGCTCGACCAGTCCGTCCGCGAGGCGATCGCGGGCGGCCGGCTCCGGCATCAGGAAACGAGTCAGCATCCACGCCTCCTCCCCCTCCGGGAGGCGAATGCGGCTATACCCGTCGCTTTCCTCGATCACGGTGACCCGGGTGCCGGTCGGCAGCAGGGCCACGATCTTGTTCTGGGTGCTGGGGCCGCTGCGCGCTTCGAGTCGCAGCGAATCGGTGACATAACGCACTGTTTGCGCGGCCAGGCTTGGGCTCAAGGTCAGCAGTATGAGGGCGAGGATTGCGGCTGGCATCTCATGGTGGCGCGGTCGAAGAAAAGTGCGGAGTCTAATCGACTCGCCGGGCGAAGCAACCTACTCCAGGTGACTTGCCGACATCATGCGCACGGCTATCCACGCCCGAGGTACGGCATCTTGGTCGCCATGATCGTCATGAACTGCACGTTCGCCTCGAGCGGAAGGCTCGCCATGTACGCGACCGCGCGCCCCACGTCGTCGACATCCATGGTCGGCTCGACGGCGACGCTACCGTTCGCTTGGACAATTCCCTCTCTCATCGAGCGGGTCATGTCGGTGGCGGCATTGCCGATGTCGATCTGACCGCAGGCGATATCGTAGGCGCGGCCATCGAGCGAGGTCGACTTGGTGAGCCCGGTGATCGCGTGCTTGGTCGCGGTATAGGCGGCGGAGTGCGGCCGCGGCGCATGGGCGGATACCGACCCGTTATTGATGATGCGCCCCCCGCGCGGAATCTGGCTCTTCATGAGCTTGAATGCTTCCTGGGTGCACAGGAAGGCACCGGTGAGATTGACGTCGACCACCGCTTGCCACTGCGCGAGGGCGAGCGTCTCGAGAGGGACTGCCGGTGCGCTGGCCCCGGCGTTGTTGAACAACAGGTCGAGCCGCCCGAAGCGCACCCGGACTCGCTCGAACAGCGCTCGCACCGCGGCGGCATCACTCACGTCGGTAGGTACCACGAGCCCGTGCTCTGACTCGCAGCCAGCCTCCCGCGCGGTGACCTCGAGGGGCTCGCGCCGGCGCCCGGCGAGCGCAATCGAGTAGCCCTCGCGGGCAAGCGCGATCGCAACGCCTCGCCCGATGCCGGACCCCGCGCCGGTGACGATCGCAACTTTGCCGTGCGCACTCATTGGATCACCTTCCCCGTTCCCGTCGCCAGCCTTAATTATGCCCGAGGGCCAGCACCGGTGGTGAGAAAGCGTGCGGTGAGGCTGCCGCGCCACCGTCTGGTAGGGCCTGCCCCCCACGACACCCGTGCGTTTCTCCCTCTTACGCTGGCTTTTTTGCTATCGTCGCGTCTTCGCCAGTCTCGAGTCGATCACCTCTTCCCAATGCCGACCCCGCTCGAAGAGTACCTCGTCTTTCGCCGGCGGCTCGAGGAAGAGGGTGACGCGGACTCGCCGGAGCGCGCCGAGCGCGACCGTGAAATCGGGCGTGGCCTGCGCCATCTCACCGGTCATCCGATCCTCCAGCTGCGGGCCTGGCTCGCCGCGGTCGGCGGCGCTGGCAGCGCCACCGGTGAGCGGCCGCTGAGTGCCTTCCGGCTGGTCAGCGTGATCCTCGCCGTCGCGGGCCTTGCGATCGGCTGGGGGAGCGCCCAGCTGGTCTTCGCCTACGACGGCAGCCGCCCGATCAACGTGGTCGACGTGCTCGCGGTCTTCGTGGTCGCGCAGCTGCTGCTGCTGGTGCTGTTCGTCATCGTGTCATTGCCCGCGACGGTCGCCGCGCGTTTGCCGGGCATCGGGGCACTTGCCGATGGGGTGAGGCACTTGAGTCCCGGGCGCCTCGCGCCCGTCATCGCGCGAATTCTGCCGCACGATCTGCGCGATGGCCTCGCCGGGCTGGTCGATGCGGGGCCGGAGGAGCCGCAGCGGCTGCGACTTCGGAAGTGGCTGTTTGCGCAGCTGTCGCAAGCCTTCGCGATTGCCTTCAATCTGGGCGCGGTCCTCGGCGGCCTGTATCTCGTACTGTTCTCCGATCTGGCGTTCGGCTGGAGCACGACGCTCGAGCTCGAGGCATCTCGGTTCCACGCCTTGATCCAGGCCCTGGCGAGCCCGTGGGCACAATGGCTGCCGGCCGCCGCGCCCTCACTTGAGCTGGTCGAGACGACCCGTTTCTTCCGCTTCAAGGAGGGTGGTTTCCCGGGCGCCCCGAGCCCGCTCGGGACCGATGTGCTCACGCTGGGAGGCTGGTGGCCGTTCCTGATGGCGGCCATCGTGGTCTACGGCCTCGGACCTCGTCTTCTCACCTGGGGCTTCGCGCGCTGGCGGGTGAGAGCGGCCTGCCACGAGAGCATCCTTGCCCTGCCCGCGGCGCGGCACGTGCTCGAGCACATGAATGCCCAGCTAGTGGAGACGCACGGCGCGCCGAGCCCCGAGCTGTCGGAGGGTGAGGGTAAGGTCCTGGCGCGGTCCCGGGCGGTCGATGAGACGAGCGCCGATGTCATCGACTGGAACGGAGTCTTCACCGACTCCGAGCACGCCCGCGAGCGCCTGGCGCAGGATTTGCGCATCCATGCGTTGCGATTCTTCAGCGCCGGCGCCGGCCGCAGCCTCGATGAGGACGCCGAGACCATTGCCCG
>JBFHLI010000030.1:0-20302 GCA_041594935.1 Gammaproteobacteria bacterium | reverse complement strand
TGCCAGTCGGGAAACGGGTACACGGCGAGACAGCGCTCGAGCAGGCTGATGGTGATCACCAGCTTGCCGCCGCACGCGTCTTCGATGCGCTCGCGGTAACGCGACGGGATCGCCAAGCGCCCCTTGGCGTCCATGCTGAGCGAGAATTCACCGCGAAACACGATGCCCCCCGCAGTCGCCCCTTAGATCCACTTCTTTCCACTTTCTCCCACTTCGGCGAATTATGGTTACGCGACCTCCCCACTGTCAAGAAAATCGCCTGGAAAGATGGCGAAATCTTGCTTGCGGGACAGACACTTAGGGACGAAAGGGGTCGGCCGGGGCTCGCCGGTACGCGAGCGGCCTCCAGCAAACTTCTTTTAATCACCAGGTTGGCGATGGCTGTTGATGTCGAGTATCAAGAGCGACGAGCCGCGAGCGCTTGTCCCGAGGAGGGGTGGACTGCAGACTACCGGTGGGGAGCCGACCGGGCAGTCGCTGCGCCCACGCGGCGCGGAGGAAAGTCCGGGCTCCACAGGGCAGGGTGCCAGGTAACGCCTGGGGGGCGCGAGCCCACGGACAGTGCCACAGAAACGATACCGCCGGATGTCCGCATGCGGGCGCCCGGTAAGGGTGACATGGTGCGGTAAGAGCGCACCGCGCCGGTGGTAACGCCGGTGGCAGGGCAAACCCCACCCGGAGCAAGACCGAATAGGGGGGCATGCGGGGCTCTCGAGCTCCGCGGGGCGTGGCCCGCGTCGCCCCCGGGTAGGTCGCTAGAGGCTCGTGGCGACACAAGCCGTAGATGAATGACTGTCCTCGACAGAACCCGGCTTACAGGTCGGCTCCCACCCCAACTCGCGGGCTCGATCCCGAGCTCGCTCATAGAAAACATTAACTTGTCATCTTAACCAGATGATTCAAGAAAGTATTCGCTCGAAGCAAATCCAGAATACCATCACCCGTCCGGGTTCGATCGACCCGATCTACCGCTAAGTTATTGTCTGTAAAGCAAGAATTTCCCTCGTCTGGCTTGACACTGGCGGCCCTCCGTTACCATACTTAGCTTGGGGTGGGATAAGGTGGTAAAAAATGGATCAAAGGGAGCTCGAGGGGGGGAGCAGTGTTCCGGGGTGAAGTCTCACTGAACATGGACGCGAAGGGGCGCGTGGCGGTCCCGAGTCGCTATCGGGAGCGCATCTCAGAGCTTTGCACCGGCAAGCTAGTGGTCACGATCAGCCTCCTCGAACGCTGCTTGGTGGTGTATCCCTTTCCGCACTGGCAGCGGATCGAAGACGGGCTGAAGAACCTGCCCGCCCTGGATGCCAAGGCGCAGGCAATCACTCACCTCCTGATCGGTCATGCGACCGAGTGCGACCTCGACGGCCACGGTCGCTTGCTCGTGCCACCCTCGTTGCGCGAGTTCGCCAATCTGCAAAAGCAGGTGAAGCTGGTGGGTCAAGTGAAAAAGTTCGAGCTCTGGGCGGAGGAAGCGTGGACGTCGCGACGCGAGGAACTGTTGAGCCAGGTGGGCGAGCTACTCGAACAGCCGTCCGAGGCGTTGCGCGCTTTGGTCCTGTAAGGCGTACCCGAGCTGCGTGGCTCCCGACCGTGCACCACAGTGAGCAACGATGACTTCGAACACCTCCCGGTATTGCTCGACGAGGTTCTCGCGGCGCTGGAGCCCAAGCCGGGGGCGAAGATCTTCGATTGCACCTTCGGTCGCGGAGGACACACTCGCGCGCTGCTCGCGGAACTCGACCCGAGCGCGGAGGTTTTCGCCATCGATAAAGATCCGGAGGCGGTGTTAGCGGCCTCGGCGATGGCTGCGACGGACCCGAGATTAACGGTGATGCACGCCTCATTTTCCGATCTGAAAGCGATGGCCGAAAGGCATGGGGTGTTGGGAGACGTGACTGGCGTACTTTTTGACCTCGGCGTGTCTTCGCCCCAGCTCGACGATCCGCAGCGAGGCTTTAGCTTCCTCGATCCCGGCCCGTTGGACATGCGTATGGACCCCAGCTCCGGGCGCAGCGCGGCCGAGTGGTTGTCCCGAGTCACAGAACGTGATCTCTGCGACGCGTTGAAGTCACTCGGTGAGGAGCGCTACGCACGGCGCATCGCCCGCAGCATCGTTGCCGCTCGAAAACGGCAGGTAATCGAGACGACCACCCAGCTTGCAGAAATCGTCACCCGAGCGTCGCCCACCCGTGAGCGCGGTAAGCACCCCGCCACGAGAACATTTCGCGCGATCCGCATGTACGTGAATCGAGAGCTCGAGGAGTTGCAGCGAGGGCTGGTGCAGGCAGTGGAGGTCTTGGCCCCCGAGGGCCGGCTCGCGGTGATCAGCTTCCATTCTCTCGAGGACCGCGTGGCGAAGCGATTCATCCGTGCCGAGTCTCGAGACTCGGAGCCATTCCCACCGGCAAGGAACGGTTTTACCGCGGCGCGCCTGCGTGCGGTCGGAAAACCGATCTTTCCCTCCGCCGACGAGATCGCTCGAAATCCGCGGGCGCGCAGTGCCGTCCTTCGAGTTGCCGAGCGCAAGCGATGACAACGAACTACAAGCTCTCAATTTGCCTCCTCGTGCTCGTGGTCGCTTCCGCGGTCGCGACGGTTTTCGTCAAGCACTCGAGTCGGGCCATGTTCGTCGAGCTGCAAGCCCTGCAGCGCCAATTCGACGAGATGCAGATCGAGTGGAACAAGCTGCAGCTCGAGGAGAGCACTTGGGCGACGCACGATCGAGTCCGATCGATTGCGGTCAAGCGCCTTGGTCTCTACATGCCGCCTGGCGACGCGGTGGTGCTGGTGGGCTCGCCGTGAGAGCCGGGCTCAAGCTTCGCTCACGGCGATTCGTGGTCCTCTGCATGCTCGGCGCGGCAGCGGCCAGTTTATTGTGGCGCGCGCTCGACCTGCAGCTCAATCACAAGGAGTTCCTGCAAACACAGGGTGATGCCCGACACCTGCGGGTGGTGAGGATCACGGCCACACGGGGAAAGATCCTGGATCGCAACGGACAGCCACTGGCGATCAGCACACCGGTCGATTCGATATGGGTCAATCCCCGAGAGCTGGCCGCGGAACGTGAACGCTGGCCGGTATTGATCCAACGACTTGACCTGGACCCGGACACTTTGCATCGTCTCATCGCGGACCGGATTGACCGGGAGTTCGTCTATCTCAGGCGACATGTCGAGCCACGGCTTGCGGCCGAGATTGCATCGCTTCACCTCGCCGGTGTGTACCGTCAACGAGAGTACCGACGTTACTATCCCACGGGAGAAGTCGCCGCCCACGTGGTCGGGTTCACCAATGTCGACGACATCGGTCAAGAGGGTCTGGAGCTTGCCTTTGACGAGTCGTTACGTGGGTCTGATGGAAGCAAGCGCGTGGTCCGCGATCGGTTCGGGCAGGCGGTGGAGGATGTCGAGTACATCGAGACACCGCGAGACGGCTCCGACCTGGTTCTCAGCATCGACAGGCGAATCCAGTACCTCGCCTACCGCGCGTTGAAGGGTGCGGTCAAACACAATCGCGCCCGCGGGGGGTCGATTGTGCTGCTCGATGCGAGGACCGGTGAGATCCTGGCGATGGCCAATCAACCGGCCTACAACCCCAACAACCGGGCCGAGCGAGTGGGCGATCGATATCGCAACCGGGCGGTGACGGACGTGTTCGAGCCCGGATCGACGGTGAAACCCTTCACGGTCGTCAGCGCGCTGGAGTCCGGCCGATTTCAGCCCACCTCACCGATCGATACCGCTCCAGGAATTCTGAAGATCGGTGGGCACAAGGTGAGCGATCTGCGTAACTTCGGGCGGCTCGACGTTTCCACCGTGATCAAGAAGTCGAGCAATGTCGGGGCGAGCAAGATCGCGCTTGCGCTACCCCCGAAGCGGTTGTGGCAAACCCTCAACGCGGTTGGTTTCGGACGCCCGAGCGGAAGCATCTTCCCGGGTGAGTCAGCCGGGATCCTTACTGACTACGGCCAATGGTCCGAGTTCGAGCGAGCGACCCTGTCATTCGGCTACGGGCTCTCCGTAACCGCGCTGCAGCTCGCGCAAGCCTACGGCGTGATCGCCAGTGGCGGTCTCCTCTATCCGGTCAGCTTTCAGAAGGTGGAGCGGCCGCAGCGCCCCCGGCGCGTTCTGTCGGCGCGCGCGGCCCTCGAGGTACGCACGATGCTGGAGGGCGTCACCGAAGAGGATGGGACCGGCGCGCGGGCTCGGATCAGCGGATATCGAGTCGCGGGAAAGACCGGAACAATTAGAAAGTCGACCGCTGGGGGTTACTCCCTGGACCGCTATTTCGCGGTCTTTGCAGGAATGGCGCCGGCTTCCGCCCCGCGGCTGGTGGCGGTGGTGACCATCGATGAGCCGGGAGGCGAAGAGTACTACGGCGGCCACGTCGCGGCGCCGGTGTTCGCGCAGGTGCTGGAGGCAGCGCTGCGGCTGCGCGGCGTCGCGCCTGATGCACCGGTGGTCAACTCGGGCGTGCTCGTTTCGGTGGACGGAAATCACGACCTCCGCCGGCTCGCCCACGAGGTGAGTGCACTTCGATGATGGCAGTTCCGAACCGAACGGAGCAGTGGGGCTTGCGCGCGCTCCTGAGTGGGGTGGCGGAATCCCCACGACTCGATGATCGAGTCATCAGCGCTCTTTGCTCGGACAGTCGAAGGGTCGCACCGGGTGCCTTGTTCTTTGCGAGCGCAAGAGAGCCCGCGCTTCACATTGCACAGGCCCTCGCGAAAGGCGCAGCCGCCGTGGTGATGGCGAAGGGTGCGTTCGATTCGAGCGATGCGGTGCCGGTGCCGGTGATCGCGGTGCCGGATGTTCGCCGCGCGATCGGGGAGGTGGCGGACCGCTTCTTCGGACAGCCCTCGTCGCGAGTCAAGGTCATCGGGATCACCGGAACGAACGGCAAGACCTCGGTCAGTCACTTCATCGCCCACGCTCTGCAGCAAGGTTCCGTAGGGCGGCACCGCTGTGGCGTCTTTGGCACCTTGGGATACGGTCTGTATCCGGACCTCGACGCCGGGGTCCTGACCACGCCTGACGCGATCACCGTCCACTCGCGGCTGGCCGAGATGTGCAATCTCGGAGCGAGCCACGCGGTGATGGAGGTCTCGTCCCATGGGCTCGATCAGGCTCGCGTGGCCGGAGTGGCATTCGACATAGCGGTTTTCACGAACTTGAGCCGTGACCATCTCGACTATCACCCGGATATGGGAGCCTACGCCGCCGCCAAGGAGAAGCTCTTCAACGCGCCGGGGCTCAGGGTGGCGGTGGTGAACGTGGACGATACCTTCGGGCAACGGCTGATTCGCCGCATTCCGGACTCGGTCAAGGTGTTTGGGTTCGGCACGTCCGAGAAGTTCCCCGTCGAGGCGGGAGGACGGGTGACTCGACTGGCCGGGAGCATCGTCAGCGCCAACGAGCATTGCATCACGGTTTCGGTGCGCACCCCCCAGGGTAGGGGGGAGATCAGTGCCCCGCTCCTGGGAGCATTCAATGTGTCCAACCTGATGGCCGCGCTCGGGGCATTGCTCGCGTGCGGATTCGACCTCCGAGACGCAACGGACGCGCTGCGTGATGTGCCCACCGTTGCGGGCCGAATGGAGCGGTTCGGGGGCGGACCGGACAGCCCACTCGTGGTGGTGGACTACTCACACACCCCCGACGCGCTCGCAAACGCGTTGGCAGCAATCCGCGCTCAGGTGCGGGGCAACATCTGGTGCGTCTTCGGGTGCGGGGGTGATCGCGACCGGGGCAAACGCGCGGAGATGGGCAGGATCGCCGCCTCTCTCGCGGAGCGCGTAGTGTTGACCGACGACAATCCGCGGGGAGAAGACGGGGACGAGATCGTCGACGACATTCTGACCGGAATCGCCGACGCGAAGAACGTGCTCACCATCCGCGACCGTGGGGCGGCGATTCGATATGCGGTCGGGCACGCCGAGCCGGGGGATACGGTGCTGGTTGCGGGCAAGGGACACGAGCCGTACCAGGAAGTCCGCGGGGTTCGCCGCCCGTTCAGCGACGCGGCGGCGGTGCGGATCGCGCTCGGGGAGCGCTCGGCATGATTCAGATGCGAACATCCGAAGCCGCCGGAGTTCTGCCGGGTGAGCTGCTCGGGGGCGACGCCCGCTTCGAAGGCTGCGGTACCGACTCTCGCTCTATTCGAACCGGTGAGCTTTTCGTCGCGCTCAGAGGCCCGAATTTCGACGGGCATCGTTTCGTCGCCGACGCAAGCGTGCGCGGGGCCGCCGCGGCGATGGTGTCGGAGCGCGATGAGTATCCAATGCCCGCCGTCTTGGTTCCCGACACTCGAACTGCTCTACTGCGTCTGTCAGAGATCTGGCGGTCGCGCTTCAACATTCCGATAGCCGCGATCACCGGTAGTAATGGAAAGACGACGGTCAAGGAGATGTTGGCATCGATCCTGTCGACCCAGGGTCCGGTCCTCGCGACGCTCGGCAATCTGAACAATGAGATCGGGGTCCCGCTCACTCTCCTCCGGCTCGACTCGGATTGCCGCTATGCGGTGCTCGAGCTCGGGGCTAATCACCGCGGCGAGATCGAAAAGCTCGCACGGGTGGTGAAGCCGAAAGTGGGGGTGATCACCCAGTGCGCGCCCGCCCACCTCGAGGGATTCGGAAGCGTGGAGGCGGTCGCGCGCGCGAAAGGTGAGCTGATCGAGCAGGTCGTTGCCGACGGCATCGCGATCATCAATGCCGATGACGAGTACGCCTCCCGATGGCGCTCAATGTGCGGATCGAGAGCCTGCTTGACGTTCGGGCTGGATCGTCCAGCGGACGTCTCCGCCCGTTGGTCCAGTGAGGTCGGGCGCACGCGCGTGGTGCTGCTCACCCCGGAGGGTACCGGGGAGGTCGATCTTCCCCTCCCCGGACGGCACAACGTGATGAATGCCCTGGCGGCGTGTGCCGCCGCCCTCGCGTTCGACATCTCAATCGAGAGCATCTGCTGCGGGCTCGGCAAGGTCCACGCCATCCGGGGGCGACTCCAGCCGCTCACCGGTCCGTACGACAGCCAGCTGATCGACGATACCTACAATGCCAATCCTGCCTCGCTCAAAGCCGGGCTGGAGGTTCTGTCCGAGTATTCGGGCGCTCATTGGCTCGTTCTCGGGGACATGTCAGAGCTCGGTGTCGATGAGATGCGATTTCACCGCGATGCGGGCAAGCTCGCTCGCCGCTACGGGGTGACCCGTCTGTACGCTACCGGGGAGCGCACCCGGGGGTCCGTGGACGCGTTCGGCGAGAATGCTTATCACTTCGACGACCCCGAGGCCCTGGCCGAGGCTCTTCGCGGCGATCTGGGGCCCGGAATCACGGTTCTGGTCAAGGGCTCGCGTTCGATGCGCATGGAACGCGTGGTCGACGCGCTTCGCAAGGGAAGCTAGCGGTGTTTTTCCATCTCACCGAGTACCTGGCGCAATTCCACACCGGTTTCAACGTGTTCCAGTACCTGACGTTACGCGCCATCTTGGGGGTGCTGACGGCGCTTGCAATCTCGCTCTTGGTCGGCCCGGTCATGATTCGGCGTCTGAGTCGCTTTCAGATCGGTCAGACGGTACGTCCCGATGGTCCGCAGACCCACTTTCAGAAGGCGGGTACGCCGACGATGGGTGGCGCGTTGATACTGGTCGCGATCGCGACCAGCACGCTCTGCTGGTCCGATCTGGGCAATCGCTTCGTGTGGGTTGTCCTGGTGGTCACCTTGCTCTTCGGGGGCGTGGGATGGGTGGACGATTACCGCAAGCTGGTGAAGGGCGATCCGAAGGGATTGTCGGCATCATCGAAGCTGATTTGGCAATCAGTGATCGCGCTGGGGTGTGCGGTTTTCCTGTTCTCGACCGCGAAGATCCCGGCCGAAACCCAGCTGATCGTCCCGTTCTTCAAGGCGGTGGCGATCAACCTTGGGGGAGTCTACATCCTCGTCACCTGCCTGGTGATCGTCGGCAGCTCCAACGCGGTGAATTTGACCGATGGCCTCGACGGGCTCGCCATCTTACCTACGGTCATGGTGGCCGGCGCCCTCGGCATCTTCATCTACGTGACCGGTCACGTGCGCTTCGCGAGCTATCTCGGGTTTCCCTTCATCAACGGGGTTGGTGAGGTCGTCGTGTTCTGTGGCGCGATGGTCGGAGCCGGCCTGGGATTCCTGTGGTTCAACACCTATCCCGCGCAGGTGTTCATGGGCGATATCGGCGCTCTCGCCCTCGGCGCGGCATTGGGAATCGTGGCCGTGCTCGCCCGCCAGGAGCTGGTGTTGATGATCATGGGTGGCGTCTTCGTGATCGAGACAGTATCGGTCATCTTGCAGGTCGCATCGTTCAAGCTCACCGGCAAGCGAATTTTTCGCATGGCGCCGCTGCATCATCACTTCGAGCTCAAGGGCTGGCCGGAGCCGCGGGTGATCGTGCGCTTCTGGGTGATCACGGTGATCTTGGTGCTGATCGGTCTTGCCACCTTGAAGATACGCTGAGCATGGAAGTGAGCGCGAAGTCGCGACACGGTGAAGCAACCCCGGCCGCTTCGAAGGCGGACCGGGCGTTTGGAGTCGATGCACCGGCGTTGGTGGTGGGCCTCGGCCAGACCGGGCTCTCCTGCGTACGGTTTCTTGCCGCGCGCGAGATACCTCTCGCGGTCATCGACAGTCGTGACGATCCGCCCGCTCTCGCGACGATGCGAGCTGAGTTTCCTGAGATTTCCCTGTACCTGGGCGGGTTCGCCGCGCGGCCCTTCGCCGATGCGTCGACCTTGGTGGTGAGCCCCGGCGTGTCGCTGCGAGAGCCGCCGATCGAGACCGCGATCGCGGCGGGCAAGCCGGTCTTGGGCGACATCGAGCTTTTCGCGCGGGTCGTCACGGCCCCGGTAATCGCCATCACCGGCTCGAATGGTAAGAGCACGGTCACCAGCCTCGTCGGAGAAATGGCACGAAGGGCCGGCAGAGTGGTGGGGATCGGCGGCAATCTCGGACCCCCTGCCCTGAGTCTGCTCACGAACGGTGACGCCGATCTCTATGTCCTGGAGGTGTCGAGCTTTCAGCTCGAGGCGACCAGCTCCCTGCGAGCGGCGGCGGCAGTGGTCTTGAATGTGAGCGCCGACCACATGGATCGCTACCCGAGCTTGGATGCCTACATCAATGCCAAGCGAAGGGTGTATCGCGGCGATGGCGTCATGGTGCTGAATCTCGATGATCGGCATGTCGCCGCGATGCGCGAGGCGGATCGGGCCACGGTTGGTTTCACGCTCGAGGCGCCGGGCTCCGGCGATCTCGGCATCCGACGCAAGGCCGACGGTGAGTGGTTGTGCCATGGTGAAGAAGCGCTGCTGCCCGTGCGCGAGCTGCGGATCTCGGGGCGGCACAACACCGCCAATGCGCTCGCCGCGCTCGCTCTCGGCTCCGCGATCGGCCTCGAGCGGAAATCAATGTGCGAAACCCTGCGCGAGTTTGAGGGCCTGGCCCATCGGTGCCAGCTGATCGCCTCGAGCGCCGGGGTGCGGTGGTTTAACGACTCCAAGGCGACCAATGTCGGCGCCACCGTGGCGGCGATCGAGGGATTGTCGGGCGCACGGACGCTCATTTGGATCGGAGGCGGGGTCGGAAAGGGCGCTGATTTCTCGCCGCTGCACAACGTGGTCCACGAGCGGGTGCGGGTTGCGATCCTGATCGGGCGTGATGCCGATCGGCTCGAAGCCGCTGTCGGCTCGGCCGTGCCGGTGGAGCGGGCGGCGAGCATGGGGGAGGCGGTGGCTAGGGCGCGCGAGCTTGCGCGGCCGGGAGAGAGCGTCTTGCTCTCGCCCGCTTGCGCGAGCTTCGACATGTACGAGAACTACGCGGCCCGGGGGGAGCACTTCATGACGCTGGTTCGCGAGGGGGCTCGGTGAGCGCCACCCTCCAGGCAATACCCCGCGGAGAGCTTCCGCCCGGGCCCGCGGCCCCGTTCGATTTCGGTCTTGCTGCCGCCGCCATCGCGCTGTTGTCGATCGGGCTGGTCATGGTGGCATCCGCATCCATCTCCACCGCCGAGCGTGAGCTCGGCTCGCCCCTGTACTACTTCTGGCGTCAGGGTCTGTTCGTCGGCGTCGGGCTGGTGTGCGCGTGGATAACGATCAACATCGACCTGCGCGTGTGGCAGCTCAGCAGCCCGTTTCTGTTGCTCTTCGGCGCGATGCTGCTGATCGTGGTGCTGGTGCCGGGAATCGGCCGAGAGGTCAACGGCGCCATGCGTTGGATCCGGGTCGGGGGCGTCAATTTCCAACCGTCCGAGCCCATGAAGCTCTTCATGGCCCTCTATCTGTCAGGCTACCTGTACCGGCGTTCCGCTGAAGTCCGCAGTCTGTTGAGGGGATTCTTCAAGCCGGTTTTCGTGCTGAGCCTGATTGCGGCGCTGCTGTTGCTCGAGCCGGACTACGGTGCAGCCGTCGTTCTGTTCGTCACCGCGCTGGGGATGATGTTCTTGGGGGGGGTGCCGCTGGTGAGCTTCTGCGGCTGGGGTTTGTTGATCGGAAGCGTCCTGGCGGGGGTGATCCTGGCGGCCCCGTATCGCGTCGAACGACTGACGACATTCGTCGATCCCTGGGCCGACCCGTTCGGCAGTGGGTTCCAGCTGACCCAGGCGCTGATTGCGATTGGCCAGGGGGAGTGGCTTGGCGTCGGGCTGGGCAACAGCATTCAAAAGCTCTTCTACCTGCCCGAAGCGCACACCGATTTCCTGTTTGCGGTCCTGGCGGAAGAATTCGGTCTACTCGGTGTCACGGTGGTGATCGGATTGTTTTCTTACGTGGTCTGGCGTGCGTTCTCGATTGCGCGGGCCGCAGAGCGCCAAGAGCGGTTCTTCGCTGCCTACCTCGCCCACGGGCTGGGTCTGCTCTTCGGGCTGCAGGCGTTCGTGAACATCGGCGTGAACATGGGGATCTTACCCACCAAGGGGCTCGCGCTTCCGTTGATGAGCTACGGCGGCTCGAGCATGGTGGTCAACTGTGTATCGCTAGCGCTACTGCTGCGCATCGATCACGAGTCGAGGGCCCGCGCATGATGAATGCTTCGGGTCGCATCACGGTGCTGATCATGGCCGGCGGCACCGGCGGGCACGTCTATCCTGCCCTCGCGGTTGCGCAGGCGCTGCTTGCCGCGGGCAGTGACGTAATCTGGCTGGGGGTTCGCCAAGGGCTGGAGGCGGAGGTCGTTCCGCGGGCCGGAATTCGGATCTTCTTCCTTCGACTGACCGGTCTGCGGCGCCGGCAAGTCGGTGACTGGCTGCTCGCCCCATTCAGGCTCGCGATCGCGCTCGGGCAGGCGATCGTGCTGATGGTGCGGATCAAACCGCATATCGTGTTGGGCATGGGAGGGTTCGTGGCGGGGCCGGGCGGGGTCGCGGCCTGGCTGCTTCGGAGACCGCTGCTGATTCACGAGCAGAACTCGGTGCCCGGGGTCACGAACCGATTGCTCGCGCGGATCGCGCGGTGCGTGATGGAGGCGTTCCCGGGAAGCTTTCCGAGTCGTTTTCGCGCTCGCCATACCGGGAATCCGGTGCGCGGCGAAGTGACGGCGGTGGCACCGCCGTCAGAGCGGTTCGCGGGCCGAAACGGTCCCCTGCGGGTGCTCGTGCTCGGCGGAAGCCAGGGCGCGCAGATCCTCAACGAGGTGGTCCCGGCTGCCATTGCGGGCCTGCCGGACCCGAGCATCGTCACCGTTTGGCATCAGGCAGGGGCTAAGAACCTCGCCGAGGCTCAGGGTCATTACCGGGCCGCGCGGTTGACGGTAACTCCCGTCGCCTACATCGAAGACATGGGCGGCGCCTACGCGTGGGCGGATGTTGTCGTCTGTCGTGCGGGGGCAATGACGGTCTCCGAGCTGGCGGCGGCGGGGGCGGCCTCGGTGCTCGTGCCCTACCCGTATGCGGTGGACGACCATCAGACCGGAAACGCACGCTATCTCTCCGACATCGGGGCGGCCGTTCTGTTGCCACAAGGTGAATTCAACGTTTCCCGTCTTCAGCAGTTGCTGATCGGGTTTCACCGCGAGCGGGCGCGCTTGCTCGAGATGGCGGAATCGGCGCGCCGGCGGGCGATACCCGATGCCACCGATCGGGTGGTGGGTCTTTGCATGGAGGTGGCTGGTGGCTGACCCTGCTCCCCGGTCCTCGGTCCGCCCGGCTCGCGGAGAGGAGCGCCCCGCTCCGGTCGCGAGCGACTGGAGCAGCTGGATGCACCGCACTCAACGGATCCATTTCGTCGGCATTGGCGGCGCCGGAATGGGCGGAATTGCGGAGGTGCTGCATTTTCTCGGCTACCGGGTCTCGGGCTCAGATCTCGCTGCCAATGCGATGACGCACCGATTGGGCGAGCTAGGGGTGCCGATCACGACCGGCCACCGAGCTGAGAACGTTAGCGACGCGGATGTCGTGGTCATATCCACCGCCATCGCCGCGAGCAACCCAGAGGTCGACGCTGCGAGGGCGCGCCACATCCCGGTCGTTCCCAGGGCCGAGATGCTGGCCGAGCTGATGCGCTTCAAGCATGGAATCGCGGTTGCCGGTACGCACGGGAAGACGACGACCACGAGCTTGGTGGCGAGCCTTCTCGCCGAAGGGGGTTTGGACCCCACGTTCGTCATCGGTGGTCGGCTCAACAGCGCAGGAGCGAACGCCCGGCTGGGCGCGAGTCGATACCTGGTGGCCGAGGCGGATGAGAGTGATGCGTCGTTTCTGTATCTGCAGCCGGTTCTGGCGGTGGTCACCAACATCGACGCCGACCACATGCAGACGTACGGTGGTGACTTCGGAAGGCTTCGCGGGACGTTCCTCGAGTTCTTGCATCACCTACCGTTCTATGGGGTAGCGGTGCTGTGCAAGGACGACCCGGTCGTGCATGACCTCCTGGGGGAGGTATCGAAGCCGATCCTGACCTACGGCATCGAATCCGATGCCGACATCGTAGCCTCCCGAATTCGACACGACGGTGCACGCATGCACTTCGAGGTAACCGATCGAGCCGAACAGCTTTCGCTCGAAGTCACCCTGAATTTACCGGGCAGTCACAACGTCCTGAATGCGCTCGCGGCGATCACCGTCGCGCACGAGCTCGGCGTTCCGGCCGATGCGATCTGTCGGGGTCTGGAGCGGTTTCAGGGGATCGGTAGACGCTTTCAGATCTGCGGCGAGCTGCGCACGTCCAAGGGCCGCGTGCTCGTGGTCGACGACTACGCCCACCATCCCCGGGAAATCCTGGCGACCGTCACCGCGGCGCGGGCATGCTGGCCCGGGCGTCGAATCGTCATCGCCTTTCAGCCGCATAGATATACCCGCACTCGCGATCTCTTCGAGGACTTCACCCGCGTCCTTTGCGAAGCGGACGTGTTGCTCGTGACCGAGGTTTACTCCGCCGGAGAGTCGGCGATCACCGGGGCGGACGGGCGCACGTTGTGTCGGGCGATCCGTGCACGCGGTCAGGTGGACCCGGTTTTCGTCGAGCACCTGTCCGAGCTTCCGGGCGCCCTCCTCGGGGTCGTGAACGACGGCGACCTACTGCTCGTGCTGGGAGCTGGTGACATCGGAGCGATGCCAGCCGAGCTGGTCGAACGGGGTCTTGATCCGGGTGAGGACTCCTAACCTTGGGAGCGGAGCCAAACGTGTCGGTCGATGAGATCGGATTAAGGGGAAGGATGCGTCGCAGTGAGCCGATGAGCGCCCATACGGTGTGGGGGGTCGGCGGGCGTGCCTCGCGCGTCTACCGGCCGGCCGACTTGCCCGACCTCAGCGTGTTCATCGGTACCCTCCCCGAGGATGAGCCCCTATGCTGGATCGGTCTCGGCAGCAACCTGTTGGTACGCGACGGCGGTATTCCGGGCACCGTGATCTTGACCTCTGGTTCGCTCGGCGAAATGACGCTAACCGGGCCGCGCTCGGTGCGGGCAGAGGCCGGGGTGCCCTGCGCCAAGCTGGCCCGATTCTGCGCGCGTCATGGATTGCGCGGAGCGGAGTTCATGGCGGGAATTCCGGGCACGGTGGGCGGTGCGCTGGCGATGAACGCGGGCGCCTACGGGGGTGAGACCTGGCGCATGGTTGCGCGGGTAGAAACCATCGACCGTGATGGTCGGATCCGAGCCCGTGGCCGCGAGGAGTTCACGATCGCATACCGCCAGGTCCGCGGGTGCGACGGCGATTGGTTTGCCTCGGGAGAGTTCGCGCTCGAGCCTGGTTCGAGTGAGGAATCGATGGCCGAGATCCGCGAGCTACTCAAGCGTCGCGCGCTCAGCCAGCCGACTGGTCAGCGAAGTTGTGGGTCGGTGTTTCGAAATCCGCCCGGTGACTTTGCGGGGCGCCTGATCGAGGCGAGCGGCCTCAAGGGCACCCGGATCGGCGGCGCGGTCGTCTCCGAGAAGCACGCGAACTTCATCATCAATTCGGGTGAAGCCACCGCGGCCGATATCGAGTCGCTGATCGAGCACGTGCGTGAGGCGGTGCGCATGGCCCAAGGCGTAGTGCTCGACGCCGAGGTTCGCATCGTCGGTATGGCCGGGAGCGAGCCCCAATGACGGGGTTGGTCGCGCCGGCTCAGCCGATTGAAAGCACCGGACGCCGGGCCGAGCGGGCCGAGGAGTTCGGGAAGGTCGGGGTGCTTCACGGCGGAACCTCGGCGGAGCGCGAGGTCTCGCTCGCGAGCGGGGCGGCGGTGCTGAAGGGGCTGCAAGACGGCGGCGTCGACGCTCATCCTGTGGATGTTGGAGAGGGGGTCGTCGAGCTGCTCGAGGCTGGCGGTTTCGATCGAGTCTTCAACATGTTGCACGGCCGGGGCGGGGAGGACGGAACCATCCAGGGTCTACTGGAGGTGTTAGGTATCCCCTACACCGGCAGTGGCATCCTCGGCTCCGCCTTGGCGATGGACAAGCAGAGGACGAAGCTCATATGGCAGTCGGTGGGGCTGCCAGTCGCGCCGTCCCAGCCGATTCGATCCGAAGGCGACCTGGAATCAGTCGCCGACGAGCTCGGTTTTCCCTTGATGGTCAAGCCGGTGCACGAGGGTTCGAGCATCGGGGTCACCAAGACCAGCGATCTCGAAGGGTTGCTCAGCGCCTGGTGGGTGGCGGCCCGCTACGACGACCAGATCATCGCGGAGCCTTGGATCGACGGCATCGAGTACACGGTGGCCATTCTCGACCGCGAGGTATTGCCGGTCATTCGACTCGAGCCCGCGCGGACGTTCTACGACTACGAGGCCAAGTATGGCGATGATGCTGGAACCAACTACGTCTGCCCGTGCGGGTTGGAGCCGACGATGGAAGCAAGGCTGAGCGAGATGTGCTTGCGCGCATTCGATGCAGTCGCCGCGAGCGGTTGGGGAAGAGTGGACCTCATGTGCGATGCCAGTGGTCAGCCGTGGTTGCTCGAGGTCAATACGAACCCAGGAATGACCAGTCACAGCTTGGTGCCGATGGCGGCGCGGGCAAGCGGACTGAGCTTCGAGCGGCTGGTGTGGAGAATCTTGGAGACAACTCTATGACTCCCGGGTCCATGAAATTGGTGGCGCTCATCACGAGCGTGCTACTGGCGGCGGCCGGTTTTTCCGTCTACGAGATGCAGCGTCGGCCGGTAAGCTCCGTGCGGGTCGGGGGTGAGCTTCGCTACACCCCGCGCTCGGCTCTGGAAGATGCGGTCGCGACGCATGCGGCCACCTCGTTGTACCGAGTCGACGTTGCCGCGGTGCGCGACGCGGCGCTCTCCCTGCCCTGGGTCAGAGATGCCTCGGTGCGACGAATCTGGCCCGATAGCCTTCACATCGCGGTCATCGAGCGCGAGCCGGTTGCCCGATGGGCGGACGGAGGGTTGCTCGAGAGGAGTGGCGTGCGCTTCGTTCCCGAGGCTTCGAGCGAGTTCGCGAGCCTGCCTCTCCTGGCCGGTCCCCGCGGGACCCAAGTTCTGGTCCTCGAGCGCTACTGGGACGTCCAGGCGCTGCTGCGCCCTCTCGGGTGGGAAGTGGCGAGGCTCTCGCTCAATGCGCGCCGGGCATGGCGAATCGAGCTCGACAACGGCGTCGCGATCTTGATGGGGCAGCAGCCGGGGCTGGAGAACCTGCAACGGCTGGTCGCCGCGCTGGAGCGCGGCGAGCCCATCCCTCGCTCGGCATTCGCTCAAATCGACCTTAGGTACACCAATGGATTCTCGGTCCGGTGGCAAGAAGGTGCTCGCGCGACGGAGGAGCCGGGGTGAAGAAGTCGGAGAAGAATCTTATTGTCGGGCTCGATATCGGAACCTCCAAGGTGGCCGCGATTGTCGGCGAGGTCGTTGTCGACGGCGAGATTGAAATCATTGGCATCGGTCACCACCGTTCGCGTGGCCTGAAGAAGGGCGTGGTGGTGAACATCGAGTCCACCGTCCAGTCCATTCAGCGCGCGGTGGAGGAGGCGGAGCTGATGGCCGGTTGTCAGATCAAGTCGGTGTACACCGGTATCGCCGGAAGTCACATCCGCAGCTTGAACTCCAACGGCATCGTTGCGATCCGTGATAAGGAAGTGACCGCCGGCGATGTGGACCGGGTGATCGATGCTGCCCGTGCGGTCGCAATACCCGCCGACCAGCGGATTCTCCACATTCTTCCGCAAGAGTTCATCATCGATCATCAGGAAGGGATTCGTGAGCCGATCGGGATGTCGGGAGTGCGACTGGAGTCCCGGGTTCACATGGTCACCGGGGCAGTGAGCGCGGCCCAGAACATCATCAAGTGCGTACGCCGCTGCGGGCTCGAAGTTGATGACGTAATTCTCGAACAGCTCGCCTCGAGCCAGGCGGTCCTTACCGACGATGAAAAGGAGCTCGGGGTGGCGATCGTCGATATTGGCGGCGGCACCACTGACATCGCGGTGTTCACCGAAGGAGCGATTCGCCATACCTCGGTGATACCGATCGCAGGCGACCAAGTAACGAATGATATCGCGGTCGCGCTGCGTACCCCCACGCAGTACGCGGAGGAGATCAAGATTAAGTACGCCTGCGCACTTGCTCAGCTTGCGACCGCCGACGAGACCATCGAGGTGCCGAGCGTGGGCGACCGGCCGCCGCGGCGGCTCGCGAGGCAGACCCTCGCCGAGGTGGTGGAGCCGCGCTACGAGGAGCTCCTCACCCTGGTCCAGGCGGAGCTGCGGCGAAGTGGATTCGAGGATCTCATCGCGGCGGGAATCGTGGTGACCGGGGGGAGCTCGAAGATGGAGGGTCTGGTCGAGCTCGCGGAGGAAATCTTCCACATGCCCGTGCGTCTGGGGGTGCCGCAGGCCGTCAGCGGCCTGGTGGATGTCGTTCGGAATCCGATCTACTCCACCGGGGTGGGGCTGCTGCAGTTTGGCTACCGACACGCAACCGAACGTAGTCACGAGGCGGGGATAGACGGAAGCTTTCGGGGTGTATGGGAACGCATGAAGAGCTGGTTTCAAGGCAATTTTTGAGTTAACTGAGGAGGCGCTACGATGTTTGAATTGATGGATGCGTATAGCCAGACCAACGCCTGCATTCGGGTAATCGGCATTGGTGGTGGAGGGGGCAACGCGTTGGAGCACATGCTCGCAGCCAACGTCGAGGGGGTCGAGTTCGTGTGTGCGAATACGGACTCTCAGGCACTGAAGAATTCGTCCGCCCGTACCGTCTTGCAACTTGGAAACGGGGTCACCAAGGGGTTGGGGGCCGGTGCGAATCCGGAAGTGGGCCGCCAGTCTGCTCTGGAAGACCGTGATCGGATCGTGGACATCCTCGAGGGAGCGGACATGGTTTTCATCACGGCCGGGATGGGGGGCGGTACCGGCACCGGTGCATCACCGGTGTTCGCACAACTCGCGAAGGAGATGGGCATCCTCACGGTGGCCGTCGTCACCAAGCCGTTTCCCTTCGAGCTCAGGCGACGCATGAAGATCGCGGAGGAGGGCATCGGCGAGCTTGCAGAGCACGTCGATTCGCTGATCACGGTTCCGAACGAGAAACTTCTCAGCGTGCTCGGTCGAGGTATCACGTTGAAGGACGCTTTCAAGGCCGCTAATGATGTTCTGCTCGGAGCGGTGCAGGGTATCGCCGAGCTCATCACGCGGCCGGGAATGATCAATGTGGATTTCGCCGACGTGAGCACGGTCATGTCAGAGAAAGGGCGGGCGATGATGGGTTCCGGAAAGGCGAGCGGGGAGGAACGGGCCCGGGAGGCGGCAGAATCGGCGATCGCCTGCCCGCTGCTCGAGGACATCAATCTGAAGGGAGCCCGGGGAATCCTCGTCAATGTGACCGCAGGTCCCAACCTCGGTATGGACGAGTTCGCCACGGTTGGCGAGGCGATCGGAGAATTTGCCTCCGATAACGCGTTAGTGGTTATCGGTACCGCGCTTGACGAGTCGGTGGGCGACGAGCTGAGGGTGACGGTGGTGGCGACCGGGCTCGGCGAGTCCGCGCTGCGATCGGAAAAGGACGTGCGGCTCGTGGTGCCGGACACGGCCACTGAGGTGGACTACAAGAATCTCGAGATGCCGACGGTGATGCGGAAGCAGGCGGTGAATGAGGGACCAAAGGCAAGCGCGTTCCAAGATGACGAGGACTATCTGGACATTCCCGCGTTCCTGCGTCGGCAGGCGGACTGAGCGCCGTTCTCGATGGTCTCGAATGTACCCTAGCAGGGCCGAGTTGGGCCGGATCCGCCGGCCCGGTGGCCAAGTAGGCACAGGCTGCTAAACTATGTTAGCATCGCGCGCACGCAGCATGCGGGAGGTATGCTCTGGCGCTTCCGGGGGGAGTAAAACAATAAGTGATAAATCAGCGAACGCTTAAGAATGTCATTCGCGCCACGGGAGTGGGCCTGCATACCGGCGATAAGGTTTACCTCACGCTGCGACCGGCTGCTCCGAATACGGGAATCGTGTTCCGCCGGGTCGATTTGGAGCATTCCGTGGAGTTGCTGGCGCGGCCGGAGAATGTCATCGATACGACCCTCTCGACCACGCTCGGTCGCGATGGTGTCAGGGTGTCGACGGTCGAGCATCTCCTGTCAGCGATGGCGGGGCTCGGCGTCGATAACGCGTACGTGGACATCAGCGCGCCCGAGGTGCCGATCATGGACGGCAGCGCTGGCCCGTTCGTTTTTCTCATCCAGTCCGCCGGCGTCGAAGAGCAACCCGTGCCCAAGCAGTTCATGCGGATCAAAAGGACCATTCGGGTCGAAGACGGAGATAAGTGGGCCCAGTTCGAGCCGTTTGAGGGGTTCAAGGTGTCATTCGGGATAGAATTCAATCACCCGGTCTTCAAAGAATGCACCACCGAGGCGACCGTGGACTTTTCGACCACCTCATTCGTGAAGGAAGTGAGTCGGGCCCGAACTTTCGGCTTCATGCGCGATCTGGAGCGATTGCGCGAGAACAATCTTGCCCGGGGCGGCACTCTGGACAACGCAATCGTCGTGGACGACTATCGCATTGTCAACGAGGACGGGCTACGTTATGAGGATGAGTTCGTCAAGCACAAGATCCTCGATGCGATCGGCGACTTGTACCTCTTGGGTTACAGCCTCATCGGGGCGTTCAGTGGTTACAAGTCCGGGCATGCGCTGAATAACCGATTGCTGCGTGCGTTGCTCGAGGACAAATCGGCGTGGGAGATGGTCACCTTTGATGACAGCGTCGACGTTCCGATCATCTACATGCAACCGGTCTCGGTGGCGGGATAGGAACCGCAGCCGCGTTCGCGGCAGCACTTCCTCACTGCTCCGAGTGCAGTGAGAGCTTTAACAGGGATTCCTTGAGTCGGCCATCTGCGCAAGTAGCCGCTACGCTCCGGATCAGGCCGGCCGACTGGGCGGAAAGTTTGCGGCGCGCGACCTGGCTGGTGCGAGTCGGCCGGGGTCGCGGTTGGACTTGAATGCGTGCGTGAGTCATACGAGGGAATCCCGACGCTTCGCGGAGAAAGGTCAGAATCTCCGGGAGCTGGAAGCGAAGTTTCGCCGACCAAACCGGTGTATCCGCGTGGAGCACCGCATGATCCGGATGGACGTTGGCAATTCGGCAGTGATCGGCGAGCGGTTCGCCAAGAAAGCGGGCGAGCGCATGATTGAGGTGCTGCAGACGACGAGCATGTTCAACAATCGGCTGAAACGTACCCTTGGTGTCGCTAAGACACGCCGCCACCGTGGTTGTGTTCTTGGTCCGCACTGCAATCTACCAGCGGGCGAGTGAGAGATGGAGCTCATCTTAATAGCAAAGACCGCCGGTGCCCAAGGGCCGGTGAGAATCGGCTGGAGGGGAGTGGTCTTGTCGCTCATCGCGAGCGCCGGGGTCGC
>JBFHLI010000029.1:0-20559 GCA_041594935.1 Gammaproteobacteria bacterium | reverse complement strand
GCTGGTTCCGGCCGTCACCGCGGTGCGTACGCCGGGATGATGGCTGCGGGTGGTGAGCCAACGGTGGTGATGCCACCAGGCTCCGATCCCCGCAACGGGGTCAATTCAGGGCGGTGCGGGGGAAGAGGAGACCCGGGCGGTGAATTCGCCGATGAGCGCAGCCACCCGCGTGGGGTGCACGTGGTGCGGTGCATGCCCGGTGTCAGCCAGCTTGACGAGCTCCGCGTTTGGAACCTGGTGGATCAGCCGGTCGGCGTGGTTCCAGCTCGGTACGATCGCGTCGGCGTCACCGGTCACGAGCAGCAGCGGGACGCGGATGTCGCGGTAGCGCCGGCTTTGCCCCTCGAGGTAGCTGCTCAATCGGCGCACGTCCTGCGCACTGGCGCGAAATGCGGCAGGGCGAAGGGCAAGGAGCGCCCCGGTTCGCCTCGCGTAGTCGTCGGGAGCAGGATTGGGGCTGAAGACCTCGGTGGTGGCACGGCCGATGAGTAGCTGTCCGGCCGGGAATACGACGCTCGCCGCGATCACCGGGCCTACTATCGGCCAGCCGACCGCGTGATTGACCCCGGACACGCCCCCTTCCCATGGATAAGCGGCGCCCCCGAGCAACACCGCCCCGGCTACCTCGTGCGGATGGCGCAAGAGGTAGTCCAATACGATCGCGCCGCTCCAAGAATGTCCGACGAGCACCGGGCGCTCGACGCCCAGTCGATCGAGGGCCGCTCTAACCAGCTCTGCCTGTCGGGACGGGTCCACCCAGGGCTCGCGGCCTCGCTCGCTGTAACCGTAGCCGGGCCGGTCGAAGGCGATGACCCGGTGGTGGGCGGCAAGAAGGCCCAATATGCTCGCCTCGAAGTCGCGCAGGCTGGTGTTCGCACCGTGGAGAAGAACCACCGGGGGCCCTTCACCGGCGGAGAGATAGTGCAGGCGCACGTCGTCGACGATGACGAACTCGCCGATGGGCGGGAAGCTGCGCTCGGTCCAAAGCACCGCCGCGGCGGTGTAGAGGGCGAGAAGGGAAAGGGTGCCGAGCGTGCCTATCGACAGCTTGAGGAGCAGTCCCATCGAAACCCTTTGGACGGCGAACCTCGTCGCTCGGTTCGAGGTCTTCGCGGGGCTCGGCCCGCGCGTGTCGCCGTCTAGTGCAATGGTGCCGGGAGAGAGACTCGAACTCTCACTAGGTTTCCCTAACCAGATTTTGAGTCTGGCGCGTCTACCAGTTCCGCCACCCCGGCCCGAGGCGGCCCAGTATAGAGAACGCGGCGGGTGCGGAAAAGCGCTCACAAAGGTCATCTGCTACCATCGCCACCCACGGCTAACGCCGGTGTCGATGACGGGGCCAGTGCCGGCAGCAGAATTCGACTATGAGCTTCCCGAGGAGCTGATCGCGCAGTACCCGGCGCCGCAGCGCACGGGTAGCCGCCTGCTCTGCCTCGAGCCCGATTGTGGGCACATCGAGGACCGCCGGTTCCCGGAGCTCGAGGCCGAGCTACGTCCCGGGGATGTGCTGGTGATCAACGACACTCGCGTTGTCGCGGCACGCCTGTTCGCGACCAAGTCAACCGGGGGCAAAGTAGAAATACTGATCGAGCGCCTGCTTTCCGAGCGGCGAGTGCTCGCTCAGCTGCGCGCGAGCAAGCCGACCAGGGCGGGCACGGTGCTCGCGCTTGCGGACGGGATCCGGGCTAGGGTCGAGGGGCGCCGCGGTCCGTTCTTCGAGCTCGAGCTCGACGGCGTCTCGAGCGTGGCCGATGTGCTCGCGGCGTATGGCCATGTGCCCCTTCCGCCCTACATTCGCCGCTCGGATGCGGCCATGGATCGAAGTCGCTACCAGACCGTTTACGCCTGTGCGCCCGGTGCGGTTGCGGCTCCCACCGCCGGGTTGCACTTCGATGAGCCGTTTCTCGCGCGGTTGCGCCGCCGCGGCGTGGACGTGGTGCCGATCACGCTGCACGTGGGATCGGGCACGTTCCAGCCGGTCCGAGTTTCCGATCCGCGGACTCACACGATGCACGCGGAGTCGGTGGAAGTGTCTTTGCGGACCTGCGAGCGTATCGAGGCGGCGCGAGGGCGCGGTGGTCGGGTGGTGGCGGTGGGCACCACCAGCGTGCGTGCCCTCGAGTCCGCCGGACGCGAAGGAAAGCTTCGCCCGTTCAGCGGCGAGACTGCGCTCTTCATCTATCCCGGGTTCGAGTTCCAGGTGGTCGACTGTTTGTTAACGAACTTTCACCTGCCGCGCTCGACGCTACTGATGCTGGTCTGTGCCTTCGCCGGCACCGACTGCGTCCTCGACGCCTACCGTCACGCGGTACGCTGCCGATACAGATTCTACAGTTACGGCGACGCGATGTTCATCACCGGCCGCGGGAGTGTACGGCGAGGCCCGATCCCGTGAAGTTCGAGGTGCGGTCACGGGACGGTCACGCTCGCGGCGGGCTGATGCGATTCGCCCGCGGAGAGGTGAATACTCCAGCCTTCATGCCGGTCGGCACCTATGCCACCGTAAAATCGCTGTCTCCAGAGGAGCTGGGCTCGGTCGGGACCGAGATAATCGTTGCCAACACCTTTCATCTCATGCTCAGACCGGGGGCCGACACGGTTCGGGGACTCGGTGGCTTGCATGCGTTCATGCACTGGGACCGCCCGATACTCACCGATTCGGGCGGATTTCAGGTGTTCAGCCTCGGTTCGTCGCGCGAAATCAGCGACGAAGGGGTCACGTTCCGCTCACCGCTCGACGGCGCCGAGGTGTTCCTCGGGCCCGAGCGATCGATGCAGGTGCAACGAGCGCTCGGGTCAGACGTGGTGATGATCTTTGACGATTGCACCGCCTATCCGTCGAGCGAGGCGGACACCCGACGGTCCATGCAGCGTTCGCTCGGCTGGGCCGCTCGGTCGAAGGAGGCGCATCGCGGCAATCCGGCCGCGCTGTTTGGCATCGTACAGGGTGGCGTCTACCCCGCCGAGCGGCGGGCCTCGCTCGAGGGGCTGGTAGCGCTTGGATTCGACGGATACGCGCTCGGCGGACTGGCGGTGGGAGAGCCCTCCTCCGAGCGGCTCGCCATCCTCGATTCCATCGCCCCGGGGATGCCCGTCGACAAGCCGCGGTATCTGATGGGGGTCGGGTTTCCCGAAGACATCGTGGAAGCGGTGCGACGCGGTATCGATCTCTTCGACTGCGTGCTTCCCACCCGAAACGCGCGCAACGCCCATCTGTTCGTTTCTCACGGGGTGCTGCGAATTCGCAACGCTCGTTTCCGGGCCGACCCCCGGCCTCTCGACGAGTCTTGCAGCTGCTACACTTGTCGACATTATAGTCGCGCCTATCTTCATCACCTGGACAAATGCAATGAAATCCTCGGGGCGCGGCTGAGCTCGCTCCACAATCTCCACTACTACCACTTTCTGATGCGGTCTTTGAGACAGGCGGTGCAGGCGGGGAGGCTGGAGAAGTTCACGCAAGACTTCTACGAGCGGCGCAGTCGAGAGGCGGATTGACGTGCCGAGCGTTGGCTCGCGTGGGCGGTGGCTTGCTGGCATAATTGGCCGCCGTTCGACGACCATCGCGGCCGGCGACTTAGTTTAACCTCGGGGGAAGGGCATGGAATTCTTCATAGCGGATGCCTACGCGCAGGCTGGTGGGCAGCCTCAAGGCTCGATCATTGGCGCGATGTTGCCGCTCGTGCTGCTGTTTGCGGTGTTCTGGTTTCTGCTGCTGCGGCCGCAGCAGAAGCGACAAAAGGAGCACCGGGCGATGGTCGAGGCGTTGAAGAAGGGCGACGAGGTGGTTACCAACGGCGGTCTTCTCGGGCGGGTCAACAAGGTCGGCGACACTTTCGTCGCGCTCGAGATCTCGGATGGGCTCGAAGTGCAGGTCCAGCGGGCTTCGATTGCGGCCCTGATGCCCAAGGGCACGATCAAGTCCGTCTAAGCTCCCGGCACCGATGATCAACCAGTACCCGCTGTGGAAGTATCTCCTGATCGTGACGGTATTGCTGATCAGCGGGTTCTACGCCTTGCCCAACCTGTTCGGAGAAGACCCGGCCGTCCAGATTTCGGCAGTTCGGGCGGCACCGCTCGATCGCGACTTGCTCGGGCAAGTTCGCGAGGCGCTGCAACGCTCGGGGTTGACACCTAAGCGCGAGCCCACGATCGAACAAGAGCGCCTCATGGTTCGATTCGAATCCGAGGATAATCAGCTCAAGGCCCAGGACGTACTTCGCCGGGAGCTCGGGCCGTCGTACGTGCTGGCGCTGAACCTAGCCCCCGCGACCCCGGCCTGGCTCGCTAATCTCGGCGCCCTGCCGATGTACCTCGGGCTCGATTTGCGCGGTGGGGTGCATTTCCTGATGCAGGTCGACATGGAAGCCTCGGTCGCTCAGGCCGAGGAGCGACATCTCGGCGACATCCGAACCGTGCTTCGCGAGCAACGCATCCGATACGGTTCGGCATCCCGCAGCGACGCGGGTGGGATCCTCCTGCGCATGAAGTCGGCCGAGCTACGCGAACAGGCGGCCGGGCTGATTCGAGAGGAGATGCCGGACCTTACCGTGAGCGAGGAAGACCTTCCCGGCGAGTGGAACCTCAGGATGCAACTGAGCGAAGCGGCGGCCGAGGAGACGCGCCGCAACGCGCTGCAACAGAACATCACCACTCTTCGCAACCGCGTCAACGAGCTCGGGGTCGCGGAGCCGGTCATCCAGCAGCAGGGCAAAGAGCAGATCGTGGTGCAGCTCCCGGGGGTCCAGGACACCGTCACCGCCAAGAAGATCCTCGGCGCGACCGCCACCCTGGAGTTTCGAATGGTCTACCCCGGCGATGCGACCGGCCCGGTGCCGGTCGAGGCGAAGCGCTTTGTCGAGCGGAATGGCAGTCCGATTCTCCTGCGAAAGCGGGTCATGCTGACCGGCGATTTCATCACCGACGCGGCATCGGGTATCGATCAGGAGACGGGCGGCCCCGCCGTCTTCATCACTCTCGACGGGCAGGGCGCAAGAATGTTTTCCAAGCGCACGCGCGATGAAGTCGGACGGCCGATGGCGGTGGTGTTCATCGAACACCGCACCGAGTCTCGCTATGAAAACGACGAGGAGGTGAGGGTCAAGCGCAAGATCGAGGAGGTCATCAACGTCGCCACCATCCGCTCCGAGCTCGGCAAGCGTTTCCAGATCACCGGGCTGGACAGTACCGAGGAGGCCCGCAACCTCGCGCTCCTGCTGCGAGCCGGTGCGCTCGCGGCGCCGATCGAGATCGTCGAGGAGCGCACGGTGGGGCCGAGCCTGGGACAGGACAACATCGATCAGGGATTTCGCTCGGTCGTCATTGCATTCGCCCTGGTGCTGGTGTTCATGGCGGTGTACTACCGCGTGTTCGGGCTGGTGGCGAACCTCGCGCTCGCCCTTAACCTGGTCTTGATCGTGGCGGTGCTCTCGATGCTGCAGGCAACCCTCACGTTGCCCGGCATCGCCGGAATCGTGCTGACGGTTGGCATGGCGGTCGACGCCAACGTGCTCATCTTCGAGCGTATTCGTGAGGAGGTACGCAACGGTAACACCCCGCAGGCGAGCATCCACTCCGGCTACGAGAAGGCGCTGTCCACGATCGCCGATGCAAACATCACCACGCTGATCGCGGCGATACTGCTCTTCGGGTTTGGAACCGGACCGATCAAGGGATTCGCGATCACTCTGTCAATCGGCATTCTTTCCTCGATGTTCACCGCGATCATGGGCACTCGGGCCGTAATCAACCTTGTCTACGGAGGGCGCCGGGTCGCGGCATTGTCGATCTGACGATAGGAGCCAGTCTTGGAATTCTTCAGACTTAAAACCCAGCTCGATTTCATGGGGCAGCGCCGCTGGACGTTGATCCTCTCCGCGACGCTGATCGTCGTCGCGCTAGTTTCTCTGCTGGTGCGTGGGCTCAACTTCGGCATCGACTTCACGGGCGGTACGTTAATCGAGGTCGGCTACCCGGAGCCTCCTGACCTGGTGGAGGTGCGGGCCACGCTGGCCGAGGCTGGTTTCGAGGAAGCGGTCGTGCAGCCGTTCGGGACGGCGCGGGACGTGCTGGTGCGCGTCGCGCCGCGCGGAGAGTTGAGCAAGGCGGAGCTCAGCACGCAACTGCTTGGCGCTTTGCAGCGGGCGAGCAACGGTCAGCTCGACCTGCGGCGGGTAGAGTTCGTCGGTCCCCAGGTTGGCGAGCATCTTACCGAGCAGGGCGGCCTCGCCATGCTGATCGCGCTCGGGGCAATCCTCGTGTACGTGGCGTTCCGCTTCGAGTATCGATTTGCGCTCGGGTCGGTGACTGCCCTCATACACGATGTCATCATCACCCTGGGGGTGTTTTCGGTACTCGGGCTCGAGTTCGATCTCACCGTGCTCGCTGCGGTCCTCGCCGTCATCGGCTACTCGTTGAACGATACGATCGTTGTGTTTGACCGCATACGAGAGAATTTCCGCAAGATGCGCAAGGGCACTCCGATCGGGATCATCAACACCTCTCTCAACCAGACCTTTTCGCGAACCGTCATGACCTCGGCAACAACCCTGCTCGTCTTGCTCGCTTTATTTTTTCTCGGGGGGGAGCTGATTCACGGATTCTCGACCGCGCTGATCGTAGGAGTCTTGGTCGGTACCTACTCCTCAATCTACGTCGCGAGCACCACCCTGGTTACCCTCGGTGTTAGCAAGGCCGACCTGATGGCGGTGCCAAAAGAGGGGGTGGAGCTGGACGCGCGGCCTTGAGCCCTGACCCAGCGCCGCAGGATCGCCACATCGCTTTACTCTCGGTTTGATGGCTTTCGCCGCCGGCCACCCTGAGTCGCTCGGGGGTGCTCGGCTGTGCGGGCCGGTGGCGTGCGGGAGTCGTGACCGGGGTGTTGACGGGCCTCGGTGCCTTACCGATACTGCGCAGCCCAAGAGACTCGTCTGTGTCACTCGCTAACCAACAAATCGAGTCCGAAGACTCGACCCTGGTGTCCATCCGTGACCTCTCCTTTGGCTGGGGAGAGCGTAAGATTTTCGACGGCGTCGACATCGAGATCGAACGGGGCAAGGTCACGGCCATCATGGGCCCGAGCGGCACCGGCAAGACGACCGTGCTGCGACTGATCGGCGGTCAGCTGACTCCTACCTCGGGCAGCGTCACCGTGAACGGGCTCGAGGTGCCGACCCTGTCACGCGCCAAGCTGTTCGAGCTTCGCAAGCGCATGGGTATGCTTTTCCAAAGCGGGGCGTTGCTCACCGATCTCAACGTGTTCGACAACGTCGCGTTTCCGCTCCGCGAGCACACCGCGCTGCCGGAGCCGATGCTCCGAAGCCTGGTGTTGATGAAGCTTGAGGCGGTGGGTCTGCGGGGCGCGCGTGACCTCTATCCGAGGGAGCTCTCGGGTGGGATGGGGAGGCGAGTGGCACTCGCTCGCGCGATCGCGCTCGACCCGATGATGATCCTGTACGACGAGCCGTTCGCGGGCCAGGATCCAATCTCGATGGGAATCCTCGTGCAGCTCATACGCACTCTGAATGACGCCCTTGGCCTCACCAGCATCGTGGTCTCGCATGATGTGAACGAGACCGCGAGCATCGCTGATTACATCTACGTGCTATCCGACGGCAAGGTGGTAGGAAAGGGCACTCCGGGCGAGTTGGGGAAGAGCGAATCACAGCGGGTGCGTCAGTTTATTCAGGGGTTGCCCGATGGTCCGCTGCCTTTCGATTACCCGGCCCGAGACTACCTCACGGACCTGCTCGATGAAGGGCCACGCTCGTGACCGAGGCGCTGCGCCGACTGGGGCGCTGGGGCGTGCGGTTCTTCGAGCGTCTGGGGCGTGGCAGTATCTTCTTGTTCCAAGTACTGGTGGCGCTCCCGAGCCTTCTCCCGCGATTCGGACTCGCGGTTAGGCAGGTCTGGTCGATCGGGGTGCGATCGCTCGCGATCATCGTGGTTGCCGGACTGTTTGTCGGAATGGTGCTCGGCCTTCAGGGTTACAATACGTTGGTCGATTTCGGGGCGGAGGAATCCCTCGGGATATTCGTAGCGCTCACCCTGGTGCGCGAGCTCGGGCCGGTGGTCTCCGCACTTTTGTTCGCGGGTCGGGCCGGCTCCGCGGTGAGCGCGGAGATTGGTCTCATGAAGGCCACCGAGCAACTGAGTGGAATGGAAATGATGGCGGTGGACCCGCTGCGTCGGGTAGCTGCCCCCCGTTTCCTGGCGGGGATCGTGTCAGTGCCGTTGCTCGCGGCAATCTTCAGCGCGGTGGGGGTTCTCGGAGGATATCTCATCGGGGTCGGACTGCTCGGAGTCGACGAGGGTGCCTTCTGGTCGCAGATGCAGGACAAGGTGGATTTGAAGGACGATATCTTGAACGGGGTCATCAAGAGCGTCGTGTTCGGCTTCGTGTTGATCTGGATCGCGGTGTTTGAGGGGTATGATTCGGTGCCTACGTCGGAGGGGGTGAGCGGCGCGACCACGAGAACGGTCGTGCATTCCTCGCTTGCCATCCTGGGACTGGATTTCGTGCTCACCGCACTGATGTTTGATTGAGGCGCAACCTACGGCGGGCGGGGAATCATGCAAAGCAAGACCATGGAAGTCGGAGTCGGCATCTTCGTTGCGATCGGCATCGCCGCGTTGTTCATGCTCGCCATGAAGGTGAGCAACATCGCGGAGCTTGCCACGACCGGCGGTTACACGCTCAAGGCGAGATTCGAAAACGTCGGCGGGCTCAAGGTTCGATCGCCGGTGAAGATGGCCGGAGTGCGCATCGGCCGGGTCGCCGCAATCACGTTCGACGACAAGACCTACGAGGCGGTGGTGGTCATGGACATCCTGCCCGAGTTTAGCCGCCTTCCGAAGGATACTTCGGCGAGCATCTTTACCGCGGGGCTGCTCGGGGAGCAGTATGTCGGGCTCGACGCAGGCGGGGAGGACCGCTTCCTCGGACCCGACGATGAAATCACCCTGACTCAGTCGGCGTTGGTGCTGGAGCAGGTGATCGGGCAGTTTCTCTTCAGCAAGGCGTCTGAGGGCAATTAGCGCAGACCGCGGACCCGGGTGCGTCCGGGCGGTCCGAGGAGCACAATGAACGGAGATTTCCGTGAGCCCATCGGCACCAGGTAGGCCACTTGGCACCGGATCGCCGGCGGCATCCGTCGGAGCCGTGCATTTCATCGACATGGGCAACGATGCGTATCAGCTGTGCGGCGACCTGACCTTCGAGTCCGTTCCGGGCGCTTGGGAAGCGGCGCTGGATCTGTTAAAAGGGGGCGTTTCGCTGGCCCTCGACCTCCGGCAGGTCAGCCGTACCGACAGCGCCGGCCTTGCACTGCTCGTGGAATGCATGCGAGTGGCGAAGCATCGCAATGCACGCATTCGCTTCGAGAACATTCCACCCCAGCTACTGGCGATCGCCAAGGCCAGTCGACTGGATGGACTGCTGCCCCGTGGCACCGAGCCCGAGTAGCATCGCGCGAGGGTACGATGGAGCCTGATCAGATAAAGCGCCAGATTGAAGATGGCTTGTCCGGAAGCGAGGTGATGGTCTCCGGCGATGGGCGGCATTTCGAGGCGGTCGTGGTCAACGAGCGCTTCTCGGGGAAGTCGACGCTGGAGCAGCACCGAATGGTCTACGGAGCGCTCGGGGAGAGCTTTGCGAGTGAGGCATTGCACGCCCTCAGCCTGAAAACGTACACGCCCGAGCAGTGGCGCGGGGAAAAGGCGTGAGTCCCCGCGCGCTGAGCGCCGAGCGCCCGACCGTTGGATAAGCTGATCATCACCGGCGGCGCGCCGCTGAGCGGCGAGATCCGTATCTCGGGTGCGAAGAACGCGGCGCTTCCGATCCTGGCATCTACCCTGCTGACCGGAGACCGGGTGACGATTGGCAACATTCCGCACCTGCACGACATCACGACGACTATGGAGCTGCTGGGCCGGATGGGCGTTGACCTCGTCGTGGATGAACGGCTGCGGATCGAAGTCGACTCGTCCACGATCAAAGAGCTGTTTGCGCCCTATGAGCTCGTGAAGACGATGCGCGCCTCCATCCTCGTCTTGGGCCCGCTGCTGTCGCGGTTCGGCCGGGCGGTGGTATCGTTGCCGGGCGGCTGTGCGATCGGCTCGAGGCCGGTCAACTTGCACATTCAAGGCCTCGCCAAGATGGGGGCCGACATCGAGGTCAAGGCCGGTTATATCCATGCCAAGGCGAGGCGTCTCAAGGGGACCCACCTGGTCATGGACATGATCACGGTCACCGGTACCGAGAATTTGATGATGGCGGCAACTCTGGCCGAGGGAACGACCATTATCGAGAACGCGGCGCGTGAGCCCGAGGTGGTGGATCTTGCCAACTGTCTCGTCTCGATGGGGGCCAATGTCGAGGGCGCTGGCACCGACACCATCCATATCGAGGGTGTGGCCTGTTTGCACGGCACCGACTACGAAGTCTTGCCTGACCGTATCGAGACCGGCACCTACTTGACCGCGGCGGCGGTCACCGGTGGCAAGATCCGGGTCAAGAAAACACGACCGTCGATGCTCGAGGCGGTGCTCGAGAAGCTCGGGGAGGCGGGAGCCCGGATCGAGCTTGGGGAGGACTGGATCGAGCTCGATATGAACGGTCACCGACCGCAGGCGGTGACGATCCGGACCGCACCCTATCCGGCCTTCCCCACCGATATGCAGGCCCAGTTCACCGCGTTGAATGCGATCTCCGACGGCACCGGCATGATCTCCGAGTCGGTCTTCGAGAATCGATTCATGCACATCCATGAGCTACAGCGGATGGGGGCGGACATCCGTCTGGAGGGTAACACCGCCGTTACCCGCGGTGTCACTCAGCTCACGGGTGCTCCGGTCATGGCGACCGACCTCCGGGCCTCTGCGAGCCTGGTGCTGGCCGGTCTGGTTGCCGATGGCAGCACCACCGTCGATCGGATCTACCACATTGACCGCGGCTACGAGTGCATCGAGGAGAAGCTCGCGCAGCTGGGGGCCCATATTCGCAGGGTTCCGGGCTAGGAGCGTGGGCGGCGCCGGCGCCACGCGCCCGGATACTTCCCGGGGCGAAGCGAGCGCTTCGAGGTGGGCATGCTCGAACCACTGACGATCGCGGTTTCCAAGGGGCGCATCTACCGCGAATCACTTCCGCTCCTCGCCCGGGCCGGAATCCGTCCGTTGGACGACCCGAGCACGAGTCGCAAATTGCTGCTCGAGACCGATTGTCCGGGAATCCGACTGCTCGTGATTCGAGCGCAGGACGTACCCACTTTCGTCGAGCACGGGGCGGCTGATGTCGGCATCGCCGGCAAAGACGTGCTGCTGGAGTATCCGGGGGACGCGCTCTACGAGCCGCTCGACCTCACGATCGCTCGCTGTCGCATGGTGGTGGCGGGTCGAGTCGGCGGGGGGCGCGAGTCGAGCCGACCGCGCGTCGCCACCAAGTACGTGAGGACCGCCCGGCGCCACTTCGCCGAGCGTGGGGTGCAGGCCGAAATCATCCGCCTCTACGGCTCGATGGAGCTCGCGCCCCTCACCGGGCTCGCGGACCGCATCGTGGACCTCGTGGATACCGGCAACACGTTGCGGGCAAACGGCCTCGTCGAGCTCGAGACGATTAGGTCTATCAGCTCACGACTGATCTTGAACCGGGCGTCGACGAAGATGAAGCACGCCCGCGTAACCGAACTGGTCGACCGGCTGGGCAAGTCGCTGCCTGGCGCCCCACCTCCCGAGCATGGGGTAGGTCGATGAAGCCGATCGAGTTACGGCGGCTGGACAGCGCTGAACCGGGGTTCTGGGCGCTTCTGGATCGCTTGCTGCGCACCGACGCCGATATCGACGAGACCGTGGAACGCAACGTGCGCGAGATCGTGTCGGAAGTCAGGCGCCGAGGAGATGCCGCGCTGATGGAGTTCACCGAGCGCTTCGACCAGCGGCCGCTCGCCAGTGCAGAGGAGCTCGTGGTTCCACCGCAGCAGGTCCGGGCCGCGTACGAGAACATTGACACAATCGAGCGTGAAGCGCTGATGCAGTCGGTGCGGCGGGTGCGCGCCTATCACGAGCGTCAGGTCCAGTCATCCTGGTCGTACCGCGACGAGGACGGAAGCGTGCTCGGCCAGGAAATTCGCCCGCTCGATCGAGTCGGCGTGTATGCCCCGGGGGGCAAGGCCGCCTATCCCTCGTCGGTTGTGATGGGCGCGATCCCGGCCCGCGTCGCCGGAGTCGGTGAGATCGTTCTGGTGGTTCCCGCCCCTCGGGGCGAGCTGAACCCGCTCGTGCTCGCGGCCGCACATCTGACCGAAGTCGATCGGGTGGTCTCGGTGGGCGGCGCGCAGGCGGTGGCCGCTCTCGCGTTCGGGACTGAATCCGTACCGGCGGTCGATAAGATCGTCGGCCCCGGTAACGTTTACGTCACTGCCGCCAAGCGTATCGTCTTCGGAACCGTGGGGATCGACATGATTGCCGGCCCGTCCGAGATTCTGGTGGTGTGTGACGGCACTACCCCGCCCGACTGGGTTGCGATGGACCTGTTCTCGCAGGCCGAGCACGACGAGGAAGCACGCGCGGTTCTGATCTGCCCGGATGATGCGTATCTCGGGCGCGTGGAGGAGGCGATCAACCGGTTGCTTCCCGACATGGAGCGCGC
Organism: Gammaproteobacteria bacterium; assembly: GCA_041594935.1. Classification (GTDB taxonomy): domain Bacteria; phylum Pseudomonadota; class Gammaproteobacteria; order HK1; family HK1; genus JBFHLI01. The sequence continues at coordinate 7,916 of JBFHLI010000029.1, read as the reverse complement.
CCACATCATCCGTGCTTCCCTCGAGCGATGTGGGGCATTCATCCGGGTTCGCGACCTGGAGGACGCGATCGAGGTGGCCAACTTCGTTGCCCCTGAGCACCTGGAGCTCTCGGTCGAAAACCCTCGGCGGTGGCTGCCTTCGATTCGCCATGCCGGCGCCGTATTTCTCGGTCGCTATTCCTCCGAGGTGCTCGGCGACTACTGTGCCGGTCCGAACCACGTGCTGCCGACCGCTCGCACCGCCCGTTTCTCCTCGCCCCTGGGCGTGTATGACTTCCAGAAGCGCTCGAGCGTCATCGAGTGCTCGGCCGAGGGAGCACACCGGCTCGGAAAGATAGCGTCGGTACTGGCGCGGGGCGAGCGGTTGACCGCGCACGCGCGCTCGGCCGAGATGCGGTCCGAAGTGAGCGGCTCGGACCCCGCGAGCGAGCGGGGACCGTCGGCGCCCCGCCCGAGGGAGTAGGTCCAGGGTGACCGGTCGCGCGCGAAAGAGTCCCGGGAGCGTCGCGCCGCTGGCCGACTGGCTTCGGCCCGACCTTGGCGAGCTCGTCGCCTACCATGCGCCGGATCCTGGAGATCTGATCAAGCTCAACGCGATGGAGAACCCCTACCGTTGGCCGGACGCGCTCGTCGATATCTGGCTGGCGGAGCTGCGCACGGTCGAGATCAATCGCTACCCCGATCCCGATGCCGCACGGCTCAAGCAGGCCCTGCGGGAGACCTACTCGATACCGAGCGACATGGGGATATTACTCGGCAACGGGTCTGATGAGCTTATCCAGCTCATCTCGATGAGTCTGCGATCGTCCGCTTGCGTCCTTGCGCCGCGACCGACTTTCGTTATGTATCGGCATTGTGCGGTGACGGCCGGTCTGAAGTACGTTTCGGTGCCGCTGCAGGCGGCGGACTATGCGATCAGGGCGCGAGCGACGCTTGACTTGCTCGCCCGAAACCAGCCGGCGGCGGTATTCCTCGCGTTCCCCAACAATCCGACCGGCAATCTCTTCGAGCGCGCGGTCATCGACCGGGTCATCGAGGAGAATGCCGGGCCGGTGATCATCGATGAGGCCTACGCGCCGTTTGCCCAAGCGAGCTACCTCAATCGATTGGGAGAGTTTCCGAATCTGTTGGTGATGCGGACTCTCTCGAAGCTGGGACTGGCTGGACTACGGCTCGGATTTCTGGTCGGCCCCGAGCCATGGCTTCGAGAGATCGACAAGTTACGACTGCCCTACAATGTCAATGTGCTGACCCAAGTGAGTGCCGAGTTCGGTCTCCGGCACTACCACGTGCTCGAAGAGCAGACCGGGTGTATTCGCGGCGAACGCGAGCGGCTTCATGCCGCCCTGCAGGCGACCGATGGGGTCACCGCCTACCGCAGCGCGGCTAATTTCATTCTGTTCAAAGTCCTGTCCGACGCAGATCTCATCGACCGGCGGCTACGCGAAGAAGGAGTGCTGGTAAAAAACCTGCACGGCTCCGATCCGCTGCTCGAAGGATGCCTGCGCGTAACCGTGGGGCGACCCGAGGAGAACGCAGCGTTCCTGAGCGCGCTCCGTGCGGCACTATGATCTTCGCTGGGCGGGCCGTAACGGACGCCTGAACTACGGTGGCTCGCGCTCTCCCAGTCTTGCCGTCACTGTCCGCGGCTCGCCGTCTCGAATGATCCGCAGCGCAACTTCATGACCCGGGGGCGAAGCCGCGATCAGCTTGGCCGCCTCGCGCGGACTCGAGACCGTCTGTTCGTCGATGTGCGTGAGGATGTCCCCGCTCTCCAACCCCGCCGCGAAGGCCGGGCTTTCGGGCGAGATGTCACCCAGCCTAACGCCGCCGGTCGCGGGCAAAGCGGGAATTGGGTCAGTGATCGCGTGTACCCCCGCCCCGAGCCACCCGCGCGCGACGTAACCGCGCTCGATGATTGCCCGCATGACTTCCTTCGCGAGGTCGATCGGAATTGCGAATCCAAGCCCTTCTGATTCGGTGAAGATCGCGGTGTTGATACCCACCAGGAGGCCGTGGGAATCGATGAGAGCGCCGCCCGAGTTGCCGGGGTTGATGGCGGCGTCGGTCTGAATGAAGTCCTCGAACACGGAAAGCCCAAGTTGGTGGCGACCGGTCGCGCTGACGATCCCCATGGTCACGGTTTGCGAGAAACCGAACGGATTCCCGATTGCGAGGACAACATCGCCGACCCTAAGTGCGCTCGAGCGGCTGATGCTCACGCTCGGCAGATCCGGGAGGTCGATCTTCAGCACCGCGAGGTCCGTCTCCGAGTCGGTGCCTACCACCGATGCGAGCGCGCCGCGGGAGTCTTGCAGGCGCACGCTGATCTCGTCCGCCCCGCTCACCAGGTGGTTATTGGTCAGGATGTAGCCGCGTTCGCTGAGCAGCACGCCGGACCCGCCCACGCGCACCCCCGGCGTGGCAAACGTCGAGGGGGCGTTTGCGAGGGCGGGCGAGCTGGGGCGTCGGCCGGAATAGATGCTAACCACCGCGGGGGCCGCCTTGGCGACCGCGTTCGCGTAGGAGGACACCGAGCCGCCGGCTTGGCTCAAAAGATCGTCGGCGCCGTGAGGGCGGATTGCGTCTTGCTTTATCTCCACCACCGCGTCCGGGTTCAGCAGCTCCGGAAAGAACACGAGCAACACGAACGCGGCCGCGAGGCCGGCGGTGGTCGCCTGCAGCACGAAACGCATCAGCTTGCCGAACCTCATCGTGACACCCGCCGTAAGCTCTTCGAGGCAGATCCCATCGTGGAATGGTAGCGGAAGCCCGTGCGGGTCGAAAATTGGCCGCGTCGGGCTCGATTGGGCGGCGTCGTCCCTTGATCTATGCAGGCGCATTTGGGATCCTACCGCACCTTGATGCCCTGGCGTTCGACGAGCGTTCGGGTAGGGAAAGATACCGACAACAAGATCGACCCGCCCCCACGACTTCGGAGACTTCCAAGAAATGAGCAATGGCGTAGATACGAGCCGGCGTCGCTTTCTCACCGCGAGCACCTCCGTTGTCGGTGGAGTGGGTATGGCAGCCGCCGCCGTGCCTTTCGTCGCGTCTTGGTTGCCGAGCGCTCGGGCCAAGGCGATCGGAGCCCCGATCGAGCTCGATATCGCGAAGATGGAGCCCGGGCAACGGATAGTCGCCCAGTGGCGGGGGCAGCCGGTGTGGGTGCTTCGCCGCAGCGAGCAATCGCTCGGGGAGCTAAAGGCCTTGACCGCGGAGCTGCGCGACCCGGAGTCCGCCGAGGCGCAGCAACCGAGCTATGCGCGCAATGAGTACCGGGCCATCAAACCGGAGGTCGTCGTTCTGGTCGGGCTGTGCACCCATCTCGGCTGCTCCCCGACCTTCATTCCCGAGGATGAGCCCAGCTCCCTCGGCGAGACCTGGAAAGGGGGATTCTTCTGTCCCTGTCACGGGTCGAAGTTCGACCTGGCGGGGCGCGTCTACAAGGGAGTGCCGGCGCCGCTCAACCTGCTGGTGCCGCCGTATCGTTACGTCAACGACACCACGATCATCGTCGGGGAAGACCAGGGGGCTGCCTGATGCGTAGTATGCTGATTGACCTACGGGACTGGGTCGACGCTCGATTCCCGCTCTCCAAGCTGTGGAACGAGCATCTCGCTCACTACTACGCGCCCAAGAACTTCAACCTTTGGTATTTCTTCGGGTCACTCGCGATGCTGGTGCTGGTGATCCAGTTGCTGACCGGGATCTGGCTTGCGATGTACTACAAGCCGTCAGCCGAGGATGCGTTCGGATCCGTCGAGTTCATCATGCGCGATGTGGACTGGGGGTGGCTTATCCGCTACATGCACTCCACCGGTGCGTCGTTCTTCTTCATCGTGGTCTACCTGCATATGTTCAGGGGGCTGATGTACGGCTCGTTCAAGAAGCCCCGGGAGCTCATCTGGATCCTGGGGATGCTCATTTACGGCACGCTGATGGCGGAGTCGTTCATGGGCTACTTGCTGCCCTGGGGCCAGATGTCTTACTGGGGCGCTCAGGTCATCATCTCGCTGTTTGGGGCTCTCCCGTTTGGCATCGGCGAGGCGCTCGCGTTGTGGATTCGTGGAGACTACACGGTCTCCGATGCGACCCTGAACCGCTTTTTCGCGCTGCACGTCGCGCTGCTGCCCCTGCTCTTGCTCGGGCTTATTGCCGCTCACATCATGGCCTTGCATGAGGTGGGCTCGAACAACCCCGACGGGGTAGAGATCAAGAGTCAGAAGGACGAACGGGGAATCCCAAAGGACGGAATACCGTTTCATCCATACTACACCGTGAAGGACATCATGGGGGCGGTCGTGTTCCTGTTCCTGTTCTTCTTCGTCGTGTTCTTTTTCCCCGAATTCGGTGGGTGGTTTCTCGAAAAGGACAACTTCATACCCGCCAACGTGCTCGCGACCCCCGAGGAGATTGTTCCCTTGTGGTACTTCACTCCCTACTACGCGATCTTGCGGGCGATCCCCCACAAGCTCACCGGGGTGCTCGCGATGGGGCTTTCCATCTTCGTGCTGTTCTTGTTGCCGTGGCTCGACACCCATCCGGTGAAGTCAATCCGCTACCGAAGCCTGCTGTTCAAGGTGCTGATCATGTTGTTCGTGGTGACCTTCGTCGTGCTCGGCTATCTCGGCACCCAGCGTCCGGAAGCCCTGTTCTCAGAGATGGGCTTTCGGTTTGGTGAGCTCTACTTTGCGTTCTTCTTCATCCTGTGGGTCTACAGTAAGGACCGGACCGCTCAGTTCTATACGCGCACCTTCTTCGCGCTGGTGGTTTTGCTGTTGCTGATCGACGGGATGCGAATCTCCTCGGATACGGTGGCGCTGGTGGCATTCAGCGGGCTTATACCGCTTCTGTATTTCGTTGCCTTTCTACTTGGCCCGGTGTTTACCAATCTCAATGAATCACGGCCGGTCCCGGAGCGGGTGACATGGAAATGAGACGTACGCTTGCGGTGCTGATGCTCGTGCTCGCGCCGAGTGGGCTCTTTGCGGCCTCAGAGGTGGCGCTGCAGTCGGTGGAGGTCGACCTCAATGACAAAGCCTCCCTTCAACGCGGCGCGAAGCTCTTCGTCAACTACTGCCTCTCCTGCCACAGTGCGAAGTACATGCGCTACAACCGCATGGCCATCGATCTTGGAATCACCGACGATCTGCTAAAGCGCAATCTCATGTTCACCACCGATAAGTCCGGCGACACGATGACGGTCTCGATGCGGCCTGAGCAGGCGCAGCAGTGGTTTGGAGGGGTCGTTCCGCCCGACCTCTCGGTAGTGGCACGCTCGCGCGGGCCGGATTGGATTTATACGTTTTTGCTCAGCTTCTATCAGGACGACGATCCGGCACGCCTTTTCGGGGTCAACAACCTCGTGCTTGCGGGCTCCGCGATGCCCGCCGTGCTGAGCGGCCTGCAAGGTATCCAACGTCTAGGGGCGGAGCCGGAAGGGGGGGCTGGCCACTCGGGGGAATCCGGCCACGGTCAGCGGCTCGAGCTTATCGAGCCGGGCGAGATGAATCCCGCTCAGTATCGGCGCGCAGTCGGAGATCTGGTTAATTTCCTGACCTACGTTTCGGAGCCGGCCAAGCTGGTCCGCTACGAGATCGGCATGTGGGTGCTGCTGTTCTTGGCGGTGCTGTTCGTTCTCACCCGTGCTCTCTACAAGGAGTACTGGAAGGACGTGCACTAGTGGACGTAGTTTTCGGTCACGGCGCGGTCCAATAGAGTCTTGTCTCCGTGGGACTTGGAAGAGCCGAGTGGAAGACAGAAGCCGAGCACCAACCGCCTTGACCGAAGTAGTCCGCTTCGGAGCTGCTCTTCAGGAAGGGTGCTAGTCAACTCCTCGTCCTCATCTCGCCGGCGCTGCGCGGCCATCGTCTTTCGCGACGGGGGCCAGGGTCACTTCATATTGGAGGCCACATCATGGCCTTGTTAGCGAACCGGCGATCGGTGATGTCTTTGTATTCGGATGCGACAGATCCGTCGAGCCACTCCGTGCGATTCGTGCTGGCGGAAAAGGCGATCAACGTAGAAATCCAAAATGTGAGCGCCGACGACAAGCCCGAGGACCTGCTCGAGCTCAATCCCTACAATACGATTCTTACCTTGGTCGACCGTGAGCTCGTGCTCTACGAGGCTCAGATCATCATGGAGTATCTGGACGAGCGCTTCCCGCACCCGCCCTTGATGCCGGTCGACCCGGTGGCTCGCGCCAAGAATCGGTTGTTTCGTTACCGGATCGGGCGGGATATCTACCAGCTGGTGGACCGCTTCATGAGCGGGAAAGCCGACGAGCTGAGCGCCGCGAGAAAGGGTCTGCGAGATCATCTCACGGCGATCGCGCCGGTCTTCTCGCAGAAGCAGTTCTTCATGTCGGACGACTATTCTCTCGTTGACTGTTACCTCGCCCCAGTTCTATGGCGGCTGCCCTCGTTCAAGATCAACTTGCCGGCACAGGCAAAGCCATTGGCCCAGTATGCGGATCGATTGTTCCAGCGAGAGGCGTTCCAGAGCAGTCTCACTGAGGCCGAACGCGAAATGAGGGATGGGTGAAGAGGCGCCGGGCGCATGACATCGAGCCGACCGTACCTAGTTAGGGCAATCCATGAATGGATTGTCGACAACGGCCTGACTCCCCAGCTCATCGTCGATGCCAAGACGGAGGGAGTGGTCGTCCCCGGAGAGTTTGTGCAGGAAGGTAAGATTGTCCTCAACGTTTCCGAACGAGCGGTGCGCAATCTGTCGCTCGGCAACGACCTCGTCGAGTTCAGCGCCCGCTTTGCCGGGAAAGCATTCCCGGTCACGGTGCCGACGAGAGCGGTGCTGGCCGTGTACGCTTCCGAGAACGGAGTCGGGATGGCGTTTCAAGGCGAGCCTAATGATGGAGATCCACCGAGCGGCTCGGAGCCCGCACCATCGCCTCGCCCCAGCCTGCGGGTGGTGAAATAGTTTCAAGCGGCTAGCGGTTCGAAGTAGATGGCCTCGACGTGGTTGCCGACGAGGATGATCAGTCCGTTTACCCGCTCGACTCCATCCCGGCTGAATGTGAACTGGTAGGTCCGGCGCAGTCGTAACCCGTGTGCGGAGTGACACAGTCCAATTGCACTGAGGGCTACCGTGGCGTCGAGCATTTGGACCTCGTGGGCGCGGCAAGCCCTTCGACAGTGCACGGTGGCCGTCTCGCGAGCCCGCATCGAGGTCACCCATATCATCGCGATAAGGGCGAGGAGGGCCAGGAGAGTGAGTGCCTCGGTCAATTGGTTCGGGTGGCGATGAATCTTCCAGGCGATAATGTCCGTCATCGAGACCGATTTGGCAAAGCTCGCCGAAAGCCTGCCTTGCTACGCAACCGGCTCGCGGCGTTGACCTCGCGTTGGCACGTTTTTAGGTGAAGCGGTTGATCAGCGTCCAAACCGGGGATATCACGAAGCTGGCCGTGGACGCGGTGGTCAACGCTGCCAACTCCGGCCTGCGCGGCGGCGGGGGAGTGGATGGGGCCATCCACCGCGGGGCGGGCCCGAAACTGCGGGAAGCTTGCCGCGCAATTGGGGGGTGCCCGACCGGGGAGGCAAGGATCACGCCGGGATTCGAGCTGCCCGCCGCCTGGATTGTTCATGCTGTCGGCCCGGTCTGGATGGGCGGGGCGCACGAGGAGGCACGGTTGCTGCACAGCTGTTATCGGCACGCCTTCACGCTTGCCCTCGAGCACGGGGCGACGAGCATTGCGCTGCCCGCGATCAGTACCGGTGTGTACAGTTACCCAAAGCGGGAGGCGGCTCGGATCGCGGTGGCCTCAATGCGGGGTTTCGAAGGTGAGTTTGACGAGATCATCGCCTGCTGCTTCGATGCCGAGCAGGCGGAGATATACCGAGCCCTTCTCCGCTGAAGCCCAAGTCCGGACACGCATAGCCGAGCCAGCG
>JBFHLI010000028.1:0-20729 GCA_041594935.1 Gammaproteobacteria bacterium | reverse complement strand
CCAAGGGGGCTCCGAACCTGGAGGCAGCGCTGGAGTTCGTGGTGTTCTCGACCGAAACCCAGCAGCTTGCCGAGCAGGCACGGTGGATCTCCTACGGACCGGTTCGGAAGTCGTCGATTGCGCTGATCTCCACCCACGCGGAGACGGGAACGCCGATGGCCGGGCACATGCCCACGGCACCGGAAAACTTCAAGACGGCCCTTGCCACCAACACCGACTTCTGGATCGACAACCAGGACGAGCTGAGCGAGATCTTCAATAACTGGCTGGCCCGGTAGCGGTAGCAACACTTCCGTCGGGCGGGCCTGAGGCCCGTCCGACGGGGGCTCTTGCACCGGCATTGCCGACAGGCGTTTCGACCCAGGCGGGGACAGGAACCATGACTATCTCAACCGCAAGGTCCAAGTGGGCGATGGTCGGCACCGCGGGACTCGTAATGTTGTTCGCTTACGGTGCGTGGGCTGAGGAATCAATCACCGTCGTCTCCTGGGGAGGGGCTTACACCCGAAGCCAGGTCGAGGCCTACCACAAGCCGTTCACCAAGAAGACCGGTATCAAGGTACTTTCCGAGGACTACAACGGCGGTCTTGCCCAGGTCAAGGCTCAGGTGGAATCGGGCAATGTGACCTGGGACGTTGTCGACATCGAGATGTCGGATGCGTTGCGCGGCTGCGACGAGAACTTGCTCGAGCGGATCAACCCGGCCGACCTGCCGCCCGCGCCGGACGGAACCCCCGCCATCGACGACTTCATTCCGGGGACGCTACACGAGTGCGCGGTGGGCGAGATAGTCTGGTCGACGGTCGTCGCCTATGACCGCACAAAGTTCCCCGAAAACCAGCCCCGGAGCCTCCGGGACTTCTTCAACGTCGAGCGCTTTCCCGGAAAGCGCGGTCTGCGCAAGAGCCCGCGCGTCAATCTCGAGTGGGCATTGATCGCCGACGGCGTGCCCCGTGATCAAGTGTACGAGGTGCTCGCCACCCCCGAAGGAGTTGACCGCGCCTTCGACGTGCTGAGTCGAATCAAGCCGCACGTGGTGTGGTGGGAGGCCGGGGCACAGCCACCCCAGTTGCTCGCCGACGGCGAGGTGGTGATGACGTCCGCCTACAATGGTCGCCTTTACAACGCGATGTTCAAGGAGAAGAAGCCGTTCGTGATCATCTGGGACGCTCAGGTCTGGGACATCGATCTCTGGGGCATCGTCAAAGGCACCAAGAACCTGGAGGCGGCGCTCGAGTTCGTCAAGTTCTCCACCGACACCAAGCGGCTGGCGGACCAGGCAAAGTACATCTCCTACGGACCGGTGAGGCGCTCCTCGATGGAGAAGGTGAACGCGAAGGTGAAGCCGCACCTACCGACCTCGCCGGACAACTTCGCCAACTCGCTTCGGAACGATTTCGACTGGTGGGCGGACAATCAGCAGGAAATGGACGAACGATTCACGACCTGGCTCGCGAAGTGATTGGCGGATGACCGCCGTTTCACATCGTCAGACGAATAACAACGGAATCTGATTCATGGCACAGCCGGCAGGGATTTATCAGGTCGCCGACGGCAGGACGCTCAAGGCGGCGCTCGCCAAGGCCGAGCGAAGGAACAAGACCCGGGCCATGCTCCTGGTGCTGCCGTTGTTCGTGTTCATCGCGTTCACGTTCCTCGCGCCGATCGCGCGGGTGATGTACTTCAGCATCAACAACCCGGTTATCGGGGAACGCTTTCCAAAGACCCTTGCGGCGCTCGAGCAATGGGACCCGAGCGGAGCCCCAACCCCCCCGGAAGCCGCGTACGCGGCGCTGGGCGAAGAGATTGCCCGCGCCTACAAACAACGGACGGTCGGAAAGGCGGCCAGTCTCCTCAACTACACGAAGGGCGGCATGCGCAGTCTCATGAGCAAGACCGCGCGCAAGATTGCCCAGGTGCAGGTCGGGCCCTTTATGGACGGCCGGTGGAAGGACAAGTTCCTCGAGATCGACAAGAAGTGGGGCGACCGTGAGGTCTGGGCCACGATCAAGTACGCGGGGGATCGCTACACGATGGGGTATTTCCTGAAGGCCCTGGACCTGCGCTTCGACTGGGACAAATCCATCGCTCCCGTGCCCGAGAACCAACGACTCTACCTGCTCACCGGCCTCGATTCGGTCTGGTGGCGAACGTTCTGGATCAGTGCGCTGGTCACCATCATGTGCGTGGTGCTCGGCTATCCGGTCGCCTACTTGCTCGCCAACCTTCCCCTGAGACTGAGTAACCTGCTGATGATCCTGGTGCTCCTGCCGTTCTGGACCTCTTTGCTGGTGCGGACCACGGCCTGGATCGTGGTGCTCCAGACCGAGGGGGTGCTGAACGACGTGATGCTGTTCCTCGGGATCATCGATGAACGCATTCAGCTCATCTTCAACCGCTTCGGCGTCATCGTGGCAATGACCCATATTTTGCTGCCGTTCATGATTCTGCCCATTTACAGCGTGATGAAGACCATTCCCCCGAGCTACGAGCGTGCCGCGCGCTCGATGGGGGCGACGCCGTGGACGGCGTTCTGGCGCGTGTATTTCCCCCAGTCGCTATCCGGGATCGGGGCGGGCGGTCTGCTCGTATTCATCCTCGCGCTCGGCTACTACATCACCCCGGCCCTGGTCGGCGGACCGACTGACCAGCTGGTGAGCTATTTCATCGCCGACCATACCAACCGCTCGCTCAACTGGGGACTCGCCTCGGCCCTGGGCGCAATCCTGTTGGCGGGGGTGCTGGTGGTGTACATCCTCTACGACAAGATCGTCGGCATCGACAACATGAAGCTCGGATAGGAACCGCTGATGACGGCCCGGATAATCGTGTACGCGCTGATGGGCATCTGCCTGTTTTTCGCGGTGCGTGGATCGGTGCGTGGCCTGCGGAGACTTCCCACCTACGTAGGACCGCTCGGGAGATTCTGGTACGTTGCCTTTCGAGTGATCTGCGGGGCGATTCTGGTCTTCTTGATCACGCCTATCCTGGTGATCATTCCGCTGTCGTTCAATTCCGAGCCCTACTTCACCTATCCAATGCCGGGACTCAGTCTGAGGTGGTACCTGGACTTCTTCATCGGCGAAAAATCAGACGTGTGGCAGCTCGCCATCAAGAACAGTGTCATCATCGCCATCTTCGCGACGATTCTCGCCACGCTGCTCGGCACGATAGCGGCCGTGGGGTTGAGCAACCCTCGTATGCCTTTCAAGACCACGATCATGGGGATCTTAATCTCGCCGATGATCGTGCCTCTGGTGATCACGGCAGTGGGGATGAAGTTTTTCTACACCACGGTCAACATGACCCCCAATCAGATGGCCGATATTCACGAATCGCTCCATCTGCTGCCGCTCATCTTCGCGCACGCGGCGCTCGGCACACCGTTCGTGGTCATCACCGTGGTCGCCACCCTGACCGGCTTCGACCACAGCCTCACGCGCGCCGCCGCGAGTCTCGGAGCGAGTGGCGTTTACACGTTCTTCAAGGTGACGGTGCCGCTCGTGATGCCGGGCATGATTTCCGGCGCGTTGTTTGCTTTCATCACCTCGTTCGACGAGGTGGTGATCGTGCTGTTCCTCGCCGGCGCCCCGGAGTACACCATCCCGCGGCAGATGTTCTCCGGAATCCGGGAGCAGATCAGCCCGACCATCCTCTCGGTCGCGACAATTCTCGTCCTGCTGTCCATCCTGCTGCTCACTGCCCTGGAGATGCTGCGTCGCCGAAACGAGCGCATGCGCGGAATGACGCCGCAATGATATCGGGATATTGCGGGCATGCACGCCACGCTGGTTGTTAAGAGCTAGCCACGCAACGCGATTTCAATCTATCGGGACGGGGCAAAATGATTACTCGAATACTGGTTGCCACCGACGCTTCTCCTGCATCCAACCGCGCGATTGACTTCGCGGCCGACCTGGCGGCCAAGTACAAGGCCTCGTTGAGCGTGCTGCATGTGATCCGCGAGATGCAGCTGCCCGAGGAGCTGCGCGCGATGGCGGAAGTCGAGAAGCTCGAAGGATCACGCAGCGACGTCATGAAGTTCGTCGCAAAGAAGATACTGCACGATGCCGAGCTGCGTGCTCAGAAGAAGGGCGCATCCGATGTTCACACCAATGTCGCGGAAGGTGATCCGGCCAACGTGATTCTCGATCACGCCAAGGCCATCGGGGTAGACCTGATCGTGCTCGGCACTCGCGGATTGGGGACGGTCAAGAGCATGATGCTCGGCAGCGTATCGAGAAAGGTAACGAACCTAGCCGAAGTGAACTGTTTCATCGTACGCGGTTGAATCCCTCCCAAGATGAGCGTGCGCATCACGACGGTCGGCACGCGAAATCTCACGTTGCTCATTCGCGGTAAGCAAGCGCGGTCCGCCTAGCACCCCATTTAGCTCCCGATCATCTTCTAAGTCGGTGCGGGGGCAGGCTCGACCGCCGAGCTGCCGCACCCTGACCCGGCCTGCCTTAGCTCGGCGCTCCCAAGCCGGGCGACTTGGACCGGAAGCCCTCCGAAAACGGTCTACCACGGCAACCATTGTGTGACCGCCGCCACCGCGTCCGCTCGGGCAGACAGGCTATAGTAATGCGTGAGAGGAGACGGTCGCGGTCAAGCGGGACCTCTCTTTCCCCTTACTGACCGGATGCCGATTGTCGAGCCGTGCACCCGCGTGAGGGCAGCTTGCTCGTTGGCTCCAGGGATCTGGCTCGCATTTCGCCGGTTGGCATCGCCCAGACTGGAAAGGAGTTTTGATGGATCGGGACGTTTGTGGCGCGGCGTCGACAGGTTCGACGGCTCATCGCGGGACGCGGGAGCCTCGCCGTTGCACCGGCGAGAGCGGCCGGCCGCCATGCAGGCAGTTCACCGGCGCGAGCCATTATGCCGGCGGCCGCGTGATGAATCAGCGGCCGGCACAATGACCGATACCGATCGCGACTCTGGAGGAGAAGCCCCCGGGGGAGGCTCAGCGTCGCCGCCGGGGCCATACTCGGAAGAACCGGTCCCCCGAGACCTCTACGACGATACCTTCATCGGGCAATCGCTCGCAGACTTGATTGAGCAGATGCGCTCCCGTCACCAGGAATTGGTCGCCGGTAGCGATCCGGCTGCCCGCGAGGGGAGCGAGCCCACGCCCTCCAATCTCGAGTCCTTTGCGAGCGAAGTCGAGGCCGTGCTCCCGGCCGGGCCGCGCACCTCGCCTCTTCCCGTCGGCTATCCCGGGCACGGTGATGGAACGACTACGCCCCACCCCGACGGCGTGATTCAGCAGATTATCGCGGACCTCGGAGCGCAAATGCGCCAACATCTCGAGGCGAGCATCGCTCGGTCCCGCAGCAACCTCGAGACCGAGGTGGCTCGCCGCGTCGCACGGGTGAAAGAGGCCGCCGTCAATGAGATCCGCAGGCGCGGTGAAGCGCTGCGGGCAAGGTATCGAAGTGAGTACACGCAGCGGGAGGACGCCCTGCGCCTCGAGTACGAGAAGCTCATGAGCCTCGCTCATCGCGTGAGTCGACAGCGGGCCGAAATCAAACGAGCCACCCGCCAGCTCGGGGACAAGCTGAAGGCAACGGCACGGCTGCAACGTGAGATCGGCGAGCTTCGAGCTGCGCTCGTCGAACGCATCGATCGGGTCGAGGGCTTTGAACATGAGCAACAGGATGAAGCATGACCGTGCGCCGCGTCCGACCGAATCGGCCTGCCAACCGGCGGGTCGGCTGATGCGAGTCCCGGGCTAGAGAATTGGTGACCGAGAACCCCACATCCTTGGACGTAGGTCGTCATTACGACCGGATTCGCTCGCTGGAGCCCCTCAGTCGCCTGGACCGAAACAGCCAGGACAGCTTGATCTCCAGCGCCCAGTTGGTGAACTTCGCCGAAGGAGAGACGGTCTATGCGGAAGGCGCCAAGGACGACTTCGCGAACTACCTGCTGGATGGCCTGGTCGAGGTCTTGTGGCGCGGCCGGCAGCTGCGCCTCATCGATGCAAGAGACAGAGCCGCCGTGCAGGCGCTCGACCCTCCCGGGCCGAAACGCTTCACCGTCAAGGCGCGCCGGCACTCCACCGTGATTCGCATCCGCCGCTCGGATCTGCAGGCGAAGCTCCGTTCGGCAGAGTTCGCGACCAAGGTCTCGGGGCTGAGGCACGATATCGAAGGCGGCGACTCCAAATGGGCACCGTGGAAGATGTCGATGCTGCGCTCGCCGCTGCTGCGCGGGCTCACCATGCCTCAGCTTCGAGAAGTGGTCGCCCACCTCGAGCGAGTCCCGGTAACGGCCGATCAGGTGATCATCCGGCAGGACGAGCCCGGTGACTACTATTACATCATCGATGAAGGTCGCGCGGTGGTTACCCGGGTCCTGCCGAGCGGGGGACCGGCGGTCCACGTTGCCGATCTCGGTATCGGCGAAGCGTTCGGGGAAGCGGCGCTGATCACGGGGGCGGCGCGCAATGCGACGGTCACGATGCGCACCGGCGGCTACCTTCTTCGTCTCGAGGCTGGTGATTTTCGCACGCTGATCCAGACTCCCCTGCTGCGCCCGATTTCGTTCGCAGACGCGCGGAACATGATCGCGCGCGGTGGTGCCTGGGTGGACGTGCGCACCTCGGAGCAATTCTCCGCCGGCGCCTTCAGTGAAGCCATGAATCTGCCGCTCGACCAGCTTCGGGACGAGTCATCCGCTCTACCGCGCAAGCGGCAGTACGTGGTGTGCAGTGATGATCCCGGCGCGAGTGCGGTCGGCGCGCTGCTACTGACCCAGCGCGGTTTCGTCGCCGCGTATCTCGCCGAACCGATGAACGAGGCCGCGATGCCGGAGAATGGCGAATCCGACGAGCCGCGTCACGGCGAACGCCCTGCCCATATTGACGATGCCCGGATTGGCTTCCAAGCCGAGACCGGTGGAAACGAGCCCGCTTCGCGGCGGGACTATGCTCCCGAGGGCACGACCGCACCGGGCGCAACACCGCCGGTGCCGGCCGCCGCGGCGGGGCAGGTCGAGCCAGTTCCCCGCGACCTCTACGACGATACCGCCACCGGCAAGTCACTTGCGGACTTGATCGAGCAGATGCACGAGCGCCATCAGGACTTGATCTCAGGAGACTCGCCGGCAGTGGACCAGTCGTCGGCGCCGGATTCGAGCGCGCTCGACCTGGGGTCGTTCGAGAACGAGGTCGCGAAATCTCTTCCCCCGCTGCACGCACCGCCTTCGCCGGTGTTGAGCCTGACTCCCGACGATCCGGTCGCAGCGGCGCATCCCGTACCCGACCCCGAGGCCCCACCCCAACCACCGCTCGACGAGCTCATGAAGGAGTTCGAGACGCGATTGCGGCAATTTGCCGAGACGAGACTTGCCGAGGAGCATGCCGAGGTCGAAGCGTTGATCGCGGCAAGAGTCGCGCGCGTCAAGGATGCGGCACTGCGGGAAATCCAGCGTCAAACCGAGTCAATGCGTAAACGCTACCGGGCCGAGTATGCGCAGCGCGAGGCGGGGTTGCGCGCGCAGTACGAGAAGCTGATGGCGTTCGCACAACGGATCAGTCACCAGAAGGTGGATATCAAGCGCGCCAAGCGCCGGCTGGAAGCCAAGCTAGCGGCAACCGACCGATTGCAGAGGGACATCGACGAGCTGCGCGACGTGCTCAGCGAGCGACTTGACTCCACCGACGGCCCAGCGGACGATCAGCCTCCCGAATCAAGTTCCTGACCATGGACCGGCGCATCGAACTGCGCTCTGCCTCCATCGATGTCTACCAGATCCAGGACCGGGCTTCGACCCGTCCGCGCCCTCACTAGAGTCCTCGCCGGTATTGCTCTCTTGCTTGCCGGCTCCGGTGCGCCCGGCCACGAGGGGCTCGAGGCCATGCACGCCTGGGCGCGTGCTACTCCGCCCTTCGCAGCGCTCGGTGCCGTCTATGTCGCCGTCGCCAATCACGGAACCCAGCCCGACCGACTCGCCGCAGTGAGAACACTGGCCGCAAAGCGGGCCGAGATTCACGCCCAAGTGCACACGGATGGTCTCACGCAGATGCGTCGGCTGGACGGTGTGGAACTTGCCCCGATGACCACCACGGCGCTCGAGCCGGGTGGCGTCCACATCATGCTGATCGACCTGGCGCGGCCCCTCGAGGAGGGAGATACCTTCGCGATCACGCTCGAATTCGATCACGCGGCGCCGCTCGAGGTGCAAGTTGAGGTGCGCGGGGCCGGTGCAATGGGTCACGACCACGGGTCCATGCACGCTCCGCCTTCGCCACCGTAGAGAACACCGCACTCGGGGCACGGATACCGGCGGCGAGATCACGCGAAACGTCACCCAGGCCCGCGTGTTTCGCCCGGAAGCGCGTCTGAAGCATGCGAGCCCGGATATTTCACCAAGGCGCCTCGCCGCTCGTGACTAAGCTTCTGAGGGCGATGAGAAAACGAACTGCTCTGGGCGGCCGGAGCCCGGTGCAATTTGTTCTCGCGGCAACTCTACCCGGGCGCTGACTCGGCTACGCGCGCCCGGACTTGGGCTTCGGCCAAGCGATAGCCACGGCTATCCCTTGCGCTCCAGCCCGGCGTCCAGACTCCCCTATCCGTCGCCATCGTCCCGGGTCCTTGGTGAAATGTCCGGGCTAGAAGCGGTCGATGCCGAACGGCTCTAATGGAACGGCCGGGTTTCTGGCCGCGACCAGGTCTGCAATGATCTCCCCGGTGATGGCGCTCAACGTCAGGCCGAGATGGCCATGGCCAAACGCGAAGAACACCCGATCGAAACGCGGCGAACGACCCACTATCGGTTTTGAGTCCGGCATCGACGGCCGGTAGCCCATCCACTCTCGCTCCACGGGCCCATCCAAGCCCGGCAGGGAGAGGCGGGCATCCTCGAGCACCCGCCGGATCCGCCGGAAATCCGGCCCCGCTTCCAGCCCACCGAGCTCCGCACCGCTCGTGATACGAACCCCGTCGCGCATCGGGCACATGAAATAGTAGTAATCGGTGACGAACACCGGTCGATTCAACGTGATTCGTTCGTTCCACGGGAGGCTCAAGTGATAGCCCCGCTCGGTATCGAGCGGGACATCGGATCCAAGCTGCCGCGCTAGAGGCCGCGACCATGCTCCGGCCGCCACGACGACCCGATCCACGTCGTGCATGCCGAGGTCGGTCACGATCCTGGTAGGTCCCTTCGGGCCGATCTCGAATCTGCGCACGGTTTCGGATTGGATCTCGCCTCCCAGCGCGAGGAATGCCTCGGTATAGGCCCGGGTCAGCTCGAACGGATGCGTGACGAATCCCTTGTCCGGGAAGAACACCCCCTGGGTGAAACGCCGGGCCAAGCCCGGTTCGAGCTGGTGAATCTCGTCCGCGCTCAGCACATCCGCCCTCACCCCGTGGCGCTCGAGCAGCCGTTGCTCGAGGGGGTCGATCGGCACTCCGCGGCCGGTCTGAACCTCGAGATAACCGACCGGCTTCATGAGGTCCCCATCGATGCGGTGGCCCGAGATCAAGTCGCGATGCGCGCGTTCGGCATGCTGGGACATCGTCGCCAAATCGGCCGCGATCCGCTCGACTCGAGAGCTCGAGCCGGCCGCGAGAAATCGCGTCAACCAGGGGATGGCGCGGGGAAGATGCCTCCACCGCAGCATGAGAGGACTCATCGGGCTCAGCAGCATCCACGGGATCCGCTTCCACAGGCCGGGCGTGCTGTAGGGCATGATCGAGCTGGTGGCGACGATTCCTGCATTGCCGAAGCTGGTCGCGGTCCCCGGCGGCCGGGGATCGACCACCGTCACCCGATGGCCGTCCTGCTGTAGACGCAGCGCGCAGCACATGCCGACAACTCCAGCGCCGATCACGGTGACTTCGTGACTACGGTCCATCGTGCGAGACGCGAGGCGGGCTGGGGACAGGAAGGACAGCGATCATCGGAGCCAACGGTATGCCGAATTACTTGTGACGCCTTGCGTCGGGTTGAGCTGACCTCATCATATCCCCGAAGCCGACCGGGTTCAATCGGTTTTTCCCTGCTGGTGCCGGAGTGAGCGGCGGCGGAGGATCCGGAAACCGGGCGATCGCTCGGTCGCGGTGATCGGAGCACTGAAGCCCGGCGGAGCCGCATGCGAATTCTCTGGCCCTCGGGCGCGGGCCAACGCCTCCGATTGCAATGATCGGAGGCGCGTGATATTCCAGCTCTCGGGACCACAATGTGCCGACGCCCCGTCGGAATCCACCGCCGCCGCCACCGGCCCCGCGCCGACGGGGACATCGGGAATGCTCGCGAATGGCCAAGAAACTCGACAAGGACAACCTGGTGCCGATGCCCTGGCGGGACTTCGTGGTCGGCTTTCAGCTCGCGACGCATGCGCTGGACGATTCGAACCTGGAAGATCTGCCGCCGGCCAATCCGACGGACCCGCAGAGCCGACGGCTGCGGGCGCAACAGGAGGCTATCCGCCGCGACCCGTTCATGCGGGTGCTCATTGCGGTGCAGGAGCATTTCGGGCAGCGCTACCGATACTTGAGCAGCTTCGTCCATCGATTCTGGGCGTTGGTGCAGCTGACCGAGCGCGGCCACCTCGCGAGGTGGCTCTTGACGGCCGAGGGCGGCACCAGCCAACGGGGCTACCATCCCGCGGTGCTTCTGGCCGCAGCCGAGGTCCGGCTCACGAAGAAAGCCAAGTTTCCGGTGGACCGATTCCTCGCGCGAGTGGCGGAGATCGTGGCCGAAGAGGGGCCGTCAGAATGAGTCCTGCCGCGTGCCCCCGACCGGGGACAAGCCCGATAGGTCCCGGCGAAGCCGATGAGCGGTAACGCGCTTCGCATCGTCGGGTTGGACCATGTCGTGTTGCGATGCGCCGACCTCGGCAGCACCCTCGCGTTCTATCGTGACGTGCTCGGCTGCACCCTGGAGCGAACCTTGGACGAGATCGGGCTCTACCAGCTGCGAGCCGGGAACTCTCTGATCGATCTGGTGCCCGTAGGCAGCAAGCTCGGCGGGGATACCTTGCCTCAGCCATCCGGTTTCAACCTCGCCCACTTCTGCCTACGCATCGATAACCCTGACTGGCAGGCGCTCGGGGCACACCTCGCGCGCCACGGCGTTCAATGCGAGCCGCCGAGTCGACGCTACGGCGCGGACGGATTCGGTCCGTCCGTATACATCTCCGACCCCGAAGGCAACGTCGTAGAGCTCAAGGGACCTCCGGCAGATGAGGAGACCTCTTAGAGGACGATGTTGACGACGTTTCTCTCCGCGAGCTGCACATCCCTGATCGCCCGACCGTGGATCTTGCGTACGAGCTCCGGTATCGCCAACGCGGCCTGCAGGATCTCATTCCGGCTGGCGCCGTCGGAAACAGTCACGTGTCCCAGCACCTCACCGTCGCACTGAACTGTCAACGCGACCGCTCGGGGCTTGAGCGCCTGGACCCGAAGCCTTGCAAAGACCGTCGTGCCCGCGCCCGGCGTCGACTGGCACCACATGGTCCCGTCATAGGAGCTCACAATATGCCGGCACACCGCAAGACCAAGCCGTGGACCGCGGGCGTCCGCTCGCTCGGTACCGAGCATCGAGGAGCCCTTCGTATCCGCCGCCGGCGGAATGCCGATGCCGTTATCTTGTACTGACAGCAGCCAGTGGTCTTCCACCTGGGTGGCCCGAATCGTGATTCGAGGTGCCAGGTCTCCCCGATTTTTCATGGCATTGTCGATCAGCTCGTAGAACAGCTGCACGAGCTGGTGGCGGTCGGCCAATAAGGTGGGCAACGAATTTGCCTGGATGCGTGCGTCACAGGCCGCAATCTCCGGCTGCAGCGCCCGCATGGACTCCAGCACCGCATCGCTGAGTCGCACCGGTGTCCGCTCGAGCGTAACCGCAATCGAAGGCTGCTCGCCAAGCCCGCTCTCCATCGCGACCTGGAGGCGCTCCGCCGCGCGCAGGAAGCGCGCCACCAGCTCCTTGGTGCGCGCATCGAGCCCATCTCGATCGGCCAGCTCGTAACCATGTCGGCGCAGCGCCGCCAGCTCGTCGCGCAAAGGTCGGAGCATGTCGGGAGAAAGCACTGGGACGAGCCCGGCCGGCGGATCGGAGATCCGCGACCCGGCGGGATGAACGACCGTCGCCGAATTGTCCGATTCCGCCGGTGGGGAAGGTCCAAGATCTGGCTCGTTGACCGCGCTCCCCGCCCCCACCAAGAGCTCAATGAGACGAGCGCGGGTCAGCGCCGCGTGCCGCATGTCACCCGTGGCGGCACTCGAAGGCCCGAGCTCGGCCCCACCGGCGAGCACCATCGTCACGCATTCCGGGCTGCGCCGCTTGACGCTATCGAGAACTCGCTGCCCGTCTCCCCAGCTCAGGCGGGGCGCGGTTATCGCAGCGGTAATGGCGCCGCTCGCGAGGTGCTGAGCGTAGTCGAGCCCATTGGCCGCCTCCAGGATTTCGGCGTCGGGCAGGATCTCGCGGATCATCAGCACGACCTCGGCCCGCTCGCTGGAGTCCTCGTCTATCAGTAGGATGCGCGCGCGACTGGTCATGGGCTAGTGCACCTCGCCAAGCCTTTCGTCCAGCAGGGCACTGATCCCGACCTGATCCAGCGGCTTGGAGAACAAGAACCCTTGCGCCTCGGGGCATCGCATGCTGCGCAGGGTCTCGAGCTGCTTGCTGGTCTCGACCCCTTCGGCGATCACCCCGATTCCAAGCGATTCCCCCAGGGCGATAATCGCACCGACAATCGCGCTGTCTTCACGCTCGGCATCAATGCTGCTCACGAACGAACGGTCGATCTTCAGCGAATCGTAGGCAAACCGCTGCAGGTAGCTGAGAGAAGAGTAACCGGTCCCGAAGTCGTCGATGTAGAGCTGGATACCGATATCGCGCAGCGAACGAAGCGCGGCGAGTGACTCGGCCCCGTGATTCATGATTGCACTTTCCGTGATCTCGAAACGCAAGCTCCCGGGCACGAGGTCACTCGATGCAACAACCGAACGGATCTCCTCGGCGACGCCCGGTTGCACCACCAGCTTTCCGGATACGTTCACGCTCATGGAGAGCGCCGGATCGGTCGGAAACAGCATCTGCCACTTTCGAGCCTGGCGACATGATTCGCGAATCACCCACCACCCGATCGGCACGATCAACCCCGTCTCCTCCGCCACCTCGATGAAGTAGTCGGGATAAACCAGCCCCCATTGCGGATGCTGCCAGCGCAGCAGCGCCTCGAAGCCAAGGATACGCCCGGTCTCCACCGAGACGATTGGTTGATAGTGGAGCACAAACTCGTTGCTATCCACCGCCCGGCGCAGCTCCGTCTCGAGACGATGCAGCGCAACCGCGCTCTCGTGCATGGCGCTGTCGAACACCTCGTACTTGGCGTGCCCCGAGGTCTTCGCGCGGTACATGGCGAGGTCGGCATCACGCAGGATCTCCTCCGGGCGTTCGTAGTGCGGCGCGCTGAGCGCGATCCCGACACTGGCCGAGGTGTAGATCTCATGATGGTGAATGACGAACACCTCCTTGAGCAGCTCGTGCACTCGTTCCGCAACATAGGTGGCGTGGTAGCTCTCGGTCACGTCATTGATCAGCACCGCAAACTCGTCACCGCCGAGCCGGGCCAGGGTGTCACCGGGTCGTAGAAACTTTTCGATCCGTCTCGCGACGCAAACCAGAAGCTCGTCTCCCACGAGATGCCCGAGGCTATCGTTGATCGTCTTGAATCGGTCCAGGTCGAAGAACAGGACCGCGAAGAGTCGTTCCTCGTTACGGTGATATCGCCGCAAGGCGAGACCGAGCCGATCCATGAACAGGGCCCGATTGGGAAGCTTGGTTAGGGCGTCGTGCAGCGCATCGTGGACGAGCTGGGCCTGCGCGCGCTTGCGCTGACTGATATCGGAAAGCGATCCGGCCAAACGGTAGGCCCGCTCCTCGGCGTCGCGGATCGCGAGACCGCGGCAGAGCACCCATAGCTCCGAGCCGTCGTTGGTGCGGAGTCGGTGCTCATGCTCGAAGTGCTCGGTGCGCCCGTCCAGATGGGCGGACAACGCGGCCCGGAAGCCCGGGCGGTCCTCATCGACGATGCGTCCAAACCATTCGTCAATGCTCTCTCCGACCTCGTTCTCCTCGTAACCGAGAATCGCCTTCCAGCGCGGCGAGAAATAAACCGTATCTCGAACCAGATCCCAGTCCCAAACCCCGTCGTTGGCGCCGGCAACCGCAAGCGCGTATCGCTGCTCGCTCTCGCGCAAGGCCTGCTCCGAGTGGATACGCTCGATGGCGTAACGAATGGACCGCGACAGCAGTCGTGGGTCGACCTCGCGCTTGATCAGATAATCCTGCGCCCCGTCGCGTACGCACTGGGCCGCCACGTCTTCATTCTCGAGGTTGGTCAGGACGATAACCGGGGTCGTGGGCAGCTCGCTCTGGATGCGCTCGACCCCTTCGGGCCCTCGGCTGTCCGGAAGGTTGAGATCGAGCAGGACCACCGCCACATCGTTCTTCGAATGCAGTCGGGCCAGCCCATCTTCCAGTCGCGACTCGTGCTCCACGTTGAACGCGGGGTCCCGCAGACCCCTCAACATCTCTCGGATCAAGTCCGCCTGCGCCTGATTGTCCTCGACGATCAGAACATTGAGTGCCTCGGCGTTCATGCTGGTCAACCTGCCCTCCTGGCGTCCGTCTCGCGACCCGGGCGATCCCCGGGAAGCTGCTTCGATAGGGTAACGAAGAACGTGGAGCCGCCGCCGGGACGCGATTCGACCCAGATCCGACCCCCGTGGCACTCGGCGATACGCTTGCAGATCGCGAGACCGATGCCACGCCCCGGGATCTCGCTTGCGGCATGGAGCCGTTGAAACATGTCGAAGATGTGCTCCGCCGAACGAGAATCGATTCCGAGCCCGTTATCGGCAACCGAGATCAACCAATCGTCGGGGCGCTCTTCGCAGCGGATGGTTACGCGAGGCGGCTCCTTGGCGTGGAACTTGACGGCGTTGCCGATCAGATTCTGGAACAGCTGGATGAGCTGCCGCGGCTCCGCCACCACCGACGGCAGGTCGTGGAACTCTACCTCCGCCCCGGACTCACTCATACTTGCCTCGAGATTCTTGATCGCCTCGCTGACCGATTCGGTCAAGCTGACGACCTGAAACGGGCGCCCGGCCGCGGAGACCCGAGAGTACTCTAGAATGCCGTCGATCATCGTCTGCATGCGAGCGGCACTTTCCTGCACCCTCCCGAGCAAGCGCAGCGCATCCTCGTCCAGGCGTTTGCCGTGGCGCTCCACCAGAAGCTGCGCGTACTGCGCGATGAGCTGCAGGGGGTCCTGGAGGTCGTGGGAGACGGCGGAGGTGAGCTGCTCTAGCTCCGCCGTCCCCATCCCCCCCGGTCCACCGAGCGCAGCGAGGCCGGAGAGATCCCACAGGACTCCTTCGAACGTCTGCGCCTCCGCGCCCACGGCCGGAACCGGCCAGAAGCTCAAGCTCACGCGGGCCGTGCCGCCGTCCGCACGTCGCATCACGGTCTGCAGGTCCTTGCGCCCCTGGCCGCGGGCCAGCAGCGCCCGGCAACGCATTCTCACATCCACATCGGCCAACAGATCGGGAAGTTGCCGTCCGACCAGCGCGCCCTCGTCGTCGAATCCTAGAACGCTCACGGTGGCATCATTGGCGCGGGTGAGGGCCCCGGACATCTCCATCGAGAATATCCCGACCGGAAGCTGCTCGATCAGGCGATCGTAGGCGGCCAGCCCGACGTCTGCCTCACCGGCCCCGCGCTTCCGGTCGAGGACGCCTCGAATGGCACCCGGCAGGTCTAGGAACCCGCGACTCGAACGCGGAACGCAGGTATCGATCCCCGCGCCCTCGGGCGGTGCATCGCCGAAGAGCACGGTGATGCAGTCGGGGTGGCGACGTCGAATCGCCTCGATCACCGCCGGTCCCTCGGCCCAGGCCAGATCACCATCGACTACCGCCACCGAGAACGCACTGCCCGCAAGATGCTCCGCGAATTCAAGCGCATCGCCCGCCTCCAGGATCTCCGCATCCTGCATCGCATGGCGCAGCACGATCGCGGCGAGCGCCGCGTCGTCCGGGTCGGCAGCGACAAGGAGTATGCGCGCAGACGCGCTCATGCGGCGGGGGGATCCGGGTAATGGACACGCGACATCGCAATGGACAGCGAGCTGCCCGAAGACCGCGAGGGCGCATTCGACCCGCGCCTCGCGAGCGGCCCCGAGCCACTCTCAACCGTTCTCCTCCCAGCCAAGTTGCACCAATAGGGCGTCACACTCGCGACGCGACCCAGCGGCGGAGACAGGAGTTCTCACGGCATCGGCGGAGGCAACCCCCGCCCGCTCCGTCCTAAGACAGCCCGGTCTTCGCCCTGCACCCCTCAGCGCAAAGGCCTTCCTCTACAGCCCTATCCAAAGCGGAGCTTATTTTTCGTGTCACCATGAAGTGTACTGATTTGCGGGTTGGACGAACACCCCCTAGGCACGGCCGGACGAGCCCGGCGGGAATCGCATTCGGTCTCCGACAAGCCGAGCCCCGAGTTCGCGGTTGGGGGCTCAGCGCTCGCGCACCGATCGCTCTCGGTGCAACACGTAGATGCCGCTGCCGATGATGATGAGGGCACCGATCACGGTCCAGCGATCGGGGAGCTCGCCAAAGATCAAGAAGCCGAGCGATACCGTCCAGACCAAAGCGGTGTAGCTGAACGGAGCCAAAATCGAGACCGGTGCGCTCGAGAGCGCCTTGATGAGGCTGAAGTGCCCGGCCCAGCCGAAAAATCCGAGTAATGCCATGAGCATCCACCCGGACGGATCGGGAGTGATCCAGAAGAACGGCACCGCGGCCGAGGTGACGGCGCCGCCGGCCACTGCGGTGTAGATCAAGGTGGTGGTCGCGCTGTCATACCGGCTCAGAATTCGAGTCGTGATCTGGTAGAACGCATACGAAACCATTGCGAGCACTGGAAATATCGCGGCCGGGTGCATCATGCCGGTGCCGGGACGGATGATCAGCAGCGCGCCGAGGAAACCCACCGCCACCGCCGTCCAGCGCCGGGGGCCGACCGACTCTTTCAGGAACGGCACCGATAGGGCGGTCACCAGCAGCGGACCGGCCATCGTGATTGCACTCGCATCCACCAGCTTCATGCTGCGCACCGCCGCAAAGAAGGCGGCCGTCGCGCCGAGAAGGAAGAACGAACGCGTTATCTGGAGTGCGAGCCGATGCGTTCTGAGATGGCGGACCAACTCGGAGCGGAGCATCAGCACCACGATAAGGGCATGGAACGCATAGCGAGCCCAAACCACCTGCACGATGGGGTAGGTATGAGTGAGATACTTGGCGATCGAGTCGAGGCTCACGAAGAGCAGGGTCGCGAGGAGCACGAGCAGGATACTGTTCCGACGTTGCGCATAGCTCGCCGGGTGGTCCGGCCCCGGTTGGCCGCCGCCGGCCAACGTCCGCAGTGGCGGCCGAGCGGAGCGCCCTGAGTGAATCACCGATCTTTTCCTCGAAAGCGAGCGTCTTTGATGCAAGAATATTGACCATGGTACCGCCCACGACCAAGACGAGACGAGGTCGGATGAACTCGGGAGATCATCGCATGACGGGGTCCTTCTCCATTCGGGTATCGTCCTACGCGGGCTACCGCTCGGAGGAAACGCCGCGTAGCTTCCAGCTCGGGAAGCACCTCGTGGAGATCACCGAGGTCATGGATCGATGGCTCGACCCTGCCCACCGTTATTTCAAGGTGCGGGGCGACGACACGGCGGTCTACATCCTTCGCCACGATTGCGAATCCGACTTCTGGCAGCTCGTGTTCTTCGACCGAGATGGCCAGATGACCACTCCAGCATTCGCGCAGAGTCGGGGGACCTATCCGGACCGGGACTCCGCTCTGATCTGAGGGTCCGGGGCCCTCGCCGCCTTGCGAGGCCGATCGGAGGAGACCGGCATATGGCGAGGAAGCTCGAGCGTTATTCTCTGTTCATCGGCGGCAAGTGGTCACCTCCCCTCTCCGGGCGCTATCTCCCGAGCTACGAGCCGACGAGCGGCGAGCCCTGGTACGAATTGCCCGATGCAGACTCCGCTGATGTGAATCTCGCGGTCGAGGCGGCGCGCTCCGCGCTCCGCGACCCCGCCTGGCGACGCCTGACCCAGACTGCGAGAGGGAAGCTCGTTCATCGGCTCGGCAGCCTCATCGGCGCCCAGGTCGATCGCCTGGCCGAGACCGAGACCCGAGACAACGGTAAGCTCCTGCGGGAGATGCGGGCGCAGGTAGCCTACCTGCCCGACGTATACGCTTACTTCGCCGGAATCGCCGACAAGTTCCACGGCGAGGTGGTCCCGATCAACAAACCCGACATGCTCAACTACACGGTGCGAGAGCCGATCGGGGTAGTGGCGATCATCGTGCCCTGGAACTCTCCCTTGCTGCTCATGAGCTCGGTCCTGGCGCCGTGTCTCGCCATCGGCAACACCGTGGTCGTCAAACCCTCAGAGCATACGTCCGCCTCGGCTCTGGAATTTGCCGGACTGGTCGAGCAAGCGGGGTTCCCGCCGGGGGTCGTGAATATCGTAACCGGCTACGGTGAGAGCACCGGAGAAGCATTGAGCGCGCATCCCGGCGTCGACAAGATCGCATTCACCGGCGGCACCGAGACGGGGCGGCGGGTCGCCGCCAACGCGGCCACCCACCTCGCACCGTGCGCGATGGAGCTCGGGGGAAAATCGCCTCACGTGGTGCTCGAGGACGCCGACCCCGCCCGGGCGGCCAACGGCATCGTGGCCGGCGTGTTTGCCGCCGGCGGCCAGACCTGCGTCGCGGGTTCGCGGTGTTTTCTGCACGAGAAGATCTACGACGACGTGCTCGAGCGACTCATCGCCCGGGCCAAGCGCGTCCGGATCGGGCCCCCGAGCGATCCGGAGACCGAGCTCGGGCCGCTCGCGCTGAAGGCGCAGCTCGAAAAAGTCCAGGCCTACGTCGCCTACGGGCGCGAGGACGGCGCCGAGCTGGTGTGCGGCGGCACGCAGCCGAGCGATCCCGGCCTTCGCAGCGGCTGGTACTTCGAGCCTACCATCTTCACCGGGGTAGAGAATCACATGCGTATCGCACGCGATGAGATCTTCGGCCCGGTGGTGAGTGTGATGTCCTTCAACGACGAGGGTGCTCTCGTCGAGCAGGCCAACGACACGCGCTACGGGCTCGCGGCCGGAGTCTGGACGCAGAGTATCGATCGGGCGATGCGCTTTGCGCGCGACATCGATGCGGGAACGATCTGGGTCAACACCTACCGCACCAGCTCGTTCATGTCGCCGGTGGGCGGGTTCAAGGAAAGCGGCTACGGCAAGCACAACGGATTCGAGGCGATCCGCGAGTACTCCCGCCTGAAGAGTGTTGTCATCGATTACTCCGGGCAGACCCAGGACCCGTTCGTGATGAGGATCAAGTGATGCGGTTTTCGTTTGCCATCAGCCGGGCCCGCACCGACCCCGAGATCTCGTGGGCAGCGGTGGCCGCGCACGCCCACGAGAACGTTCTCCTGATCGAAGCGGGGTGCCTCGAGGACGTCAACTGCCGCGCACTCGCGCTCTTCCCCCGCGCGGTGATGATGCCCCGCTCCACGTCCAGCTCGCTCGCCGAGGACCGTGGGCCGCCCTGAGCCACGGGTCCCGTCCGTTCACTACCGGCTCGGCGGCGAGGGCCCTTTCCTCACTCTGATCCACGGCGTCGGGGCGGACTCGACGAGCTTCGATGCCGTTGCCACACTGCTCGAACCGCAGTTCCAGATCCTTCGTTATGACCTGCGAGGACACGGCCGCTCGGACAAGCCGCCGGGGCCGTATGCGCTCGAGGACTTCGTGCGCGATCTCGTGCACCTCCTCGACGACCTCGAGGTGGCGAGCACCCACCTCGCCGGGTTCTCGCTCGGGGGCCTGATCGCGCAAGCGTTCACCCTCGCCCACGCACCGCGGGTGGGACGCCTCGCGATCCTGAGCGCGGTGTCGGGCCGGACCGCGGCGCAACGAGTCGAGGTGTCGGCGCGAGCGGACCGACTCGAGGCGAGGGGCCCGGGATCGACCGTCGAAGCCGCCATCGAGCGATGGTTCTCGCCCGAGTTTCGCGCCGCCTACCCCGAGGTCGTGCGGGCGAAGGCTGCCTCGATCCTCGCCAACGATCCGGCCGCATACGCCGCCGCGTACCGCGTGTTCGCGCAGAGCGACCTCGCGGACCGACTGCACGAGATCCGGGTCCCGACCCTGATCATGACCGGCGAGCACGACGTCGGCTCGAGCCCTCGCATGGCACGCCTGATGCACCGACGAATCGAGGGGTCGCGTCTCCAGATCCTTCCCGGCCTGAGGCACGCCATCCTCACCGAGGCCCCGGCGCTCGTGGCCGAGCACCTGCAGCGGTTCCTCGTCGGCGCCGGACCCGGTTAGCCCCGATGTTTCACCAAGGCGCCTCGCCGCTCGTCATTAAGCTTCTGAGCGCGATGAGAATACGAACCGTTCTGGGCGGCGCGATCGCGGTGCATCTTGTTTCCGCGGCGAGTCTACCCGGGCGCTGCCTCGGCCATGCGTACCCGGACTTGGGCTTCACGCCAGCGATAGCTACAGCTATCCCTTGCGCTCCAGCCCGGTGTCCAGACTCGCCTATCCGTCGCCATCGTCCCGGGTCCTTGGTAAGACATCCGGGCTAGCCGGGAAGCACGACCCAGATCCGCTGCAATTCCCCGGGCGGTG
>JBFHLI010000027.1:0-20743 GCA_041594935.1 Gammaproteobacteria bacterium | reverse complement strand
GGGTGGATCCCCGGCTGGTTTCCGAGCACCTGGGTGACGCGAACGTTGCGGTCACGCTCGAGCGCTACCGGCACCTGTACGTCGTCACCGAAGAGGCAGCGGCGGCGGCGCTGGAAACCGCCTTGGCTCGGATCGTCGAAGGGGCGGGAAGCTAGCCCGGATGCTTCACCGAGGCGCCTTGCCGCTCGTCACTAAGCTTGTGAGAGCGATGAGAAAACGAACCGATTCGGGCGGCCCGGGCGCGGTGCAATTTGTTTCCGCGGCAAGTCTACCCGGTCGCTGGCTCGGCAATGCGTGCCCGGACTTGGGCTTCACGCAAGCGATAGCTACGGCTATCCCTTGCGCTCCAGCCCGGCGTCCAGACTCGCCTATCCGTCGCCATCGTCCCGGGTCCTTGGTGAAACATCCGGTCTAGCCGGATCGTTCCCAATCGAACCGAGACGACGGCGCCGGACCTTGTCCGCGGAGCGGTGCGGCTCGAGTCGCACCGGGACCGGGTCGGAGCCGGTCGGTCGCCGGGGGCCCGGCCCGCGGTCAACCCAAGGGGTGCGCGCCGGCCACCAGTTCGCTAACGGGGTAGGCCTGGGCGTCTCGCTTGGGGCGGGCCAGCACGAGGTCGACCACGAGATAGCCATCGTGCAACGGGGACGGCGCGCCGAGGGCACGCGCGAGTCGCGCCATCTCCGCCGCTTCATCCGCACTGAAGGGCTTGCGGTACCGCACCGGATCGCGGTTGCAGCGCTCGGGTGCGTAATCGAGCGCCTCCCACGCCGAGTCGAGGGGACGCCAATCGACGTCAGGCCGCGGGCAGTACAGGAACCAGGGAGGGGCGTCACGGGCGCCTGCCCGGGCCAGACGCGGGAACACGGCGCTCAGCACGGCGCCGAGCGAGCCGGACTCGACCACGATGTCAACGGTGGCCGCGTAGGCGCGCAGCGTGGCGCTTGGCGGACCCGCGCTCAGGTCTTCCGAGAACACGCGGTCGTTGAGGCCGGTGCAAAGAGCGTACTCGAGTGCGGTCGTCGCGATGTCGAGCCCGCAAACTTCGAACCCCGCCCTCGACCGGCGTCGCGCCTCGAAGAACCTCCGATCTCCGTTCCAGTTCGCCCGCCCATCGACCGGCAACCAGGTGCCCCGCTCGAAGCGAGCGTACAGCTCGCGCATCGACAAACGGTGCTTGAGCAGCGCACCGTTGGTGCCGTAGCCGCCCGCAAAGTCGAGGATCTGCAGCGTTTTCTTCCCGCGCGCCGCCGTGATGCGAGGGCGGATCCGCCGGAGGAACCGACACAGCGCTCCGGGCATCCGGTAATCGGACCCTTGCAGGGCTCGAAAGTAGGGCCGCGGATCCTCGAGGTCGTAAACCCGGCCGAAGTCGTCCTTGTGCCTGGGCGTGAAATCGGGGCTCATTTGCACACCGGGCGCCAAGACGAAGGCGGCGACCAGGGCGTGGTAGTCAAAGGAGCACGGTGCGGGCGTGAGCCGGCCCGTGCCCGGGCGCTGGGGAGAAGCCTGCGCGGGAATTCGGCCGCTGAGACCACTGTCCCCGGAGCCGGCCGCGCTCAGACGGCGGGTCGGACCGAGGCGGTGTCAAGGAGGGCCGGGATCTTTTCCTCCCAGCCAAGGGGCATGATGTGCAGCCCCTGGCACATCGGTGCGATTTTACCGATGATGCGCGCCGCGATGTCGATGCTCTTCTCGGCCTTGTCGGGGGCGTCCTCGAGCTCTGCGATCAGCGGGTCCGGGACATGGATGCCGGGCACGCTCTCGTTCATGTAGCGGGCCATCTTCGCGGACTTCAGCAAGATCACCCCGGCCAGGACCGACACCTTGATGTCGTGCGCCGCGTTCATGAACCGCTCGAACGATTCGGGCTCGTAGACCGCCTGTGACTGCAGGAACTGGGCGCCCGCATCCACCTTGGCCTTCATCTTGTCGATCTCGGTATCGAGGTCCGAGGCGCCGGGATTTACCACTGCCCCGAGAAAGAGCTGCGGCTTGCCGGAGAGCGCGTTGCCGGACTGGTCGGTGCCCGAGCGCAGGCCGTGCGCGATCTGCAGCAGCTCGACCGAGAGCACGTCATACACCGGCTTTGCCTCGGGGTGATCGCCAACCTTGGGGGGGTCCCCGCCCATGAACACGATGTTGGTGATGCCGAGCGCCGCCGCCCCGAGCAAGTCGCCCTGAAGCGCGATCCGGTTCTTGTCGCGAGAGGTCATCTGCATGATGGGCTCGATGCCCCGGTCGAGCAGCAGGTGCGCCACCGCCATCGGCGCCATCGACATTCGTGCCGCGTGGGAGTCGGTGATGTTGAAGGCGTCCACCACGCCCGAGAGCGACGCCGCCCGCTCGAAGAGCGAGCCGAGGTCGATGCCCTTGGGCGGATTGAGCTCGCTCGTGACGACGAACTTTTCCGCTGCGATGCCATCCGACAGCTTGCTCATGCTCGGCCGCCCTCCCGCCGTCTCGACAAAGCGTCGGCCACCACGCACAGGATCTCGAACATCATGGTCGCCCCGACGAGCGCGGTGTTACCGGTCGGGTCAAAGGGCGGCGCCACCTCGACGACATCGCCCCCGACCAGATCGAGCCCGCGCAGCCCCCGGATCATCATCTGCGCCTCGAGGGTGCTGAGGCCCCCGACCTCCGGGGTCCCCGTGCCGGGCGCGTAGACCGGGTCGAGACCGTCGACGTCGAAGCTGATGTAGGTCGGGCCGTTGCCCGCCACCCGGCGCGCCTCCTCGATCACCGCCTTGACCCCCATCTCGTAGAACTCCTCCATGTAGACCACCCGCATGCCGGCGTCGTGGCTGAACTTCCACACGTCCGGGTCGTTCAACGCGCCCCGGATCCCGATCTGGATGGTCCGGTGGGGGTCGAGCAACCCCTCCTCGACCGCCCGGCGAAACGGCGCCCCGTGATGAAACTTCGACCCCAGATAGTCGTCGCCGGTGTCGCAGTGCGCGTCGAAGTGAACCATTCCGAGCGGCCGATCCTTGGCGATCGCGCGGAAGATCGGCAGTGTGATCGAATGGTCGCCGCCGGCCGAAACGGGAATGATGCCCGCCGCGTGTACACGATCGAAGAACCCGCGAATCTCCTCGAGGCTCGATTCGAGGTTGAACGGGCTCTGCACCCAGGCGTCACCGACATCCGCGACTCGTGCCAGGTCGAACGGTGCGATCCGACTCGCCTGGTTGATCTTGCGCATCAGGCTCGACTGGTTTCGGATCTCGCGCGGTCCGTGGCGCGCACCGGTGCGATTGGTGACCCCGCCGTCGAACGGCACCCCGATGAGGCCGATGTCGACGTGCTCGAGCGATTCCTCGTAAGGTACCCGCATGAAGGTGGGGAGCCCGGTATAACGGGGCCTCGCCTGCGGGTCGGACATCGCGGTGGAACCGGAGCGTGGGCTGCGATCGTTCATGGGCTGGCCGCTCTAGGGGTGCTTTCGATTCTGGCAATGCTACTGCAGCCAAAGCACCGGCGACAGCCTGACGCTTCGCTCGATTGCGGCGGAACCTATTGCCAAAGACGGACCGACGGCGTCATTCTGCCGGTCGTACCGTGCGCGCGCCCGCGACTACCGAGCCGGGGTCGGCTCGAGCGCGTCGCGGCTGGGTAGCGCTCATTCGGGGGGTGCGGTTTCCCTGCCAACGCCGGAGCAGGTCGAATACTTCCCCTTCTGCCAAACACAATCTGGGAAAGGGCACCATGAAACTCGAACACAAGACCGCGATAGTCACCGGGGGGGCCGCCGGTTTCGGCCAGGGGATCGCGCGCCGCTTGGCGGCCGCGGGAGCGCGGGTGGTGGTGGCAGATCGGGATGAGGCGGCAAGCGTCGCCGTCGCGGCCGCGATCGAGGAGCACGGTGGCTCGGCCGCGCCGTTTCAGGTCGATGTCAGCCGGGCGGCCGAGGTGGCGGCCATGGTCGACTTTGCGCTCGAGCGATTCGGCGGGCTCGATATCCTCGTCAACAACGCCGGTCTCGGGCAGCGCCCGAGTCGCCTCGAGGAAACGACTGACGAGGTCTTCGACGCGCTGTTCGAGGTGAACATAAGGGGGGTGCATCTCGGGTGTCGCTACGCCCTGCCCGTCTTCCGCCGCCAGGGGTCCGGGGTGATCATCAACACCGCTTCCGGAATCGCGCTCACCCCGCGGCCCAACCTCGTCGCCTACGGCGCCTCGAAGGGCTGGGTGGTCACCTATACCAAGGGTCTCGCGATGGAGCTTGCCGCCGAGGGGATCCGCGTCAACGCGCTTTGCCCGGCCGCCGGTGATACCGCGATGCTGGCGGAGTTCATGGGCGGCGATTCGAGCGCGGAGGGTCGCGACCGCTTTTCCGCGAGCATTCCGATGGGGCGCCTGGTGAGTCCCGATGACATGGGGGCGGCAGCGCTGTTTCTCGCCGGCGAGGACGCCGCGATGATCACCGGGACCTGCCTCGCGGTGGACGGCGGGCGGTGCATTTGACCGAGCCCGATCGGCCTCAGGAAAGCCGTGCCGCCGAGATGCGCGATGAGTAGCGAGCACCGTCGCCCTCGTGGCCGCGCCCGGGCGGCCAAGCGGGAGCTCCGCGCCCGGCCGACGCGCGCCGTCCACCCGGGAATACCGGGCGGTCGATACCACCCGCTCACCGGCCCCGACCTCGAACGCATCCACCGGGCGGCTCTCGACGTGCTGGCGCGCATCGGGATGGCCGGGGCGCCCCCGCGGCTGCGCGAGCTCGCGCTCGCAAAGGGCGCTCGCCTCAACGAGCGCGATCGATTGTGCTTCCCGCGCCCGCTCGTCGAGGACACCATCGCCGGCGCCGCTCACGAGATCGTGCTTCATGGACGCGACCCGCGGCACGATCTCGACATCTCGGACGCTCGCGTGCACTACGGCACCGGCGGGGCGGCGGTCAAGGTGCTCGACTCCAAGACCGGCGGGTACCGGGCCTCTTCCCTGGTGGACCTGTACGATTTTGCCCGCCTGGTCGACACGCTGCCTAACGTGCACTGGTTCACCCGTTGCGTGATCGCGACCGAGCTCGAGGATTGGCTCGAGCTCGATCTCAACACCGCCTATGCCTGCATGGCGGGCACCCGCAAGCACATCGGCACCGCGATAACCGTCGCGGAAAACGTCGCCCCGATTATCGAGATGTTCGATGCTGCTCTCGGCGGGCCGGGGCGGTTTCGAGCGCGACCGTTCTGCAAGCTGCACGCGAGCCCCATCGTGCCGCCACTGCGCTTCGGCGAGGACGCGTGCGGTGTCATCGTCGAGGCGGTGCGACACGGAATGCCGATCAACCCGATCACCGCCGGGCAATCGGGTGCGACCGCACCCGCCTCCCTCGCGGGAACCCTGGTGCAGTCGGTGGCGGAGACCCTCGCGAGCCTGATCTTCGTGAATCTGCTGACTCCGGGCCATCCCTGCATCTTCAGCAACTGGCCGTTCGTCTCGGACCTGCGCACCGGTGCCTTCAGCGGGGGTGGTGGCGAGGAGGCGGTGCTCAATGCCGCCGCGGCTCAGATTGCCAATTTCTACGACCTGCCGAGCGGGGTTGCGGCCGGGATGGCGGACTCGAAGGTGCCCGACGAGCAGGCCGGCTACGAGAAGGCGATCACCACCGTGCTCGCCGGGCTCGCGGGTGCCAACCTCGTCTATGAGTCAGCGGGGATGCTCGCGAGCCTGCTCGGCTGCTCCCTGGAGGCATTCGTGATCGACGATGAGCTGCTCGGCTTCGTGCAGCGGGCGGTGCGCGGGATCGAGGTAACGGAGGAGACGCTATCGGTCGAGACGATC
Source organism: Gammaproteobacteria bacterium (assembly GCA_041594935.1). Taxonomy (GTDB): domain Bacteria; phylum Pseudomonadota; class Gammaproteobacteria; order HK1; family HK1; genus JBFHLI01. The sequence continues at coordinate 14,956 of JBFHLI010000027.1, read as the reverse complement.
GAGGAGGCGGTGAACGGTCCCGGGCATTTCCTCGGGTCGGGTCAGACCCTCCGGGTGATGGAGTCCGAGTATCTCTATCCTGTTCTCGGTGACCGACACACCCCCGAGGAGTGGGCGGAGAAGGGCTCGACCGATATCTGGCAGCGGGCCCGCGACCGGGTGAGCGACATTCTCGGCAGCCACTATCCGCGCTACATCGACCCCGAGGTCGACGAGCGGCTGCGCGCGCGCTATCCGATTCGCCTGCCTGCGCTCGCGCAGTGCCGGGAGTCGAGGCGATGGTGACCCCGACCAAGAACTCATCCTATCCGCCGCTCGCGCTACACCTCGACGGTCAGTGGAGCGAGGGCACCGCCGGCGTCGCCGCCGATGTCCTCAATCCGGCGGATGCATCGGTGCTCGGCCGGGTGCCGCTCGCGAGCGACCGCGACCTGGACCGAGCGGTACACGCCGCGGTTCGCGGGCTCGAATGCTGGCGGGTCTCGACCCCCGCCGATCGCGCCGCGGTGCTCGGCAAGGCGGCGGAGCTGATTCGCGCCCGAAGGTCCGTGAACGCGCTCGTCATGACCCTGGAGCAGGGAAAGCCGTTGCGCGAGTCCGAGGCGGAGTGGGATCGGGTGAGCGAGACCCTGGACTGGCACGCGCAGGCGTTGGAGAGGCTGGGCGAGGTCGGCTACCCGACGCGCCCGGGCGGAATCGCCCAGCGGAGTGTCCCCCAGCCGGTCGGGGTGTGCCTCGCGCTCACCGCCTGGAACTTTCCCGCCGTCCTACCGATTCGAAAGCTTGCCCCGGCGCTGGCGGCCGGCTGCTCGGTGATTCTCAAGGCGGCCGAGGAGACGCCCGCGAGCGCCATGGCCGTCGTGCGAGCGCTCGTGGACGCGGGGCTTCCCGACGGGGTCGTCAATCTCGTGTTCGGGGTGCCGGCGCGGGTGTCGCAGTATCTGATTGCCCGCCCGGAGGTGCGAAAGGTCTCCTTCACCGGCTCGGTGCCGGTCGGCAAGGAGCTGGCCCGGCTCGCGGCGGCGGGCCTGAAGCGCGCGACCCTGGAGCTTGGCGGGCACGCGCCGATGATCGTGTGCGAGGACGCCGACGTCGAGGAGGCGGCCTCGCTCGGGGCGGCGTTCAAGTATCGCAATGCCGGGCAAGTGTGCATCGCGCCCAGCCGCTTCTACGTGCACGCGTCGGTGTTGCCGCGCTTCGTCGAGGCCTTCGCCGGGTACGCGGAGGGCCTCGAGGTCGGTGACGGTCGGCGCGAGACGACGACGATGGGACCGATGGCGAACCCGCGACGCATCGAGGCAATGACTCGGTTCATGGCCGACGCTGAACAGCTTGGCGCCCGGACGGTGCTCGGCGGGCGGGGTCTCGACCGAACGGGCTTTTACTGGTTGCCGACGGTGCTCTGCGAGGTCCCGGAGGGTGCCGCGATCATGCGCGAGGAGCCCTTCGGTCCGATCGCGCCGATCGTTGCGTTCACCACGCTCGACGAGGTGGTGGCGCGCGCCAACGCGCTTCCGTTCGGACTCGCCGCCTATGCGTTCACCGCCTCGGAGGAGATCTCCGAGCGACTCATCCGGGATGTCGAGGCGGGAAGCCTTGCGATCAATACCGTGATCCCCGCCCAGGCGGACACTCCCTTCGGTGGCGTCAAGGAAAGCGGCTATGGCTACGAGGGGGGACTGGAGGGCATCGAGGGATTTCTCTCCAAGAAGCTGGTCAGCACCAAGATCTGATGAGTCAACCGCGCGCGATTAGCGCGCTCAGCGTATCGAGCGAGGGCAGGGTCTCGAGCGTCTCGACCCGCTCCGCGATCGCGATCGCAGAGGCGGAAGGAATCGCTCGGCTCGCGGCGCGGAAGAATTTTTCCCGCAATTCGGCGTCGGAAAGCGGGGAGCGCGGATCGCCGTGGGCGGTCAACCGGGTGGCCTCGAGCTCGCTGCCGTCCCGGAGGCGAATCCTGGCGTGCGCGGCCTCGGGGTAGGAGCGGGCATCGACGTCCAGGGTCCGATCGCGCTTGTGAACCCTGGCCATCAGCTCCTTGGTCCTTGCGCCATGCAGGTGCCGCTCCTCGAGCACCGCCTCGAGCAAGTCGAGCCCGAGGAGGCGGCAGGCGACGATGAAGGGCAGCGAGAACTGGGCTTGCGCCAGGTTTTTCGGCTCGCGGTAGGGCAGGCTCCGGTGCGCGAGCGGAGCGAGCGTGACATCGATGCGCTCGATCGCCGAGGCGCGTAGATCGGTGTCATGGAGAAGGGAATCCAGCGCATCGAGGGTCGTCTGTGCACTCGAGCACACCGGGTGGCGCTTGAACGTGATCCCCGGGTCGAGCAAGCCGAAGCCCTCGAGTGAGTCGGCGCCGCGGTTGGCGCGAGCCGCGGGGGCGAAGAGCTGGAGGTACCCGTTGTCGGCCCCGAACAGGTCCCCGGGTACGCCGATCGGCCACGCGGCCGCGTCCGCGGCCTGGTGGCCGGCGAGGGCGGCAAGCCCGGCGGCCCACGGCTTGGTGTCGGTGCCTAGGATCACCCGCGGCCCCGCCGCCTGGGTGGCCGCGAGCACGATCGCGCGCTCGAGCTGCGCGGGGTCACGAGTCCGGATGATGGCGGCGCCCGCGGCGGCGCCGACGGTGGCGATCACCCCGGTCGCGAACCACCCTCGGTCGTAGGGCTCCGGGCCGACTCGCCGCCCGAGCGCGTAGGCGGTTTCCACCCCGGCGATGAAGCCGCGCAGCAGCTCCGACCCGCTCGCGGCGCGCGCCTGCGCGGCCGCAAAGGTGGCCGGAAACACGACCGCGGTGGCGTGCACCACGCCCGCGTGGCAGGTGTCGTCGTAATCGAGTGCATGGGCCGCCACCGCGTTGGCGAAGGCGCACCCGGCCGGGTGCACCCCGGTCGGTCCCGAGAACAGCGTCGATCGGCCCGCCCCGTAGGTCGCGGCGGCAAAGGCGGCTGCGTGCTGCGCGATCGGTTTCACGGTGCCGGCGAGGCCGGCGCCGATGATGTCCAGGATGCACCGACGCGCGACCCGCTTCAGCGCCTCGGGCAGCGGCTCGCTCCAGTGGCGCAGCGATCGGTCGGCGAGTTGCCTCGAGAGCGTGGGCCTAGACAAGTTGGTTCATCCCCGATGGTGGCAGCGAGGGTGAAGCTAGGCTCCATCTGCGGAGAACACAATGTTGATGCCGCGCCACCGATCACCGGGCCAAGCGCACCGCAACTCCCGGAGCTTGGTCGTAATTTCCCGGCAAAACCGTAATAATCCGGCCGAACCCGATGCAGCCCAGGCGTGGAGTGGCGTGCTTTCTTGCGCGCGAAGCCGAGCCGAATGAGCCGCGAGGGGGTCAACAATAACGGCTCGTGAGAGCCCACCGAGTGGAGGAGCTATGAACAATCGACTCAGAACCGTCTGTGCGCCGGTGGTAGGGGTGCTCGCGGGCGCGGCGCTCAGCGTGAGCGTCCAGGCCCAGGATTGTCCGCACCGCGGCACCTTGGATACCCAGTACTGCGACCGGGACTACGACCTCGTTGCGGACCTGCCGCCGGATCAGAGCCAGTGGGTGGACCCCGATACGATCATCTTCGCGTACACCCCGGTCGAGGATCCCGCCGTCTACGCCAAGGCGTGGGACGACTTCATCAAGCACGTCTCCAATGTGACCGGCAAGAAGGTCGTGTTCTTCAGCGTGCAGTCAAACGCGGCCCAGATCGAGGCGATGCGCTCGGGTCGGCTACACGTGGCGGGCTTCAACACCGGCAGCAACCCGGTGGCCGCGAGCTGCGCCGGCTTCGTGCCGTTCGCGACGATGTCGATGGGGGGCAAGATCGTCGGCTACGAGATGGAGATCATCGTGCCGGCGGACAGCCCCGTCCAGACGCCCGCCGATCTCAAGGGCCGCACCTTGGCGTTCACCTCGCCCACCTCGAACTCCGGCTTCAAGGCGCCATCCGCGTTGCTCAAGTCCGAGTTCGGCCTGGTGGCGGATAAGGACTTCAAGACGACCTTCTCCGGCAAGCACGACAACTCGATCCTCGGGGTCGCCAACAAGGACTACGAGGCCGCCGCGGTCGCCAACTCGGTGCTTTACCGGATGCTCGAGCGCGAGGTCGTGAAGCCGGAGCAGTATCGCACCGTCTACAAGTCCCAGACTTTCCCGACGACCGGTTACGGTCATGCCCACAACCTGAGCCCGACGGTGGTGGCGAAGATCAAGCAGGCGTTCTTCACCTTCCCGTGGAAGGGAACGACCCTCGATGCCGAGTTCGGCAAGCAGGCTGACGGGTTCGTCTCCATCTACCACAAGTCCGACTGGGACGTGATCCGCAAGATCGACACCGCCAATGGCGTCACCTACAGCTGTAAGTGAGTCGCATCGATGCTCTCCCTCCGGAACCTGGACAAGCAGTACAAGACCGGGGACCGTGCGCTCAAGAGCATCAGTCTGGAAGTGCCGAAGGGACAGGTGATGGCTCTCATCGGCCCCTCGGGGGCCGGGAAGAGCACCCTCATTCGATGTGTCAATCGCCTCGTCGAGCCGACCTCCGGGTCGGTTCGGCTCGGCGATATGGAGCTCACCTCGCTTGGCGCCGGTGGCCTGCGTCGGGCCCGGCGGCGCATGGGCATGATCTTTCAGGAGTACGCGCTCGTCGAGCGCCTCACCGTGATGGAGAACGTGCAGTCGGGGCGCCTCGGATACGTCGGCTTCTGGCGCAGCTTTCTGCGCCGCTATCCGCAGAGCGACGTCGACGAGGCGTTCCGGCTGCTCGAGCGGGTTGGCCTCGATGACATGGTCGACAAGCGGGCGGACGAGCTCTCCGGCGGCCAACGCCAACGGGTCGGGATTGCCCGCGCCCTCATTCAAGACCCCGACCTGCTGCTCGTGGATGAGCCGACCGCGAGCCTCGATCCGAAGACATCGCGTCAGATCATGCGCCTCATCTGTGAGCTGTGCGAGGAGCGTGAGCTTGCCGCGATCATCAACATTCACGACGTCATGCTGGCGCAGATGTTCGCCCAGCGGATCGTCGGCCTGCAGCTCGGTGAGATCGTCTACGACGGGCCGCCCGACGGGCTGAGCGCGGAGGTGCTCACCCAGATCTACGGCGAGGAGGACTGGGAGGCCACGATTCGAAAGGCCGACGACGACGAGCCGCCGTCGAGCGTCTCGCACGGACCGCGCGGCGTGAGCCGCGAGGAAGACGTGCTGAGCGGTATCTGAGCGCGATGGCGGGAGCAGCGCTCGGCCCCGCACGTCAGTGGCGACGCCCGCCGTTCATCCAGGATGCCCGCATTCGCTGGGCCCTGTGGCTAGGGGCGGCCATCTATCTCGCCTTCGCGTTCGGCACCCTGGAGGTCAACTGGGCCCGGGTGGTCGAGGGGATTCCGCGCGGCCAGCGGTTCTTGCTGTCATTCTTCCCCCCCGACTTCACCTCGCGGCTCGATTCCATCCTCGACGGCATGTACGAGAGCATCTGGATGACGGTCACCTCGACCGTGGTCGGGGTCGCGATCTCGATTCCGGTCGGTCTCGGCGCCGCCCGCAATCTCGCCCCGCTGCCGGTCTACCTCGCCTGCCGGGCGGTGGTCGCGGTCTCGCGCACGTTCCCGGAGGTGATCCTCGCCATCTTCTTCGTCAAGGTGTTCGGCTTCGGGCCCTTCGCCGGCTTTCTCGCGCTCAGCGTCGCCACCGTCGGTTTCTACGCCAAGCTCCTGGCCGAAGACATCGAGGACATGGACGCGGCTCAGGCCGAGGCGGTGCGCGCGACCGGCGCCTCCTGGTTCCAGTGGCTCAACTACGCGGTGCAGCCCCAGGTCATGCCGCGCATGATCGGGCTCGCGGTCTACCGGGTGGACATCAACTTCCGCGAGTCGGCGGTGGTCGGGATCGTGGGCGGCGGGGGGATCGGGGCGACCCTGCTCACCTCCTTCGACCGCTATGAGTTCGATTCGGCCGCGGCCATCCTGCTGATCATCATTGGCATCGTGATGGCGATGGAGTACAGCTCGAGCTGGTTGAGAAAGTGGGTGCAGTGATGCCGAGCTCGCGACGAAACGGCACCCGCTTGTGGCAGCGCCGATCCCGCTCCCAGCAGCTCGCCATCTGGGCAGCATGGTTTGCCGGCACCGCTTTGTTCGTCTACTGCTGGCAACTCATGTCGGAGAAGACGATCTGGCTTTTCGTCCTGGATGCCCCCCAACAGGCGGCCGACCTCGGGGAGCGCATGCTGCCGCCCAAATGGTCGTACATGGAGGCGCTGTGGCGTCCGATCTGGGATACCGTCAACATCGCCACCCTCGGTACCCTCATCGCGCTCATCATCGCCGTCCCGGTGGCGTTCTGCGCCGCCAGGAACACGACCCCGAGTCGCGTGTTCATCCGCCCGGTCGCGTTGTTCATCATCGTTTCTTCTCGCTCCATCAACTCGCTCATCTGGGCCCTGATGCTGGTGACGATCATCGGCCCGGGGGTTCTCGCCGGCGTGATCGCGATCGGGCTGCGCTCCATCGGCTTCTGCGCGAAGCTGCTCTATGAGGCGATCGAGGAGATCGACGAGAGTCAGGTGGAGGCCGTCAGGGCAACCGGGGCGCGCGGTCTGCAAGTGCTCACCTACGGCATACAGCCGCAGGTGATGCCGGCCTTCGCGGGGATCTCGGTCTTTCGCTGGGATATCAACATCCGCGAGTCCACGGTGCTCGGATTGGTGGGGGCGGGGGGTATCGGGATCGAGCTCAACGCCTCGATCTCCACCCTGGCCTGGACCCAGGTCTCGCTCATCCTGCTCGCGATCCTCGGGACCGTCTTCGTGAGCGAGTGGGTGTCGGCGAAGGTCCGCCACGCGATTATCTAGCACCTCGCTCCCATGACCTCGACCGCATCCAGACGTCCCGCGATCGGGCTCGACTACGACGGTATCATCGCTGACACCAACCGGGTGAAGGCGCGCTGGATCCGCGAGCACCTGGGGGTGGAGGTCGAGCCGTGGCGATGCGATCGCACGCGCTGCGTTCCGATCATCGGGGCATCGGCCTACGAGTCGATGGGGGAGGTGGTGTACGAGCGGCGATCGTCGCTCGCGGCGCCGCCGGTGGCGGGGGGATTGGACGCGATTCGCGACCTCGAGCGCGCCTACCGGCTGTACGTCGTCACCGCCCGGCGTGACCACCGCGTCGAGTTCGCGCGCCGGTGGCTCGAGCTCCAGGGAATTGCCGGCTGCTTCGAGGCGGTGCTGTCATCGGCCGGCTCCACCAAGGCGCGCATTTGTATTGACCACGAGATGACGGCGCTCGTCGACGACGACGAGCGGCATCTCGGCTCGCTGACGGGAGTGGAGCCGGTGCTACTGAAGGCGGGTTACACCGGTTCCGGTGAGGAGTTCGCGGACTTGCGTGCGTTGCGCTCCTGGCCCGAGGTGGTCGTCCATCTGAGCGGAGATTGAAACCTTCTTCGAAACCTGGGGCGCCGATGGTCGAACTCGCAGTGCAGCCGGTGCCTCGGTAGATCAACCGCGCTCCTCGGGCGCGAGTCGGCGGAGCCGGAGCGCGCGTTGCACTCGGGTCCAGGGGAACAGCGGGCCCGGATCGATTCTTCGTCTGACCTCCACTGCGGGATCGTCCTCGGCCGGCACCCGTCGCTGGTCGAGGTCGGCATGAGCGGCGATCCGGTACAGCCCGGGATAACGGGCTTCCAAGTCGCCGACGAGCTCGACAAGCCTCTCGATCTGAACCTCCGGATAGGGCTCGGACATCGTCTGATGGTCTGCCGCGAACCACCGCGGAAACCGCCCCCGGTTCACGAGCTCGATGCCGAGGCTGCGCTCGTTGTGCTCGAATACGTGGTGGGCGATCCGATCGTCGCCCACGTAGCGGTAGGTCGAGCCGTCTCGGTCGATGTAGTAGTGCCCGCAGGCCCCCGATCCGGTCTTCGGGTAGATCACCCGTTCAGCGTACTCACGCGCCTCGCTCAGCGTGGGCAGCTCGGTGCAGTGAATCACGACCGTGTCGATCGTCGCGACCTCGCGGCGCGCGAGGCGCGAGTGGTAGCTCACGAGGCGATCTTCGATTTCGAGCTCACCCATCGATTCCGGGGTCTTTCCGTCGCACGGTTGTGACATGGTAGGCCGGCAAGCCGGTTCGGCAAAGCGCCGGGGAGAGACGATGACCCGGTAACGGGTCCTTCTGTCTCGGTGGTCCGCGCTGAGTGAATTGCTCAGGGCGAGGGGATGGGAGGCGAGTTGGTGCGGATGCTGACTTGCTGCACGTAATCGCGAAGATCCTCGGCGTGCATGCCTTCTCTGAGTCGCGCGCGCATGTAGTCGAGACAGATGAAGTGGGAGAGGCCGTCCAGCCCGGCGAAATCCAGCAGCGCGCTGAGCGCATCCGCGTGGGGGCCGGCGCGTTCGACGAGCCGTGACTTGATTTCGGCATCGGGCACCCCGACGAGGCGCATCAGGTCGATATAAATCATCAGCCGGCGAAGCTCCCTTACCTCGCCATTCTTGTAGATGCAGGTTTTCTCCAGGTAGCCGCCCATCAGCTCCATGTGGGCGAGATCGAGATCCACCTCGTCGGCGCTCGGCTCGGCGGGCAGCGAGTCATGCTCGCGCGTGCGCGAGTTGCTGGCATTGAGGGCAATGGCCTGATCGAGCAGCCGGTTGAGCTCGGCCCGGCGATCGGGGTCGTGCGGGCTGTCGCCCACGAGGAGCGGGGTCAGGACAACGAGTACCGCGACGAAGATACCGAACACGGCGGGCTCTCCGCGTTACGCATGGTGAGGATCATCGGCCGGCGAAGGGGAAAACAATGTGACGGGAGTCACCAAACCCGGATCACGCGGGTGCGCACAGGAATTCGCGCGTGCGACGGTGGCGGGCTCGGAGTTCAGTCAGGCGAGGCCACGAAGCCGCCCACCTTGTCGACCACGTTGCGAAGCGGGCGGCCGTCCCGGTAGCGCTCGAAATTCTCTAGAAAACACTCCGCCAGCGCCTCCTCGTAACCGAAGAAATCACCGGACATGTGGGGCGACACGATCACATTCGCCATGGACCAGATCGGGCTTTGCGGAGGTAACGGCTCACTCTCGAACACGTCCAACGCGGCCCCCGCAATCTGGCCGGACTCCAGCGCCGAGATCAGCGCCGTCTCGTCGACCACCGCTCCGCGCGCCACGTTGATGAGACGGGCCGAGGGTTTCATGAGCGCCAGCTCGGCCGCTCCGAGGAGGCCCGCGGTGTCCGCCGTCAGGGGAACCACCACGACGACGAAGTCTGCGCCCGGCAGATGCCGGTCGAGCTCGGAGACGGGGTGAATCACCGGGAAGTCGGGGTCGTCGCGACGGCCCCGTCGGCCGACGCCTTCGACCTCGAGCCCGAACGCGGTGAACACCCGCGCAAACTCTCGCCCGATGCTGCCGACCCCGATCACGAGCACCCTGCGCCCCTGGAGACGTTCGCTCATGCGGTGCGCCCACTCCCCGCGCGCCTGGCGAGCGAGGGTCTCGGGGAACCCCTTGGCGAGCGCGATGATCAGCCCCAGCACGTACTCCGCCATGGGACGGTCGAAGATGCCGCGGGAGTTCGTGAGCACGACCTCGCTTCGCACCAGCTCGGGAAACAGCACCGCATCCACCCCGGCCCCGCACCAGTGCACCCACCGGAGCCGATCCGCCGCGGACCAGGCATCTCGCAAGGCGCCGGCACGAAAGTCCCAGCCGAAGAGGACCTCGGATCCCGGCAGTGCCGCCCTGAGCTCCTCCGGGGTGCTCGCGCAGCGAAGCTCGAGCGCTTCGCCATGACCGGCAAGCCCGGGAATGTCTTCGGCCCCTTTGGCCCCCTGCACCACGACGACCGTCTTGTTACGCACGCCTCTCAACCCCGTTGCTTCATTGCACCCATGCATTTGCGCGGGCGTCACGGAACGATCTGCACCGAGTGGACGGTGATCATGCGATCCGGTGCCATCTCTCGGATGCGGGGGAGCACCCTCGCCACGTTGTCGCTCGAGTCGGCGAACTGGACGACGAGCGGAAGCTCGCCGCCTGCGTCCACGAGCGAGCTCGAGTGCACGCTCTCGTGGGCGGTGAACCCGGCGACGCCTCGCACCACGGTGCCGCCCCAGAGCCCCTCGCTCTCGAGAAGCCTGAGGATCTCGAGATGCAGCGGGCGATGGCGCCACTCATCGGCCTCGTTGATGTAAACGAAAACCTGGGTGCTCGTCTCGGTCATGCTCAGATCCAGCGCGCCAGTGCGATGCCCGCGACCACGGCCAGGATGGATACTACATTGTTGAGCAGGAAATTCCCGGCCGCCGCCCACAGGTGCCCCTCCTCCAGCAGCACCACGGTTTCGAAGGCGTAGCTCGAGAACGTCGTGTAGGAGCCGCAGAATCCGACCGCGAGCAGGAATCGAAGCGCGGGATCGGCCAGCACCCGCTCGGTGGTCCAGGCGAGAAAAACCCCGATGACGAGGCTCCCGGTCACGTTGACGACCAGGGTGCCCCACGGCAGGGCCGGGTCGATGTGGCGGGCCGTCCACACGCTGACAAGGTAGCGCGCATTGGCGCCGAGAAATCCCCCGAGTCCGATCAGTAGCGCCGCCTTCATCCGCTTCCCCCCGATGCGCAATTGAGTTCTGCCCAACCGTCATGATGACAGGCAGTGAGCGCATGTCACTTCGACCCGCGCAGGCTGTCAAGCGCGAGGCCGGTCAGCGTGCTTGCGGTTTCGTTGAGGCGCCTCGAATCCCCGGAATTCATGCAAGGTGACATGGAGGCCGGTTCGCGCAATCATAGGCAACGGCGCATTCGAGGATAAGAACGACCGAGCGTCGCTGATACCCTAAGGGGTTCGCGTGACATGAGCCACACCCGCTACGAGCCGGCTCGAGTTCGCTTGCAGCGCAGCGAGCTGGCGGTGCCCGGCTCGAGTCCAGACATGATCGAGAAGGCGGCGGCGAGCGCTGCCGACTACGTGTTTCTCGATCTGGAGGACGCGGTCGCACCGGGCGACAAGCCGAAGGCACGAGCCACCATAGTTGCCGCTCTGAACGATATCGACTGGAAAGCGGCCGGCAAGACGGTCTCGATCCGCATCAACGGTATCGACACGCATTACATGTACCGGGACGTGATCGACATCGTCGAGCAGGCCGGCCACCGACTCGATACCGTGCTCATCCCCAAGGTCGGAGTGCCGGCGGACGTCTACATGGTGGACGCGATGTTGAGCCAGATCGAGGCGGCCAAGGGGATCGACACGCCGATCGGGCTCGAGGCGCTCATCGAGACCGCGCTCGGCATGGCCAACGTGGAGCGGATCGCGACCGCGAGCCCGCGCCTAGAGGCCCTGCATTTCGGAGTTGCGGATTTCGCCGCGAGCTGCCGCGCTCGCACCGTCGGCATCGGCGGCTTGAACCCCGGGTATCCGGGCGATCAGTGGCACGCGGTCCTCGCCCGCATGACGGTTGCCTGCCGGGCGTACGGGCTGCGCGCGATCGATGGCCCCTTCGGTGATTTCAAGGACCCGGAGGGTTACCGGGCCGCGGCCACGCGGGCGGCGGTGCTCGGCCTGGAGGGTAAGTGGGCCATCCATCCGGCCCAGATCGAGCTCGCCAACGAGGTCTTCTCGCCGCCGGCGGCAGAGGTGGATCGCGCCCGGCGGATTCTCGCTGCGCTCGAAGGGGCAGCCCGCGAGGGCAAGGGCGCGGTGCAGCTCGACGGCAAGATGATTGACGCCGCCTCGGCCCGCATGGCCCGCAACGTGGTGGACATCGAGGCCGCGATCCGGGCGCGCGGGGAGCGAGGCTGAGGTGGATATTCACGAGTATCAGGCGAAGGAGATCCTGGCCGACTTCGGGGTGCCGATTCCCCGCGGGGGGCTCGCCTACAGCCCCGAGCAGGCGGCGTATCGGGCGACCGAGATCGGTGGTGACCGGTGGGTGGTCAAAGCCCAGATCCACTCCGGCGCCCGGGGCAAGGCGGGCGGGATCCGGGTATGCGAAAACGACCGCGAGATCCGCAGCGCCGCCTCGGAGCTGCTCGGCGCGAGATTGGTCACCGCCCAGACCGGGTCCCGCGGGAAGGTGGTCTACCGCCTCTACGTCGAGGCAGCGGTCAACGTCGCGCGCGAGTGTTACCTCGGCTTTGTCCTCGATCGCCGCCAGGAACGGGTGATGATCGTCGCCTCTGCGGCGGGCGGAATGGAGGTCGAGGAGATTGCGGCCAAGCGGCCGGAGTCGATCATCCGCACCAGCGTGGAGCCCGCGGTCGGCATGCAGGCATTCCAGGCCCGCGAGATAGCGTTCGGGCTCGGTCTGGACCCGACCCTCGTGAGCGAGGCGAGCAAGCTGATGCTCGGTTGCTATCGCGCGTTCCGGGACTGCGATGCCACCATGGTGGAGATCAATCCCCTGGTGGTCACCCAGGAGGGAAGGCTTCTTGCGCTCGACGCCAAGCTCGCGTTCGACGACAACGCGCTGTTCCGCCGCCCCAACATCTCGGAGCTGCGGGACAAGTCCCAGGAGGATCCGCGGGAGATGCAGGCGGCGGACCGGGGACTGAGCTATGTGGGTCTCGAGGGGCAGATCGGGTGCATCATCAACGGGGCCGGACTCGCGATGGCCACCATGGACATGATCAAGCACGCCGGCGGGGAGCCCGCGAACTTTCTCGACATCGGTGGCGGGGCCTCGCCGGAGCGCGTCTCGAAAGCGTTTCGCCTGGTGCTCTCCGATGCCGCAGTGGAGGCGATCCTGGTGAACATCTTCGCCGGCATCAATCGTTGCGACTGGGTGGCAGAGGGCGTGGTGCAAGCGGTGCGCGAGCTTCGTCCCGCCGTCCCGATCGTGGTCCGGCTCGCGGGGACCAACGTCGAGGAAGGCAAACGCATTCTCGAGGGTAGCGAGCTCGACATCTTGAGGGCCGACACGCTGGCCGAGGCGGCCGAGCGGGCGGTGCAGGCCTGGCGGGAACGGCGAGCAGGGGCGGCTCGATGAGCATCCTCGTCGACCGGCAAAGCCGGGTTCTCGTCCAGGGGATCACCGGCAAGATCGGCAGCTTCCACGCGCGCGAGATGATCGGATACGGCACCAACGTGGTGGGCGGGGTGACCCCCGGAAAGGGCGGCAGCACCCACCTCGACCGTCCGGTCTTCGATACCGTCAAGGAGGCGGTGCGCGAGACCGGGGCGAGCTTGAGCATCGTCTTCGTGCCCTCTCCGTTCGCTGCCGACGCGGTCATGGAGGCGGCCGACGCCGGCCTCGAGACCTGTGTTGCCATCACCGACGGCATCCCCTCCCAGGACATGATCCGGGTCAAGCGTTACATGCGTCGCTACCGCAAGGAGCACCGGATGCAGCTCATCGGCCCCAACTGCGCCGGGGTCATCAGCCCGGGAAAGGCGATGGCCGGCATCATGCCCGGGCACATCTACCTCGAGGGCTCGGTCGGGATCGTCGGCCGCTCCGGGACGCTCGGCTACGAAGCGGCCTCGCAGCTCCAGGCGCAAGGCATCGGCGTCTCGACCAGCGTCGGCATCGGCGGCGACCCCATCAACGGCAGCTCGTTCCGGGACATCCTGGCGTTGTTCGAGGCGGACCCCGAAACCTCCGCGATCATGATGATCGGCGAGATCGGGGGCCCGCAGGAGGCGGAAGCGGCCGAGTTCGTGCGCGATCAGATGTCCAAGCCGGTGGTGGCTTACGTCGCCGGCTTGACCGCTCCCAAGGGCCGCAAGATGGGTCACGCCGGCGCCATCATCTCCGCGTTCGGCGAGAGCGCGGCGGAGAAGGTCGAGATCCTCCGCGACGCGGGGGTCACGGTGGCCCCCAACCCGTCCGAGCTCGGTTCGACGATGGCGGGCGTCCTCGCTCGAGCGCGCGCCTGACGCCGCGGCTGGATACGGGCGCACCCGTGCAGTCACCCCGGAGCCCGGCCACCCCCGGCGGGGTCGACGACTTCGACGAGCATACCGAGGAGCTGGTGGGACTGCTCCGCGAGCAGCTGCTCGCGGTGGTGCGAGCCCGGCAGCCGGCGATCGAGGCGGTGCTCGCCGGCGAAGCGGACCTCGGCGACGTCGAGGGCACGGATCTGCTGCGGGCGCTGCAGGCTCAGGGGATCTGGTTTCAGCTGCTCAACGTGGCGGAGGAGAACGCCGCGATGCGCGCACGGCGCCAGCTCGAGCGCGAGCGTGGACGCAGCCAGGTGCCCGGTACGTTCTCCGCGGTCGTGAGCGAGGCGGCCCGCCGCCAGGTCGACCCCGCGGCGCTCGAGCGGCTGCTCGGCGAAATCTTGGTGGAGCCGGTCATTACGGCCCATCCGACCGAGGCGAAGCGGGTCACCGTGCTGGAGATACACCGGCGTATCTATCTCCTGCTGATGGAGCTCGAGTCGCCCCGCTGGACCCCGCGCGAGCGCAAAGGTCTGGTCGACGACCTCGGCAATCAGATCGACCTGTTGTGGCTCACCGGTGAGCTGCGTCTCGTCAAGCCGACCGTCGACCAGGAGGTGGCATGGGGCCTGCACTTCTTCGACGAGGTCCTGTTCGACGCGGTGCCGAAGCTTCTGGAAAGCCTCGAAGGGTCGCTCGGTGAGGCTTACCCTGGGAAGGCATTCCAGATCCCCTCGTTGTTTCGGTTCGGCTCCTGGATCGGGGGTGACCGCGACGGCAATCCGGGGGTCGACAATGAGGCCACCCGCCGGGCCCTCATCGCTGGGCGTACCTGCAGCCTGCAGCGTTACCGCCGGCGCATGGTGGGATTGCTCCGGGAGCTGAGTGTGGCCGACCACGCCCTCGAGGTTCCCGGCTGGTTCACCGATGAGGTCGAGCGCGCCCTCACCGAGAGCGGTGACGGCCCGGCGCTGGCGCGGCGCAACCCCGGTGAGCTGCTGCGACAGTACCTCGCTTGCATGATCGCCAAGCTCGATCGGACCCTGGCCGCGGACGGAGGCACCCCTGCCTATGCGGATGCCGATGAGC
>JBFHLI010000026.1:0-20893 GCA_041594935.1 Gammaproteobacteria bacterium | reverse complement strand
GACCTCTTCGAGCCGGGCACCGAGGACCTCTTCGAGCCGGGCACCGAGGCGGCATCGGAGCTAACCGGGGAGAGCGCGACTGAGCCTGCCCTCGAGTTCCGTGACCGCCTTCGAGGCGGTGGTGAGGGTCCGGCGATGGTCCGATTGCCGGGTGGTGTCTTCATGATGGGTGCATCGGGCTTCTCGGCGAGCCAGGATGAGTACCCGCAGCACGAGGTTCGCATCGCTCCGTTCGCAATCGGCAAGTTCGAAATCACGCTGGCCGAGTACGACCGGTTTGCCAAGGCCACCGGGCGCAAGCTGCCGCCCAGTCCGGATGTCGACCGGCAGACCCACCCGGCCGTTTTCGTGAGCTGGGAGGATGCAGTTGCCTATACCGAATGGCTTTCGGCCGAGACCGGTGAGAGTTACCGGCTTGCAAGCGAGGCGGAGTGGGAGTTTGCCGCCAGAGGGGGGACCACCACTGCCTACTCTTGGGGTCCGGCGCTCGGAACGAATCGCGCCCACTGCTTCGATTGTGAGAGCGGTCTCGACCCCCAGCGCCCAACCCGCGTCGGCCGATTCGAACCCAATCCTTTCGGCCTGCATGACCTCGCCGGCAATGTGCAGGAATGGGTGCACGATTGTTATCATCCGAACTATCTCAGCGCCCCCGAGGATGGCTCTGCCCGCAGCGATGGGGATTGCACCTACCGCACCACGCGCGGTGGGTCGTTCGACAGCCCGGGCGCGTCGCTGCGTTCGTCGAAGCGAAATCGGCGCCGCCCGGGGGCAGGTTACGATGCAGTAGGTATCCGCGTCGTGCGCGATCTCTAGAGGTGGCCACGCTTGCATTCGATCGGCAGCCGATGCCGAGCCAAACGTGCCGCTCCCGAGCACCTTCCCCGCGGCGGCGAACGGCCGAGGCCAGCCGCCCCGCCAATTATCGATGATCGCTAGTATCGAGAACGCCAAGCTCGCGCTTCACGAGGCGGTCTGGAACGCCGATCTCGACAAGCTACCGCTTGCGAAAGCGGTCTGCTTGCGGGTGCTTCGACTGCTCTACACGGTCGCCTACGAGCTTGCCGACGGACAGCTCAATCTGCGGGCGATGAGTCTCGTCTACACCACCTTGCTCGCGATGGTACCTTTGCTCGCGGTCAGCTTCTCCGTTCTCAAGGCATTTGGCGTACACAATCAGCTCGAACAGGTGCTGTTGAATTTGCTTTCGCCGCTCGGGGATCGGGGTTTCGAGCTGACCATGCAAATTCTCGATTTCGTGGATAACGTGAAGGTCGGCGTCCTCGGATCGATCGGGCTCGGTCTGCTCTTCTACACCGCGATTTCCATGGTTCAGAAGGTGGAGCGTGCCTTCAACTACACGTGGCGAGTCCAGCAGCCACGCAACGTCATGGAAAGGGTCAGTGACTACCTGAGCGTGCTGATCATCGGCCCGGTGTTCGTGTTCAGCGCGCTTGGGCTCACCGCCGCAATTGCGGGTACGTCGGTATTCCAGCAGCTCGCCGCGATCGAGCCGCTCGGCGCATTGATTCGGCTGGGAACCCAGGCGCTCCCCTACCTGCTCGTGGTCGCCGCATTCGTGGTGGCTTATCTGTTCATTCCCAACACCAGGGTCCAGCTGCGGGCAGCGCTCACCGGGGGACTCGTGGCCGGGATCTTGTGGCAATCGACCGGCTGGGGATTCGCCTCTTTCGTGGCGAGTGCCACGCGCTACACCGCGATCTATTCGAGCTTTGCGATTCTCGTCCTGTTCATGATCTGGATCTACCTGAGCTGGCTGATCCTGCTCGTGGGTGCGAGTGTCGCGTTCTATTCGCAGAACCCGCAGTATGTCGGGGCGGAGTCGCGCGAGCTGAGATTGAGTAACCGGCTGAAGGAACGCGTTGCCTTGCAGGCGCTGCTCTTGATCGCGCGGCATCACTACGAGAGCCTACCGGCGTGGTCCCTCGATGATCTCGCCAAGCGGATGCGGATACCACCCGAGCCGGTGCGGCGAATATTCGACGCACTCGAGGCGGGCGGGGTTTTGGTGCAGACCGCTAGGGAGCCTCCGGGATACGTGCCGGCCCGGGACTTCGGGTCGTTGCGGCTGCGAGAGGTACTGGAGCTGGTGCGTAGCGCGGAGGAACGCGACCGGATACATCCGCGGCGCGTCAGCTCGGACTCGGCGGTCGACCGCTTGATCGCGCGACTCGATGAGAGCCTGGACGACGCGCTCGGGAGCAGCACCGTCAAGGACCTGGCGCAGGACCGCGTATCACCGCTCGTGGCCATGGAGGGACCCCGCGATCCGGATGGGGCGAATGCGGTGCAAGCCAGGCGCGAGGCTGGGCGGTAGCGGGGATGTTGCACCAAAGCATCCGGTGGCGGCCTAAGAAATCCATGCGAGGCGGAAGCAGACTGCCGACCTCCGGCAACCGGGATCCGGCATGCCTTGTTACTGCGGCGAGACGACCCCGGCACCGGCACGGCCCGGTGGGGATGGACTCGAGCATTCCTCGTCGGGCAGTTGGCTACGGCCATCCATTTCGCTTCAACCGGGTGCTCGGACCCGCCACTACGGCGCCAGCGGGCCGGGTCCTTGGTACAACCTACACGCTCGCGCTCTGGTCGAGGGATCGGGGGCGAGCGCACTCAATCACGGGAGCCCCAACATGGCCCAAACCTACGAAAGCGTAGCCTTCCTCGACCGGGAGGAGGCCCAGGAAGCGATGAAGATCCTCAAGGAAAAGGGCGAGGCGGCCGTGCTCGACTATCTCAGGGTAGGTCATGCCCCGGGTGAGGGTACCCTGATCAGCGCAAAGGACAATCCCTGGAAGGAGCACGACTACGTCCACGAGGTCGACAACTGGGTCATGTTCTACAACCTAGACGTCCCCTACATCGGACTCGTTTGCAGGGTTGAGGATGTGTCGAGTTACCTGGCCGGTCTGTGAGGAGCCACGCAATCGTCACCCCCTCCCAATCCCGTCCCGAGGAACCGATCGGGCGATAACGAATCGGCATACATCGGCCGGGGCCGGTTGCGCTGGCAGGGCGCACGGTCCCTCAGTAGCCCAGGGTGAAGGCGCCCGGTCGCCGCGGGTCGGCGGCGCCGTAGAAATCCTCACCGATGCGCATGATGCTCTGGGTGCTCCCCATCGCATTCTTGACCTTTACCCGATGTCCGCGGGCGGCAAGCTGCTTCAGGGTGTCGGGGCTGATCCCTCGCTCGACCCGGAGCTCGTCCGGTAGCCACTGGTGGTGAACTCGCGGGGCGGCAGTAGCCATCGCTACATTCATGCCGTGGTCGATGACGTTCATGATGATCTGTAAGGTGGTGGTGATGATGTGACTGCCTCCGGGGCTGCCGGTGGCGAGAAACGCCTCGCCGTCCTTCATGACGATGGTCGGCGTCATGGAGCTCAAGGGGCGCTTGCCGGGCTCGATGGCGTTGGCGTCGCCACCCACCAGGCCGTAGGCATTGGGGACTCCTGGCTTTGCGGAGAAATCATCCATCTCGTTGTTCAAAAGAATTCCCGTTCCGGCCGCGACGATTCCGGCGCCATAGCCGAAGTTGATGGTGTAGGTGTTGGAGACGACGTTGCCCGCCGCGTCCATCACCGAGAAGTGGGTGGTCTCGTTGCTCTCCAGCGCGGTCGGCTCGCCCGGCGCGATCTCCGAGGCGGGTCGGGCCCGCTCGGGGTCGATGCGCGCTCGCAACCCCCGCGCGTAGGCCTTGGAGCCGAGTCCCTCAACCGGGACCGGCCAGAAATCGGGGTCGCCGAGGTGTCGGCTGCGATCGGCGTATGCCAGTTTCATCGCCTCGGCCATGAGATGAAGGCTCTGGGCGCTGTTCGCGCCGAGCTCGGCGATCGGAAACTCCTCGAGAATGTTGAGGATCTGTACGAGATGAATGCCGCCCGAGCTCGGGGGCGGCATCGAGAGGATGTCATATCCCCGGTAGGTTCCCACCGCCGGTGGGCGAATGATCGCCTGGTAAGAGTCCAAGTCGCTCGCGTTGATGAGCCCACCCCCGGAGCGCATGTCGGCCACGATCTTCTCGGCGATTGCGCCGCGGTAGAATGCCGACGCTCCTTGGCGGGCGATCTGCTCGAGCGACCAGGCCAGCTCCGGTTGAATCAGTCGGTCCCCCGGCTCGTAGGCGCTCCCGTCGCGCTTGAAAAAGATACGCGCGGTCTCGGGCCACCGCTTGAGGCGCTCCTCGTTGGCCTTGAGCGAGTCGGCGAGATACTTGCGCACCACGAATCCGTTGGCGGCAAGCCGAATCGCGGGGGCGAGCGCCTGCTCGAGACTGAAGGTGCCATACTCGCTGAGCGCGAGACTAAGGCCCGCGACCGTGCCTGGTACGCCCACTGACTGATAGCTGAATCGGGCCCTGGTCTCGTCCACGTTTCCGGCCTGGTCGAGGTACAGGTCTTTGAATGCGGCCCGCGGTGCCGTCTCGCGATAGTCAATCGACACCGTCTTACCTCGGCTCGCACTGTGAATCATCATGAATCCGCCGCCGCCGAGATTGCCCGCCCGCGGCAGAGTGACCGCAAGGGCGAAGCCAACCGCGACAGCAGCGTCAACCGCGTTTCCCCCCCCGCGAAGAACCTCGATGCCGACCCGAGTCGCGATCTCGTCCTGGGTGGCCACCATGCCGTTCCTTCCGTAGACCGGATGGTGAATGTCGTCGTAGGAAAGGATGGCGAACTCTTGCGCGAAAAGTCCGCTCGAAAGGAACCCGAAGGCGAGTGCGATGATGAGACGACCGGCGTGATTTGCTCGAGACATGGGCCTTGGATAGCTTAGGCAGTCAGGGGTGAGGCGATTCTAGCGTTTCATCGGCTGCGGGCGCGAGGGCGCAGGGGTTGGAATTCGAGTGAGCATATCCGGACTAGAAAGCGTGTCGCCACGAACGATAACGGCAACCTCGGAAGTTCACTTCGCGCTTGCTCGAGGGCTATTTCTCGAGTACGCCGAATCCCTTGGTATCGATCTCGGTTTTCAGGAGTTCGATCAAGAGGTGGCCGAGATCGAGCGGGTCTACGGCCCACCGTCGGGCTGCTTGCTGCTCTCCGAGCGCGGCGGTGCCACCGTCGGGTGTGTTGGCGTGCGGCGCCTCGACGCCGATACCTGCGAGATGAAGCGGCTCTACGTGCAGCCCGCACACCGGGGGCTAGGAATCGGACTGGAGCTTGCTCGACTCGCGGTTGCTCGGGCCGGGGCGTACGAGTACCGCCGCATGCGGCTCGACACCCTGGCCAGCATGCACGCTGCGCTCGGGGTTTATCGGGCGCTCGGGTTCTTCGAGATCCCGGCGTACTATGAGAGCCCGATCCCTGAAACCGTCTTTCTCGAGCTGGGGCTGCCGTCAGATCAAGATTCGCAGCGCGCCCTCGATTGAGCCTCATCGATGCAAGCCAGAGCGCGCCCCGCGCGCCGGGTGATTCCGGTACAGCGAGATGGATGCAGATATTTTGGAGATCGCCGAGATCGTGCTGGGTATCGAGGTCCAGATGCGCCGGCTGGACTTGTGGACACGGCAGCGCCCGCCGGCAGGGGCCCTGGCAAGCCAAGAGCCGTTTTGTTACGACACGCTATCTTTCGGCCAGTGGCTGCAATGGGTTTTCATTCCGAGGTTAACTGTCATCATCGAGCGTGGCGGTGAGCTTCCGACCGAGAGCAAGATCCTGCCGCTCGCCGAAGAGGCTTTGGTGAGGATCGAGGGCAACACGGCGGCTCTGCTGGGTCTGATTGCACGCTTTGACCAGATCATCTCCCGGCGAGCTACGGGCAGCGCTTAGAAATCGGTCTGGGCCCACACCACCTCCTTGGCCGGAAATTCACGCACGCTCACCTGGGTGATGTCCCCGCCGCGAATGGACGGGCGGAGCAAGGCGACTGGCACCACGCCCTCGATCTGCTGGCCCTGATGGAGTAGCACTGGGGCCCCGATGCTGCACAAGGCTCGCATGCCCTGGTAAAGCGAGTAGAACTCCTGGAGCTTGTTCTTGGTCCGGAAGTCCTCGTCGTATATGTGCAGCGTGGGTGAGGTCCAGGGATGTTGCCTTACGAGGGCAGGAATGACGTTGGCGAATTCCTGGCGCATCTCGAATGCCCCATCCGGTTTCTTGGCGAGTGACTGGACGAATGATGTGCTCTGGGCATCGCCCGGGCCAAACGGGTGAAACACGGGAGCCATGCCATCGAAGCTGAGCTTCCCGAGGTAGCCCGAGGCGGAATCCAGCCACATGCACTTCGCCAGGTAGTGGTCGAACATGGATGTTTTCATCGCGTCTTGCAGCGTTCCTAGCGCCCGCTCGAGCCGCAGGGTCTTTTCCTCGGCGCTCGATTCCGCGTTGGCCAAGAAGAGGTCTTTGACCGCGGCGGTCCAGGTCGCCGGCAGATTGTCCCGCAGCTCGAGATAGCGAATGGGAACTGAAAGCGGCGACTGGTTCTTGCGGCTGTGTAGCACCGCCTTCTGGATCTCACCGAGATGCAGAATAGGAAACAGGTTGTCCTCGAGAGCGTTGACGATGATCTCCACCGGCTCCTGGAATACCTTGACCGTCTTTTTCGTCGGGCCCGCCTTGAGGTCCATCAGGAAATACGCTTGGGCGCGGTCCGAGGGGTGCGCGACGAGCACGATATTGGAAGGCTTCACCCGAACCACCAAAGGATAGACCGGGTGAAAGTTCGCAGGGTTGAGGCGTGGCACGATCTTGGAGAAGTCACGGCTGAGCCCGATCGCATTCAGCGCAAACAGCTGCCCTTTCTGGCTCAGCATGACGAAGCTGCCAATCGAGCTCGAGAACTCGAGCAAGACCGCCGAGCTCTCCGCCGCCGGTGTGCTCTTATCGGTCATTGTCCCCCTGCGCCGTCTGCGGACATGGTAGGAAACTCTCCCCCCTTCCTCCGGACCGGACAGACCGCCATGTTTGGGCCATGAGGGTCAGTTTCTCACTCGATGAGGATATTGTATGCGTATTTGTTCGCATTCTTCCTACCGATTTGCGAAGAACGAGACTGGCGCGAGAGCGCGAATCCGCGCCCCCGTCCGGCCCGGGGCGCCCCGGCACGGATGGCCGCTCAGGCGAGCGCAGTCGAGTAACAGTTTACCACCGACCGGATATGGAACCGGGGTCGCGAGGCGGCGTGCGATCGCGTCTTGACCGCGAGACCCTACCCCGCGCTGGGTCATGAAGGCCAGAGGGAGGAGCGCTCAAGCCGGACGGGAACCGCGGCCCGGGTTGCTTAGCCGCGTCGCGGTCAGCGGTGAGAACGCAGCGCGATGCGGAACGCTCGGACGGCGGCTCGCGCCCCCGGGGCGGTCGCTGCGCGGACGGCAATCCTCAACGCGCAAGTTGGTTGGATCTCAGCGGCCCCGCCATTGGGGCGCTCGCTTGTGCATGAACGCATCGATACCCTCGGCCGCATCCTCGGCCATCATGTTGCATGCCATGATGCCGCTCGCGTAATCGTAGGCCGACTCGATGCCCCGCTCGAGCTGTTGGTAGAACATTCTCTTGCCGGTCTCGACCGCGACTGGCGACTTCGCGATGATCGCTCGGCTCAGCTCGAGGACCGCTGCGTCCAAGGAATCGGGCGGGGTCACGCGATTGACGAGGCCCTTAGCGAGCGCGGTGGGGGCATCGATGAACTCGCCGGTGAACAGCATCTCGAACGCGGACTTTCGGGGAATATTCCGGCTCAGGGCGACGCTGGGGGTGCTGCAGAACAGGCCCACGTTGATCCCGGAGACCGCGAAACGCGCCTCCGTCGAGGCAACGGCCAAGTCGCAGGTTGCCACGAGCTGACAGCCGGCAGCAGCGGCGATACCGTGTACCCGTGCGATGACCGGCTGGGGCAGACGCTGGATGGCCAGCATCACCCGGCTGCAGTCGGAGAACAACTTCTCGTAGTACTCCCGAGTCGGACGGGCGCGCATCTGCTTCAAATCATGCCCGGCACAAAAAGCCTTGCCCGAACCGGCGAGGACCACGACCCGGATCGCCCGGTCCTGCGCGATGTCATCAAGCGCGTGCGCGAGCTCGCCGAGTAGCTCCTCCGAAAGGGCGTTGTACTGTCCCGGTCGGTTGAGGGTGAGGGTCGCGATTCCAGCCTCGTCCCGTGTCGAGAGAAGCGCGTCGTCGTTGGAGGGTGCGGGTTGGGTCATGGTGCTTGAATGAACATCGTGCCGTCCTCGATCGAGGATCGAAATTGCATTGTGCCCCCACCCCTGGGTCAGGGCAAGGCAGGCCGCGTTCGCTCCGCCCCACCGCGGTTACCTCGCAACGCGAGCGAGGCCTTCGACGCCGGCTCGCGGCCGAGCTCCCCACAGATCCACCATCCCACTTCGGCGAGGGCCGCGAGGTCCACCCCGGTCTCGATGTCGAGTCCGGCGAGCATGTAGAGAACGTCCTCGGTGGCGACGTTGCCCGCCGCGCCGCGAGCGAACGGGCATCCCCCGAGACCCGCCACCGAGCTGTCGATGACCGCGATTCCCAGCTCGAGCACCGCCAGTATGTTCGCGAGCGCTTGGCCGTAGGTGTCGTGAAAGTGGACCGCGAGGCTATTCCGTGGCACTCGTTCGCCGACCGTGCGGACCATCGCCACCGCGCGCCTCGGCGTGCCCACTCCGATCGTGTCGCCAAGAGAGATTTCGTAGCACCCCATGGCATAGAGACGCGCTGCGACTCGCGCCACCAGGTCCGGCGCGACCTCGCCTTCGTACGGGCAGCCGAGCGCACACGAGACGTAGCCTCGAACCCGCTTGCGGTCAGCCTTGGCGGCGGCGAGGACCGGTGCGAAGCGGGCAAAGCTCTCGTCGACGGAGCAGTTGATGTTCTTCCGGCAGAACGTTTCGCTGGCGGCACTGAATACCGCAATCTCCTGGGCCCCTGCGGCGGCAGCAGCCTCGTAACCCTGCAGGTTGGGAACCAGAACCGGGTACCCCACCCCGGCCTTGCGGGCGATGCCGCGTAGAACGTCGGCGTGGTCGGCCATCTGCGGCACCCGTTTCGGCGACACGAATGCGGTTGCCTCGATGGTTGGCAGCCCCGTCGCCGAGAGCCGATCGATGAAGCGCACCTTCGACTCGGTCGTCAGGAATCCTGGCTCGTTCTGAAGCCCGTCGCGAGGGCCGACCTCTACAATCTTGATTCGCTCAGGTAGGTTCATCGACGCCGATCGCCTCACATCGCGCCTAAGCCAAACATACCACCAGGGGCCGATTTTCCCCATTCAGGCTGAGTTCAGCCTTGGCCCGGTAATCTCCGGAGCGAGAACGATGGGTGGTGACATTGGCCGCGGCGCCGCGAAGGCGCGTTCGGACGGAGAATCGATTACCATCCGAGGGCACCACAATAGGAGCGCCGCTCGGCCGGAGACGGCGAGAATCATGGGCGAAGACGGGCCTGTCTCGGAGTGGAAATCAGACGCTGCCTCGCCGCGGCGCGCGTCCTCCACGCCCGCCGTCCGAGCGGATCCAAGGAGCCCGGCGGCAGCGCGGGGACTCGGGTCGATCGGGCTCGTCTGGACGCTCGCGATGGCACTCTTGGCCGCCCCGGTGGCGGATGCGGCGGCGGCCACCGGCGTTCCCGACTCTCCATTCGGGCTCTCGCTCGCCCAGGCCGGCGCGCCGATCGGTCCGGACCAGGCCGCGGGCATCGTTCGGTCGGCGCTCGGTGGCCGCGTCCTCTCGGTTCACACCACATCGCGCCGCGGCAGGCCCGTCTACCTCGTCAAGATCTTGCTGGCGGGCGGGCGGGTGCGCGTGATTCTGGTCGATGCCGAGTCCGGGCAGATGTACGAGTGAACCGCTGAGACATGCGGGTCCTGGTCATCGAGGATGAAGCGCAACTGCGTGAGCAGATCATTGCCCGGCTGCGTGCGGAGGGCTACGCGGTGGACGGTGCGGGCGACGGCTCCGAAGGTCGATACCTCGGTCAGGAGTACCCGGTGGATGTGGCCGTGGTGGATCTGGGCCTGCCCGACGTTTCGGGCATGGACGTCATTCGGGCGTGGCGCGGCGCCGGCCACAACTTCCCGGTGCTGATCCTGACCGCCCGAAGCCGGTGGCAGGACAAGGTCGACGGGCTCGAGGCGGGGGCCGATGACTATCTGGTCAAGCCGTTCCAGATGGAAGAGCTGCTGGCGCGGCTGCGGGCGCTGGTGCGCCGCTCGGCCGGATGGGCCGAATCGGTGCTGCGCTGTGGCCCGATCGCGCTCGACACTGGCCGGCAGCAGGCGAGCGTCCACGGCGAGCTCGTAGACCTCACCGCCTACGAGTACAAGGTGCTCGAGTACTTGATGCTGCACGCCGGGGAGGTGGTTTCTCGAGGCGATCTCACCGAGCACATCTACGAGGAAGACGCCGAGCGCGACAGCAACGTTCTCGAAGTGCTGGTGGCCCGCTTACGGCGCAAGCTCGATCCCGACAAACGCCTCAACCCGGTGGAGACGCGCCGTGGTCGCGGTTATCGCTTCTGCCTGGAGCGAGACGGGTAGGTACGCTCAGACCAATGGGCACCTCGGGGAACCGGCACGACGAGCCCAGCGTCTTGGCCCGGTCACCCCAGGCCGCTCACTCTGATCGCGGGCGCGCCAGGCCCGAGACCGGGGTACCGTCCCTCAGCTCGCGCCTGATGCTGGCCGCGAGCGCGGTCCTTGCGGCCTTCCTCGGGCTCACCGGCCTTACTCTCGACAACGCTTTCAGAGAGAGTGCGCGAGCCGCGGCGCGCGATCGGCTGCAGGCGCAGGTGTACCTGCTGCTTAGCGCCGCCGAGGTCGACGAGCGCGGCGCGCTGCGGCTACCGGATAAGCTCCCGGAGGCGCGCCTCAGCTCTCCCGCCTCGGGGCTGTTTGCGGAGGTGTTGAGCGAGTCGGGCGAGCGGATCTGGCGATCCGCATCGAGCCTGAGCGTCGACATCTCCTACCCGCCCGCGGCGTACATCGGCGAGCCGGCGTTCGTAACCACGAGCACGGCCTCGGGGACACCGGTCTTCGCCCTGAGCTTCGGGGTGATCTGGGAGGGTGAGTCGGGACCGTCACACCGCTATCTGCTCAGGGTCGCGGAGTCTACCGAGAGCTTCACCGATCAAATCACCAAGTTCCGACGCAGTCTTTGGGGGTGGTTCACGGCGGCTGCCGTCGTGTTGCTGGTACTCCAGTGGTTGATCCTGCGTTGGGGGCTCGCCCCGTTGCGTCGAGTCGCGCAGGAGGTGAGCGACGTCGAGGCGGGTCGACGGGATGCGCTCGGCGAGGAGTACCCCATGGAGCTTCGGCGTCTCACCGCGAACCTGAATGCATTGCTCGCGCACGCCCGCCGGCAGCTGCAGCGTTACCGTAACGGCCTGGACGATCTCGCGCACAGTCTCAAGACACCGCTCGCGGTCCTGCGAGTGACCGGCGACGGTGACGCCTCGGTCGAAGAGCTGCGCGCTACGTTGCGAGAGCAGGTTGATCGTATGCAGCGAACCGTCGATTATCAGCTGCAGCGTGCAGCCGCATCGGGACGCGCTCCGCTCAGCAATCCGGTGGACGTGGTGCCGGTGATCGACCGGCTGGTCGGCTCGATGCGAAAGGTGTACGCCGACAAGTCGATCGAGTTCGACCGGCAGATCGAGGCGCCGGCGCGGTTCCGTGGTGATGAAGCCGATCTGACCGAGGTTCTCGGTAACATCCTGGACAATGCCTGCAAGTGGTGCGACCGACGGGTCGCGATCGAGGTGCGCACCGTCACGCGAGCCGGCGCCGCGGAGCCTCGCCTGCTGGTACGCATCGACGACGATGGTCCCGGCCTCGCCGAGACGGATGTCGTCACCCTGCTGCAACGCGGCGTTCGTGCGTCTCCTGACCGCGCGGGGCACGGTCTCGGCCTGGCCGTGGTGCGAGAAATCGTGGAGGACCTCTACCGGGGCGAGCTCGAGCTCAGCAACGGGCCCCTCGGCGGGGCCCGCGTGCAGATCGTGTTGTGAGGCTTGAGAGGAGCCGGATCGGACGGGTACGCCAATGCCCGGGTGGTGTCGTGGGGGGAGCATGACGACGAGAGAAGTGGTGATCGTGGATGCGGTTCGTACCCCGATCGGCAAGTTCGGAGGAGCGCTGAGCGGGGTGCGGCCCGATGATCTCCTGGCGCACACCTATCGAGCCCTGATCGAACGCAGCCGCCTAGATGCCGGCGCGGTGGACGACGTCTACGCAGGTTGCGCCAATCAGGCAGGCGAGGACAACCGAGACGTGGCGCGAATGTCGCTCCTGCTCGCCGGATTCCCGGTCGCCGTTCCGGGAGTGACCGTTAATCGGAACTGCGCCTCGGCGCTGGAGGCGGTCAACCAGGCGGCAAAGGCAATTCTGGTCGGCGAGGGCGACATCTGCATCGGCAGCGGGGTGGAGTCGATGAGCCGCGCACCCTGGAGCATGGCGAAGCCCCTTTCCGTGCCCACTCGAACGCCGCCCCAGATCTGGGATACCACGGTGGGCTGGCGGTTTAACAATCCGCGATTGCACGAGATGTATCCGATCGTGAGCTTGGGCGAGACGGCGGAGACGGTAGCGGAGCAAATGGGTGTTTCCCGCGAGGACCAAGATCGCTTCGCGCTCGAGAGTCATCGCCGCGCCGTCGAAGCGATCCGCTCTGGCCGGTTCGACGACGAGATTATCGCCGTGCCCCGGGGCAACGGTGAGCGCCAAAGCGTCGACACCGACGAGTCCCCGCGGTACGCGCGGGTCAACGGGCGAATCGAGGTCGCGACCAGTCTCGATCAGCTCTCTCGCCTCGCGCCCGCGTTCCGTGAGGGAGGGACCGTGACCGCGGGCAACTCGAGCGGCCTGAACGACGGGGCCGCGGCGCTGCTTCTGATGAGTCGGGAGGCAGCGCAGGATCTCGGAATCAAGCCGATCGCGCGCTGGATCGGGTCGGCAAGCGCGGGAGTCGACCCCGGGGTCATGGGTCTCGGCCCCGTACCTTCGACCCGCAAGCTGCTGCAGCGCATCGACCTGAGGATGGATGCGATCGGTCTCATCGAGATCAACGAGGCGTTCGCAGCGCAGGCGCTTGGCTGCATGCGTGAGCTCGACATGGACCCCGCGATCACGAACGTCAACGGCGGGGCGATCGCACTCGGACATCCCATCGGGTGCTCGGGAGCTCGGATTCTGGTGACCTTGCTCCACGAGATGCGTCGGCGCGCACCGGGAATGCACCGCCCCTATTACGGTCTTGCGACGCTGTGCGTCGGGGTCGGCATGGGAGTCACGACGATCGTCGAATGGTTAGGTGACTAGGAGCCGACTGCGCCCGGTGTCGCGCGCCGATGCGTCAGGCCGCAGACCGTGCTCCCCAAGGAGGTGAACCGGCCTACAGTTTAGCTTGCCAGGTGTCGATAGGTTTGCTAAATGGAAAAGCACGACCGTCATTGTTCGGGATGCGCTCCGATGCAATCTCGAAAAGAAAGTGAGCCTGACGATTCGACCGATTTCTCGGCTGAGTGGGAGCCGGACGATGACGACATGGAAGAGGTCGAGCTCGAGGATGAAATTGAGCTTGAAGACGCCCTCGAACAACGCCGCGATACCGGGTCGTCCAAGAAGGCCTGTGCCGCCCGCCGCTCGATCGAGCGTTATCAGGAGCGCCGGCGTCTGCGAGCGTGGCTGACCGAGGTCTTCGATGACGACCTGGAGCTGGAGCTCTCGAAGGACGCAGGCGACGACTGAGACTCGAGCACGAGAAGCTCGACGTCCGCCTCCACCACGTCGCCCGGCTTGAACTTCACGTCTACGACTTTTCCGCCCGACGGTGCGCTGATGGTGTGCTCCATCTTCATCGCCTCGAGAACAAGCAGTGGATCCCCCTCTCGCACCATGTCACCGTTTTGCACGTTGCGCACCAGGATCTTTCCCGGCATCGGAGCAATGACTCGACTGCGGCCTAGCGTGAGCGCACGCGGGCGTGCCAAGGGGGTGGCGAGGTGCAGCTCGTGGCAGGCTCCCGCGCACCGGACGGTGAGGCGGTCTGCGTCCCGGGCGATGCGCGCCGACAGGTTGTGATCGTCGATCCGCGCGACTATCGTTCCATCGAGCTCGAGGCGGGCCCGCGCCTCCCGGGTTCCGCCCGGTAGAACCAACCGATAGCGATCGCCCCGGTGCTCGACCACCACGTGGACGGTCTCTCCGTCGCCGGCAAAAGCTAGCTGCTCCCGGTTGAACGTATTCAGGCGCCACGCCGATCGCGTGTGCCACGGCGAGTGAGGATCGGAGGATCGGCGCGCGCACTGCTCGGCCGCCCGGTCGCGGGTGAGCAGGAGATACAACACACTCAGCGCGAGAATCTCATCACTCGTTTGCTTCGAGTCCGTGAGCAGCGCCGAGAGATGCTCGGGGATGAAGCTCGTGTTGAATCGCTGCGCCAGATACGCGGGGTGGGACAGGACCCGGGTGAGGAAACCCAGATTGGTCGGCGGGCCGGCGATCGTGCAATCGCCCAGGGCTCGCACGAGCCGGGCGATCGCTTGCCCGCGGTCGGCTCCGCTCGCGATGATCTTCAGCAGCAATGGATCGTAGTGAATCGAAATCTCCTCGCCCACGCTCACCCCGGCGTCAATCCGCAGCCCGGGTTCCTCTTCGGGCAGCTCGAGCGCGCGTATGCGCCCGATTACCGGCAGAAAGCCGCGCTCGGGCGTCTCGGCATAGACGCGGGCCTCGATCGCGTGACCGGTCCTCGAGAGCGCAGACTGTGGGCAGGGAAGCGGCTCGCCCGATGCGACTCGCAGCTGCCACTCGACGAGATCTTGCCCGGTCACCTGCTCGGTCACCGGATGCTCGACCTGCAGGCGAGTGTTCATCTCGAGAAAATAGAACTTCGGCTGCTTGCGGTCCTCGACCAGGAACTCGACCGTGCCCGCCCCCAGATACTCTATGGCCGAGCTCGCTCGCAACGCGGCGGCGTAGAGCGCCTCGCGCACCGCGGCCGGGAGCCCCAGCGCCGGGCATTCCTCGATCACCTTCTGCTGACGCCGCTGAATCGAGCAATCCCGCTCGAAGAGGTGAACCGCGTTTCCCGCCCGGTCGGCGAAAATCTGCACCTCGATGTGTCGCGCGCCCTCTAGGTACTTCTCGACGAGCAGGGTGTCGTTTCCAAAGGCGGCCCCGGCCTCGCGCCGTGCCGCGGCCGCCGCGGCCAGGAACTCGGCGTCGTCTCGGACCAGACGCATCCCTTTGCCGCCGCCGCCACGACAGGGCTTGATCAGGACCGGGTAACCGATCCGGACCGCGGCCGCGCGCAGGGCGGAGTCGCTTTGCTCGGTCGGGATGCTGCCGGGCAGGGTCGGGACCTCGGCCTCGCGCATGCGCTGCAACGCTGCCGTCTTCTCACCCATCAGGCGAATCGCGCCCGGCGGCGGACCGATGAAGACCATGCTTTGACGCGCGCAGGCCCGCGCGAACCGAGCGTCTTCGGCGAGAAATCCGTAGCCAGGATGAATGGCGTCGGTCTCGCTCTGCCGCGCGATGCGCAGAATTGCGGCGCCGTCCAAGTAGCTCTCGCGGGCGGGGGCGGGTCCGATTCGGAAAGCGTGGTCGGCGAGATGAGTGTGCAGTGCATCCTGGTCGGCATCGGAGTAAACCGCTACCGTCGAAATCCCGAGTCGCCGGGCGGTTCGGATCACCCGGCACGCGATCTCGCCGCGATTCGCTATGAGGAGCTTCTTGAACACGGCCAGGCGCTCGACGCCGCAGCGCTCGTCACCGGCGCCAGGCGGGGGACCGCTTATTGAGGAACGCGTCGACTCCTTCGCGGCCTTCGGGCGATGCGCGCTGATCGGCAATGCGCTCGGCCGTCTCGCGGATCAGGGATTCGTCCATCGGCCGGCCGGCCACCGCACCGATCAGCCGCTTGGTGCTCACCAGCGCCCCGGGCGCGTTGTCCAGCAGCAGGCAGCAGATCTCATCGACCTTGGCGTCGAGGCTCTCCGCCGGCACCACTTCGTGCACGAGTCCGAGGTCGAGCGCGGTCTGCGCGTCGAATACCTCCGCGGTCAGGGCGTAGCGGCGAGCCGCGCGCGCGCCGATGGCGGCGCAGACATGCGGAGAGATCACGGCGGGGATCAGCCCGAGCCGCACCTCCGAGAGGCAAAATCGGGCTCGGTCGCTCGCGATGATGATGTCGCAGCACGCCGCCAGTCCCACGCCGCCCCCGTAAGCGGCGCCTTGCACGCGGGCGATGGTCGGCGACTCGAAGTTCGCCAGGTCCTGCAGCAGTCGGGCGAAGGCGTGCGCATCGGCGACGTTTTGCTCGCGGGAGTACGTGGCAGTACGCCTCATCCACTCGAGATCGGCGCCGGCCGAGAAGCTCTTGCCGCTCGCAGTCAAGACGAGGGCCCTCACCCGGTCCTCGTTCCGAAGTCGGGCGAGGTCGCCTGCGAGGTCGCCGATGAGCCCTTCGTCGAAGGCATTGTGCTTTTCCGGGCGAGCGAGGGTCAGGGTTGCGACCCCGCGCTCGTCGACGCTGATGACGGTCTGGGCTGAGTCCACGGTCTAGTCCCCCGAGCTCACATTCTGAACACGCCAAAACGGGTTGGCTCGATCGGGGCATTCAGGCAGGCGGACAGACCGAGCCCCAGCACCATTCGAGTCTCGAGCGGGTCGATCACCCCATCGTCCCAGACTCGCGCGCTCGCATAATACGGGTGCCCCTGATTCTCGTCGCGCTCGCGAATGCCAGCTTTCAACGACCGCTCCTCGTCCTCCAGCCACGGCTCGCCGCGCTCGTCGGCGGCGTCGCGCCGCACCTGCGAGAGCACGCTCGCCGCCTGTTCTCCGCCCATCACCGAGATGCGAGCGTTGGGCCACATCCACAAGAATCGCGGTGCGTACGCGCGGCCGCACATTGCGTAGTTGCCCGCCCCGAAGCTGCCCCCGATGAGGACGGTGAGCTTGGGCACCCTGGCGCATGCGACCGCGGTGACCATCTTCGCCCCGTCCTTGGCGATACCGCCCGCTTCGTATCGCTTGCCCACCATGAAACCGCTGATGTTCTGCAGAAACACGAGCGGCGTGCCGCGTTGGGCGCAGAGCTCGATGAAGTGTGTCCCCTTCAGGGCCGACTCCGAGAACAGGATGCCGTTGTTCGCGAGGATGCCCACCGGGTAACCCCAGATATGGGCAAAGCCGCAAACCAGGGTGGCGCCGTACAGCGCCTTGAACTCGTCGAAATCGGATCCGTCCACGAGCCGGGCGAGGAGCTCGCGCGCATCGTAGGGTTTGCGCGGGTCGTTGGAGACGATGCCGTATATCTCCTGCGGGTCGTAGACGGGGTCGACCGGCGCTCGGAGCGCGACCCCGGAGGTCTTGACTCGATTGAGGCGTCCGACGATGCGCCGGGCGATGGCGAGCGCCTCGGGCTCGTCGTCGGCGCAGTGGTCGGTCACCCCCGAGATCCGGCAATGAACCTCGGCGCCGCCCAGGTCTTGCGCGGACACGACCTCACCGGTGGCGGCCTTGACGAGCGGCGGACCGCCCAGGAATATGGTGCCCTGGTTACGCACGATCACGCTCTCATCCGACATCGCCGGCACGTACGCCCCGCCCGCGGTGCACGACCCGAGCACGACCGCGATCTGCGCGATTCCACGGGCCGACAGGTTGGCCTGGTTGTAGAAGATGCGCCCGAAGTGATCGCGGTCGGGAAACACCTCGTCCTGGCTCGGCAGATGCGCGCCCCCGGAATCGACCAGATACACACAGGGCAGGTGATTCTCGAGTGCGATCTCCTGAGCGCGCAGATGCTTCTTCACCGAGATGGGAAAGTAGGTTCCGCCCTTCACGGTCGCGTCGTTCGCAATCACCATGCACTCCTGACCCATGATCGGGCCGATGCCGGTGATGATCCCGCCGGCGGGCACGTCCTCTGGGTAGAGACGGTAACCGGCGAGCTGGGAAAGCTCCAGAAACGGCGCGCCCGCATCGAGCAGGATCCGGATCCGCTCGCGCGCCAGCAGCTTGCCGCGCTCGCGGTGCCGACGCCGAGAGCGTTCGGGTCCGCCTTGCTCGATCTCGGCACAGGTGCGCCGGAGGCTCTCGACCTGCGAGCGCATGGTCTCGGCGTTACCAATGAACGCTTCCGATCGAGGATCGATCGAAGTGGTCAGGGTCGGCATCGTCAACCTCGTGCCGGGTGCACTGACGGTGGCTCCTGCGCGCTCACCAGCCGCCCGTCTCCAGCCACTCGCTCGCTTGCTCCAGCCGGTCGTTGCCCCAGAAGGGCTCGCCATCCACGATGACGAACGGTGACCCGAAAACTCCCCGTTTTATCGCGCGATCGGTCTCTTCCTTCACGCGCTGCTTGACGGCGCCGCTCGCGATCGCGCCCACCACCGCCTCGGCATCCAGTCCCAGGTCGTGCACGATTTCTCTCACCACCTCGGGCTCGGCAACGTTGCGTCCCGCCGCGAAGTAGGCGGCGAATGCGGCTTGCGCGAACGCCTTGGCCGAGCCCGGGTCGCGATCGTGGAGCCAGTAGAACGCCCGGGTGGGCGCAAGCGCGGCGATCGGGAAGGGTTCCGGCAGTTGGAACGGGATCCGGTAGCGACGCGCCGAGCGTGCGAAATCATGGGCCACGTAGTCGCGCATCAGCGGCACCTGCACCAGGGGTCTCGATCCGCTCAGCTTCATCGCCGCGCCCAACATGTAGGGGCGCCAGACGATCTCGCGTCCGCGCCCTCCGAGGACTCCCTCGATTCGGGCCGCCGCGAGGTAGCCGTACGGAGAGGAGAAGTCGAAGAAAAAATCGATCGGCTCTGGCATCGGCGGGTGCTCCTATCTTGCTGCGGCGTATGGTCGGGGCTCGGGGTCTTCATTCTCTTTCGATCGCTACCGCGGTGGCCTCACCCCCGGCGATACAGAGTGCCGCCACCCCGCGTTTGAGGTCGTGCCGCTCGAGCGCATTGAGCAGGGTGACGATAATCCGCGCTCCCGAGGCGCCCACCGGGTGCCCCAGGGCGCAGGCCCCCCCGTGCACGTTGACCCGCTCGGGAGTGAGATCGAGATCGCGCATGGCGGCCATCGCGACGACCGCGAAGGCTTCGTTGATCTCGAACAGGTCGACCTGCGACCGGGCCCAGCCGGTGCGCTCCAGGACGCCGCGGATCGCACCGATGGGAGCGGTGGTGAACCACGCCGGCGCCTGGGCGTGCGTAGCGTGCCCGACGATGCGCGCACGCACGTTCCAACCGCCCCGCTCGGCGGTGGAAGCGCGCATCAGCACCAGCGCAGCGGCACCGTCGGAGATCGAGCTGGAGTTGGCCGCAGTCACCGTCCCGTTGTCCTGGAAGGCTGGCTTGAGTCTGGGGATCTTCTCCGGCTCGGCGCGGCGCGGCTGCTCGTCGTGCTCGATCCGCACCTTGGCCGAGCGCGCGTCGATCTCCACCGCTGTGATCTCCTGCGCAAAAGTGCCGTTCTCGATCGAAGCCTTGGCGCGCGTGAGCGAGCGAAGCGCGAACTCGTCCTGTGCCGCGCGGGTGAACTGATAGTGACGTGCGCACGCCTCGGCAAAGGTCCCCATCAGTCCTCCGTCGCCGAAGCAGTCCTCTAGCCCGTCGAGCAACAGGTGATCCGCGAGACGGGCGTGCCCGAGCCGATAGCCGGCCCGCGCATGCTCGAGCAGGTACGGCGCGTTGGACATGCTCTCCATTCCGCCCCCGACGATCACGTTGCCGCTGCCGGCGACGAGCAGGTCGTGCGCGAGCATCGTCGCCTTCATTCCGGAGCCGCACATCTTGTTCAGAGTCGTGCAGCCGGTGGAGTCCGGTATCTCGGCCGCCAGCGCCGCCTGCCGGGCCGGGGCTTGCCCCTGGCCGGCCTGGAGCACGCAGCCCATGATGACCTCGTCCACCGCGTCCGGTGCGACGCGAGCCCCGGTGAGCGCACCGGCGATGGCGCTCGCCCCCAGCGCCGATGCGCGCGCACCGCTGAGCTCTCCGCGGAAGGCACCCATCGGGGTTCTCGATGCTCCCACGATCACCACCGGGTCCGATCGCCCCATGGGCTTCTCAACCTTCCCCGGCTCGCCGTTGCCGGCGACCGAGGGTGCCGGGGCGGTTCGGGTGACCTGCCCGTATGGCTCTGCCGCTCGCGCGGCCGGACCGGCTCGGGAGCGCGTGGATGCAAGCGTGCGCGTCGGTCGTCATCAC
The DNA here is from genome assembly GCA_041594935.1 of Gammaproteobacteria bacterium. Lineage (GTDB taxonomy): Bacteria > Pseudomonadota > Gammaproteobacteria > HK1 > HK1 > JBFHLI01. The sequence continues at coordinate 719 of JBFHLI010000026.1, read as the reverse complement.
TTGGTCTCGTCGAAAATCTCTCGGCCGATGAGGATGCGCCGGATCTCCGAGGTGCCGCCCCCGATCTCGTAGAGCTTGGCGTCGCGGAGCAAGCGCCCCGCCGGACCGTCGTTCGTGTACCCACTGCCGCCGAGACACTGTACGGCGTCGAGCGCGTTACATGAGGTACCAGAGGCCGACGATCGGCCCCAGCGTGTCGACGATCTGGACGACCGCCCTCCAGGTGGAGGGTTCCTGGCACTTCGCGATCGCCTGCTTCCACTCCGCGACGGCCGGGAGTGGGGATCGCGCGGAGCGGGCGGCCGTGGTCGGCTCGTCCGGAACCATGGTCTGAGCGGACCCCGGGAACAGGCAGCGCTCCGGGGCTTCGGTCTCTCCATCCATTCTTAGCCAAGTGCCGCGCCGAGCACCATTCGCTCGAGTGGCTATTTCTGGATCGCCGGGCCCCAGGTGCGGCGAGGTCGCCGTGAGCGTCGGCCCCCTGCCGGACGCCGAACTCGACGCAACCTTCAGTCGGTCGCGTCGGTGCGCGCGGGGAATCGGGGCGTCCACGCGGCCATCGCTGCGAGCTCCGACGGTGGAGCGTGTCGAAGCCGCCCCGGCCACCCTGCACGGCCCGCAGGACGAGGGACCGGAGGGGCCCGGTAGTCGGCCGACCCGGCCCTCTCGGCGTCCGCCCGGCCCGGGAGGTGGTGCGCGTGGAGCGGACGGCCGGAGGG
>JBFHLI010000025.1:0-20936 GCA_041594935.1 Gammaproteobacteria bacterium | reverse complement strand
TTCGCCGACGTCGAGCCGGGCAGCGAGCTCTTCGAGCAGTTCAGCTTCATCAGCGCCGACGATCTGCCGGAGTTCCGAGCGTTGCTCTCGCGCACCGAGGGCGGGATACCGTCGGATCTCGAGTCCGAGGATCGAACCAAGCTCATGTCGCTGCCCTTCAAGCTCGTGACCGCGCGCCATCGCCTTGGTCTCATCGATGAGCCGATGCAGCAGCGACTGCTCAAGGCGCGCAAGAAGTTCGCCGAGGGCTTCGGTGACGAGAGCCCCCCGGTGGAGTTCTTCGACCGTGACCATTTCAACTCGCGGGTCTCCATTCAGGACAACATCCTGTTCGGGCGTCTCGCCTACGGTCGCGCGCGCAGCTCGGTGCAGATCGGGAGCTTGATCCGGGAGGTGGTGGACAAGCTCGACCTTCGCCGGCTCATCATGGAAGTCGGTCTCGACTACCCGGTCGGGATTGCCGGCACCCGGCTCAACTCCGCCCAGCGCCAGAAGCTTGCGATCGCGCGCTCGATCCTCAAGCGGCCCCGGGTCCTGATCGTGGACGAGGCGACCGCCGCCCTGGACGGGGCAACGCAAGCCAAGATACTGAAAAATATACTATCTATAGAGGGAATCGGGTTGATTTGGGTGCTGCACCGTGCCAGTCTAGGCGAAGAGTTTGACCGAACCTTGGTGATGGAGAGCGGGAAGGTCGTGGAGCAGGGCCGGTTTCAAGATCTGAACCAACCCGGTAGCGTGCTGCACGCGCTCGCTACGGCCGGCTGAGGGCAGGGCGTAAGGGGTCTCGGATCTTGCCTTCATTGCCCACGGATCTTTTTGGCGCGACCAGGCCCTATGCTTGAACTTAGTCAAGAAGCCGAGCTGCTTCGCAAGGTGCCGATGTTCGCGAAGCTCGAGCCGTCGAAGCTCAAGCTGCTGGCATTCACGAGCGAGAGCTTCACCTTCGACGATGGTGAAGAGCTTTTCCACGTGGGGGACCCGGCGGACTGCGCGTTCGTGATCATGTCGGGTGCGGTCGAGATCATGACCGAGACGGAGCAGGGGGAGGTTGCCTCGTTCGTGCGGGGGCAGAATGAGCTCATCGGCGAAATGGCGATTCTCACCAATGCTCCCCGTTCGGCGAGCGTTCGAGCCAAGGGGGAGGTGGTGGCGATGCGCATCAACGGTGATTCGTTCCTGAGGCTGCTGTGCGAGAATCCCGAGATCGCGCTGCACGTCATGCGCCAGCTCAGCATCAAGCTCGCCCAGACGCACGAGCGCTTCGAGGAGGTTCAGGGAAAGCTGCAGCGCTACGAGGCGATGCAAGCCAGCTCCTGAAGGTGAGAACCCATCGAGACTTGGCGCGGGGGCGGCCGGCGCGAATGCAAAGAGCGCGCTTCATCGCGTTGTGGGAGCGGTGCCTCAGGAATGGAACCGGCACCGATGCGAGACGGGTCTACGAGGGGTTGCGCGCACACTACAGCGAGCCGCACCGCTGTTATCACACCCCCGCGCACCTCAACCACTGTCTACGGCAGTTCGACCTCGCGGACTCGTTGATGGACGACCCCGATGCGGTCGAGATGGCAATCTGGTTTCACGACGTCATCTACAACGTGCCCACCACCGACAACGAGCTGAAGAGTGCGCAGTATTTCACCGAGCTGGCGCGCGGCAGGGCGGATTCCGGCTTCTGCCAGAATGTCTACAACATGATCCTGACCACCACTCATCAGCAGCTGCCGACGAGGAAGGACGACAAGTATCTCGTCGATGTGGACCTCTCGAGCTTCGGGCTGCCCTGGGATGAGTTCAGGCGAGACAGTGTGAGCGTTCGCGACGAGTTCGCGGATCGGCCGGACCGGGAGTTCTACAATGCGCACATCAAGTTCATGCAGTCCTTGATCGACCGCCGGCATTTTTTCGCGACCGAGTTCTTTCGCAAGAAGTACGAAAAGAGCGCGCGGGACAACGTCGAGCGCTTGATCGAGGAGCTGCGCTCGGCCGGTTTCGCCTGAGGGGCTGCTTCTCGCCCGGAAGAATCGCCGCGGCGGTGCATTCAACCGCCGGAACGGCGACAGTGGCGCGCCGGCCGAGCCGGTTTCGGTGGGAGTGAGGATGCGAAGAAGGTCGAACAACAACGCGCGGCTCCTGATCTACAGTCACGACACCTTTGGTCTGGGGCACTTGCGCCGGTGCCGCACGATTGCCCAGGCGTTGGTGGAACGACGCAAGGGTCTGTCGGTGCTGATCCTCTCCGGCTCGCCGATCATCGGGAGCTTCGATTTTCGTACCCGGGTCGACTTCGTGCGAATTCCCGGGGTCATCAAGCTCCGCAACGGCGAGTACTCCTCTCTGAGCCTCCACATGGACATCGGTGAGGTGCTCGAGATGCGCGAATCGATCATCCGTCACACCGCGGAGGTCTTTCAGCCGGACCTGTTTCTCGTGGACAAGGAGCCGCTCGGGCTGCGCGGCGAGGTTTTCGAGACGCTGCGGATGCTGAAGGAATCCGGCACGCCGCTGGTGCTCGGGCTGCGCGAGGTGATGGACCACCCGAGGCTGCTCGCCCAGGAATGGCAGCGCAAGAACGCGGTGCCCGCGCTGCGCGACCTCTACGATGAGATCTGGGTTTACGGGTTGCCTCAGATCTACGACCCGCTCGTCGGGCTCGAGTTGCCGGACAGCGTGCGGGATAAGGTCGCCTACACCGGTTATCTGCGCGCCAGCACCCCGAAGCGCCGGGGCGCGAGCTCGGCCGCCGAGGTTTTCGACGAGCCTTATCTGCTCGTCACCACCGGCGGGGGCGGGGACGGCGAGGACTTGATCAACCGCGTCATCAGCGCCTACGAGCACGACCGTGATATCCCCCATCCGGCCCTGCTGGTTTTCGGCCCGTTCATGTCGCCGCAGCGGCGCCGAAGATTCCGAAAACGCATCAGCCGCATCGAACGCCTGCGGGCGATCACGTTCGATGCCCACGTCGAGCCACTGATGCAGGCGGCGGCCGGTGTCGTCGCGATGGGCGGCTACAACACGTTCTGCGAGATCCTCTCGTTCGACAAGCCGGCCCTCATCGTGCCCCGGACCAGGCCGCGACTGGAGCAGTACATCCGCGCGGCACGGGCCGAGGAGCTCGGTCTGGTGAGGATGGTGACCGACGAGGACGCCAGCGACCCGGGCCGGATGGCGGCCGCATTGCGCGGCCTGCCGCACCAGAATCGACCCTCCGAGGTGCTCGTGCCGGGCCTGCTCGACGGCCTCGACAATATCTACCGACTGTTCGCGCGCAGGCTCAGCCGGGCTCGCCGGGCCCGCGCCCGTCTGCCCGCGCAGGCCTAGGAGAGTGGGCCGCATGGGGTCGGGCGACACGCGCTCCCGGCCCCCGGGCCGAGGCGTGAGACCCGATTGAAACCATCTCCCAACGCCGGTGGGGATGCGCCTCATCCCGCAGTTGTGTTCATCCTCAAGGGCTATCCGCGTCTTTCGGAAACTTTCATCGCGCGGGAGATCCTGGGCCTGGAGCAAAGGGGCCTCGACATCCGGATCGTATCGCTGCGGCACCCCACCGACGCCGCCGTGCACCCGGTTCACCGGTGCATCCGGGCGCCGCTCAGCTATCTGCCGGAATACCTCTACCGCGAGCCGGCGCGAGTGCTTCGCGGCTGGTGGGCGTCCCGCCGGCGGCCGGGCTACCGGGCGGTGCGAACGCTCTGGCTGCGCGACCTTCGCCGTGACCCGACCGGGAACCGGATTCGAAGGTTCGGACAGGCGCTGGTGCTCGCGGCCGAGCTGCCCGCGGAGGTGACCCACCTTCACGCGCATTTCCTGCACACCCCGGCCTCGGTCGCGCGGTACGCGAGCGGGCTGACCGGCTTGCCCTGGAGCTGCTCGGCCCACGCCAAGGACATCTGGACCTCCCCCGAGTGGGAGAAGCGGGAGAAGCTAGCAGACTGTCGCTGGGCGGTGACCTGCACCGCGGTGAACCTCGAGCACTTGCAGCGCCTGGCGCCCCGGCCGGATACGGTCGAGCTCGTCTACCACGGTCTCGACCTGCGCTCGTTTCCCCCTTCGTCGAGACCGCCGTCGCGGCGGGACGGCTCGAGGGCCGAGGACCCCGTTCGCATCCTCTCGGTGGGGCGAGCGGTCGAGAAGAAGGGCTACGACGATCTCCTCGAGTCGCTGGCGTTGCTCCCGGCCGGGTTGAGCTGGCGTTTCGTGCACATCGGCGGAGGGCCGCTGCGCCGCCGGCTCGAGCGCGAGGCGGTGCGTCTTGGCATCGACGAGCGGGTGGTGTGGCTGGGGCCCCGGCCCCAGCGTGAGGTACTGAGCGAGTACACCGAGGCGGATCTGTTCGCCCTCGCGTGCCGGGTGGCGGGCGACGGCGACCGCGACGGGCTGCCCAACGTGCTGGTGGAGGCGCAGAGCCAGTCGCTTGCCTGCGTGGCGACCCGGGTGTCGGCCATTCCGGAGCTGATCGGCGATGAGGTCAACGGGTTGCTGGTGGCGCCGAGCGACCGGGCGGGGCTCGCGGCGGCCATCGAGCGGATGGTGAGGAACCCCGAGCTCCGCGCCCGGCTCGGAGCGGCGGGCAATGCACGGGTGCGCGAGGCGTTCTCGTCGGAGGCGGGTCTTTGCCGCCTGTTCGCGAAGTTCGCGGGCGCCGGGGTCGAAAACTGATGCACCGTCGCGTCGTTCACCGCGGTCTTGTGGAACCGCACCCACGTTGAACATCGCCTTCTACGCGCCGATGAAGCCGCCAACCCATCCTTCGCCCTCTGGCGACCGGCGGATGGCGCGGCTGCTGGTCCGCGCGCTCGAGCTCGCCGGGCACCGGGTCGAGCTCGCCTCGCGGTTTCGGTCGTGGGAAGGTCGCGGTGATGCGCTGCGGCAGGCTCGCCTGGAGCGGATCGGCACCCGGCTCGCGGAGCGATTGCTGCGGCGCTACGGGCACGGGGAGCGCCCCGACCTGTGGTTCAGCTACCACGTCTACCACAAGGCACCGGACTGGATCGGGCCGCGGGTCACGGGCGGGCTGGCCATTCCCTACGTCATCGCGGAAGCCTCCTATGCGCCCAAGCAGGAAGACGGCCGGTGGCGCGACGGGCATCGGGCGAGTGCCCGGGCCATCGGCCGGGCCGCGGCGGTGCTCGCCTTGAACCGGGTCGACATCGAGTGCATTCGACCGCTCTTGAGGCCCGATGCCCGGATGCTGCACCTGCGGCCGTTCCTGGACGAGCCAATCCGCCCTCCGCCGTCTCCGCGCGAGGCGCAGCGGCGCGAGCTCGCCTCCCGTCACCGGCTCGACCCCGGGGCTCCGTGGCTGCTCACGGTCGCGATGATGCGCTTCGGCGACAAGCTCGAGTCGTATCGCCGGCTCGCGGCCGCCTTGCGGCAATCACTGGCGACGGCCTGGCAGCTGGTGGTCGTCGGCGACGGCGCGGCGCGGACCGAGGTCGAAGCGCTCTTCGAGGGGTTCGGGCCGGGCCGGGTGCGCTTCGTCGGACGACAGGGACCGCAGCCCCTGGGGTGCTTCTACGCCGGTTGCGACCTCCTGGTGTGGCCGGCGGTGAACGAAGCCTACGGCATGGCGTTGCTCGAGGCGCAGGCGGCCGGGCTGGCGGTGGTGGCGGGACGCTGCGGCGGGGTCGCGGAGGTCGTGGACCACGGGCGAAGCGGTCTGCTGGTGCCCGAGGCGGCGCCGGCTGGCATCTCGGCCGCGGTGCTCGAGCTCCTGGCAGACCCCCGGCGGCGCCGTGCGATGGGTGCTCGCGCGGTGCGCCGGGCCGCCCGCGAGCATTCTCTCGGTGGCGCGAGCGCGGCGCTCGACACCCTGATCTGCGGCCTCCGCCCTTGAGCGCCCCAGAACCGGTGCCGGTCCTGATGCTGCGCCACGGCCGGACCGAGTGGAACGAGGCGGGCCGCATTCAGGGGCAAACCGACGTCGGCCTGAGCGAATCAGGGCGCCGCCAGGTGGCGGCGTGGCGGGTTCCCGCGCGCTTTCTCGAGTTCAATTGGGTCGCGAGCCCGCTGCGCCGGGCGCGGGAGACGGCGTGCGTCCTCGGTGCCCGCGAGCCGGCGCTCGAGCCCCGCGTGCGGGAAATGAGCTGGGGCGCGTGGGAGGGGCGAACGCTCGCCGAGCTGCGCGCCGGGCTCGGCGAGCAGATGACTGCCAACGAGCGCCGAGGCCTCGATTTCCGACCCCCGGGAGGAGAGAGCCCCCGGGAGGTGCAGGCGCGTCTTAGCGCGTGGCTCGGGGAGGTGGGCGGGAACGGCAGCGCAACGATTGCGGTGACCCACAAGGGGGTCATCCGCGCGATGCTGGCGCTTGCGACCGGGTGGGACATGACCGCCGCCCCGCCCCATCGGCTGGACTGGGACTGCGCCCACCTGTTCGGTTTCGAGCCCCGGGGAGGAAGGATGCGAGCGCTCGAGCTCAACATCGAGCTGCGCGGAGCTCGATGAGCGCGGCCCGGTAATGAGCGCACGCGTCATGCTGCATGTGCAGCACCTGCTCGGGGTTGGTCACCAGCGTCGGATGGCCGCGATCGCGCGTGCGTTCTGCGAGCGAGGGTGGTCGGTCTGCTACGTATCCGGGGGATTCGCGGTGCCGGATCTCGACATCGGTGGGGCCGAGCTCGTGCAGCTGCCGCCGGTACGCGCGAGCGATGCCGCTTATCACTGCTTGATCGGCGAGCGCGGGGAACCGATCGGTGATGCGTGGCGGGCGGCCAGGACCTGGCAGCTCCTCGAAGCGTTTGCCCGGGTGCGCCCCATGGCCTTGCTGATCGAGTCCTATCCCTTCGCGCGCCGGATGTTTGCGTTCGAGCTCCGGCCGCTGCTCGACGCGGCGCACCGCGCGCGTCCAAGGCCGGTGGTGATCTCGTCGGTGCGCGATATCCTGGAGCCGAAGCGAAAGCCGGGGCGTAACGAGCTCATCGTCGAGGAGGTGAAGCGTTACTTCGACCGGGTGCTGGTGCACGGTGACCCCGATCTGGTGCCGCTTTCCGCGAGCTTCGCGCTCGCGGCGCAGATCGCACCCGAGCTGGAGTACACCGGCTACATCGTCGAGCCGACACGCCGGGCCGCGGCGGACGAGGGCCGACCCGGCGAGGTGCTGGTCTCCGCGGGGGGCGGTCCGGTGGGCGAGCGTCTGCTGCGAACCGCGATCGAGGCGGCGGGGAAGTGCCGGCACCTGGGCCTCAGCTGGCGTTGCCTGGTCGGGCTCGCCCTGCCGGAGTCGGTGCTGGAGGGGTTGCGAGCCGCGGCCCCGCCAGGAGTGGTGGTGGAGAGAAACCGACCCGATTTTCCCGACCTGCTCGGTAACTGCGCGGTCTCGGTGTCGCAAGCCGGTTACAATACCGCCCTCGAGGCCCTTTGCTCGGGGGCGAGGATGGTTCTGGTCCCGTTTGCCGAGGGGGGAGAGGAGGAGCAGACGATCCGGGCGCGGGTGCTGGCCGAGCGCGGCCATGCGGTGGTCATTCCCGAGCCCGATCTCGATCCCCTTGCCCTCGCCACCGCGCTGGAGCGGCTGATGTCGCAGGATCGGCCGCGCCCGATGGCGCTTCGCCGGGACGGCGCGCGGGCGAGCGTCGACATCGTCGCGCGTCTGGTAGGCGCGTCGAGCCAGGACGGAGGTGGACTTGGCCCGGATGAAAATGCACCACCTCCTGGATAACATGATGACGCGAGTCGGTGTGGATTCTCTTGGTCATGCAGCATGCGCGCGCAGCCTGGGACGAATTGGTGCACGAGCTCGGGCGCTGGGCAGCGGCGGGGCGCGCGGCCACGCTTTGGTGGCGAGACGACGATGCATGCCGGCCCACGCCGGCGCTCGAGACGCTGATCGAGATGAGTAACCGGGCGGGGATTCCGGTTGCGATCGCCGTGGTCCCCGAGCAAGCGGGGCCGGAGCTTGCCGACGGTCTGGAAGCGTGTGAGCGCAGCGCCGTGCTGCAGCACGGCTATGCGCACCGGAATCACGCTCCGGCCGCCGAGAAGAAGGCGGAGCTCGGCCCGCACCGGCCGAAGGCAGCGATGCTCGAAGACCTGCGCCAGGGCCGGGATCGGTTGGCCGCGCTCTTCGAAGGTCGGTTTCTGCCGGTGCTGGTGCCCCCCTGGAATCGAATCGGCTCCGACCTGCTCGAAGAGCTTCCTCGCCTCGGTCTCAGCGCCATATCGACCTACGGCGCGCGAGCGCAGGCGAGCCCCCGGCCGGGATTGCGGCAGGCGAACTGTCATGCGGACATCATCGATTGGAAGGGCTCGCGCCACTTCGTCGGCGAGGCGACCGCGCTCGGCCTGATCACCTCCCATTTGGTGGCGCGACGCGAGCGGCGCGTCGACGCGGCGGAGGCGACCGGGGTGTTGACTCATCACCTGAACCACGACGAGGGTTGCTGGAAGTTCATGCGGCAGCTGTTCGAGCGCACCGCCGGTCTTCCGGCGGCGCGGTGGCTCGCGGCCGGGGAGGCGGTGTGGCCAGCGTGACCTCGACCTATCGGTATCCGCCGCGCCGGGTGATGGGCGATTACCTGCGATCGGCGGCGGGCCTCGTCCTGACCGGCGTGCCCGCCACCCAGCTTCCCGTGGCGTCCATCGGCTTCGCGATCCTGATCGGGCTCGCGACTCTGTTTGCGATCCTCGGGCTGCAGGGCCTGATTCGTAGCCGCACCCGAGTGGTCGTCTCGGACGCGGCGATCGAGTCGTCGCCCTGGGGCGGCCGGGTGCAGTGGCGGGAGATCACCAAGGTCGACCTCGCCTATTTCTCGACCCGGCGGGATCGCCGTAACGGCTGGATGCAGCTGACCCTGAGGGCCGGTAAGGAGATGGTGCGCGTCGACTCCCGACTCGAGGGTTTTGACCGGCTGGCGGCGCGCTCGGTGCAGATCGCAAGGGACCAGGCGCTGTCCTTGAGCCTCGCCACCGCGACCAACTTCAGAGCCCTCGGCCACGAGGTCACGCCGGAACCCGGCCCCACCCTCCAAGAGGCATCCTGAGGCAAGATGCAGCCGAACCACCGCTTCGATCGGAGCTCCTGAGCGTCGATGAGCCAACCGTTGCTGGAGGTCAAGGATCTCAAGATAGAGTTTGCCCTGCACGGCCAGGGGGTCGTGCGCGCGGTCGACGGGGTCTCGTTCCGAATTCCCGATGGGCGTTCGGTTGCAATCGTGGGCGAGTCGGGATCGGGAAAATCGGTGACCGCGCAGGGCATCCTCGGAATCTTGCCGGGCACCGCCCGGATCACCGACGGCGAGATCCTGTTCGCGGACCCAGCCCTGGCGGCTACCGGTGCACCGCCGGTCGACCTCGCTTCGCTGGATGCAAGCAGCAAGGAGTATCGAAGCATTCGCGGTGGGCGGATCTCGATGATCTTCCAGGAGCCGATGACGTCCCTCTCGCCGCTGCACACCGTGGGCAATCAGATAATGGAGGCGGTGCGGCTGCACCGCGACTGCAGCCGCGCCGAAGCGGCGGACCTGGCGGCCGAGATGCTCGATCGCGTCGGATTCCCGGACCCTCGAAAGGCCCTGCGAACCTATCCGTTCGAGCTTTCCGGAGGCCTGCGACAGCGAGCGATGATCGCGATGGCGCTGGTGTGCCGGCCCGCATTGCTCATTGCCGATGAGCCGACGACGGCGCTCGATGTCACCATCCAGGCCCAGACCCTGCGCCTCATCAAGGACCTCCAGGCCGAGCTCGGAATGGCCTTGCTGCTGATCACCCACGATCTCGGGGTGGTCGCGAACATGGCCGACGAGGTCGCGGTCGTGTACCACGGCAAGCTGGTAGAGCGGGGGGCACTGCACGACATCTTCCGCAATCCGCAGCACCCCTATCTCAAAGCCCTCATGCGGGCGGTGCCTCGCCTCGGTATGAAGCGCGGAGAGCGGCTCACGCCGATTCGCGAGATCGCGCCGGCCTCGGTGGAGCAGCCGCAAGCGCGCGTGCGGTGGTCGGAGAAGGCGAGCCGGGCGGGCCCGCTGCTGCAGGTGCGCCACCTCAGCAAGGCTTTCGGTATCCGCAAGTCGGGATGGTTCGGCGGCGGTGGGGACGAGCTGCGCGTCAAGGTGGTGGAGGACGTCACCTTCCACATCGAGCGCGGCGAGTGCCTGGGCCTGGTGGGGGAGAGCGGCTGCGGCAAGACGACGCTGAGCAAGATGATCATGCGGGCCCTAAACCCGGATCGGGGCGAGATCGTGTACAACGACGAGGGGCAGCTCGTGCCGCTGCTCGACCTGGAGGGCGAGGCGCTCATCGAGTTTCGACGCAAGCTCCAGTTCATCTTCCAGGACCCGTTCGGCTCGCTCAATCCGCGGATGACGGTCTACGACCTCATCAGCGAGCCGCTGGTCATTCATCGGGTCGGGGATCGGCCGGCGCGCGAGACCCGAGTCAAGGAGCTCATGCGGCAGGTCGGGCTGGACCCGAGGTTCCTGTCGCGTTATCCGCACAGCTTCTCCGGCGGTCAACGACAGCGCATCGGCATCGCTCGCGCGCTCGCGCTCCATCCCGAGCTGCTGATCTGCGATGAGCCGGTCTCTGCTCTCGACGTGTCGGTGCAGGCTCAGATCCTCAACCTGCTGAAGGATCTCCAGGCGGAGCTCGGCCTCACCTACCTGTTCATCTCGCACAACCTCGCGGTCGTGGACTACATGGCGGACCGCATTGCGGTGATGTGCGCCGGATACCTGGTCGAGGTCGCGCCGCGGGAGGCTTTGTTCAGCAACCCGGTTCACCCCTACACCCGCGCCCTTCTGACCGCGGTGCCCCGCGCGGACCCGGACCGCAAGCTCGATCTCGACGCGCTGATGGAGGGCCGGGTCTCCAACCCCGCCGCGTGGCCGGCCGGGTTCATCGTGGCGGGGCGAGAAAGCCCCGAGTTTATCGAGGTGGGCGAGGGTCACTACGTGCGCGCGCACCCATCCGCGTTATAGCGGGCGTAGCCGCCAAACAAAGGGGAGAAACCCAAGGGATGTTCAACTACCTCGTGCGCCGCGTGCTGGTGATGATTCCGACCCTGGTGGTGATCAGCGCTCTCATCTTCGTGATCATCCAGCTTCCCGAGGGCGACTATCTCAGCACCTACATCGCCGAGCTCCAGAGCCAGGGGGAGAGCGTCAGCCAGGAGAAAATCGCGTTCCTGCGCCAGCAGTACGGTCTGGACAAGCCGCCGATCCAGCAGTACTTCTCCTGGGTGACCGGCATGCTGCAGGGCAATCTGGGGTACTCGTTCGAATACAGTCTGCCGGTATCCGATGTGGTGGGGGACCGGTTGTTCCTCTCTTTCGTGGTGTCGCTGGCGACGATCATCTTCACCTGGGTGGTGGCCTTTCCAATCGGCGTGTACTCCGCCACCCACCAGTACAGCTGGACCGACCACGGTCTCACCTTCATCGGGTTTCTCGGCCTGGCAACCCCAAACTTTCTCCTCGCCCTGGTGCTGCTGTACTTCGCCAATGTGGTGTTCGGGACGTCAATCGGCGGCCTGATGGACGAGCGCTATCTAAACGAGCCGATGAGCTGGCCCAAGCTCCTGTCGGTTCTCGAGCACCTGTGGATCCCGGTCATCGTGATCGGCACCTCGGGCACCGCGGGGATGATCCGCCGGCTGCGGGCGAACCTCCTCGACGAGCTGCAGAAACAGTACGTGATCACCGCGCGCGCGAAGGGCCTCCCGTCGTTCCGGGCGCTGGTGAAGTATCCGCTGCGGATGTCGCTCAACCCGTTCATCGCCGACATCGGGAATCTGTTGCCCCAGGTGATCTCGGGCGCCGCGATCGTGTCGGTGGTTCTATCGCTGCCGACCACCGGCCCGATGCTGCTGCACGCCCTGCAGAGCCAGGACATGTATCTCGCCGGCTCGTTCCTGATGTTCCTCTCGCTCCTGACGGTCATCGGGATGTTCCTGTCCGACCTCGCGCTCGCCGCGCTGGACCCGCGCATCCGGCTCTACGGGGGGCAGATCCGTTGACCCGCGAGACCGGATCTCCGCCGACCGCGGAAGCGCACTTCGTCTCGAGCGAGCCCTTCGACCCGTACTCGATCGAAGCGCTCACGCCGGAGCAGGAGCGGTTCTACTTCGCGTCGCAATGGCGGATGATGTGGTGGCGTCTAAAGCGTCACCACCTCGCGGTGATATCCGGAGTGGTGCTGGCGATCATGTACCTGTCGATCTTCGCGAGTGAGTTCCTCGCCCCCTACGAGCTTCACTCTCGCGACACCCGCCATATCTACGCGCCCCCCCAGAGGCTTCATCTGTTTCACGAGGGTCGGTTCGTCGGCCCCTTCGTCTACGGTCTCGACTTCCGGCTCAACATGGAGAACCTGCGCCGCGAGTACAGCACCAACTTCGACCGGGTGCAGCCCCTGCGGTACTTCTGCCGCGGCGACCGATACAAGTACCTCGGCTTGATGCGCGGGGATTTTCACCTCTTCTGTCCGGCCGAGAACGGCACCCTGTACCTGCTCGGCACCGACCGGCTCGGACGCGACATCCTCTCGCGGATGATCTACGGGGCGCGGATCTCCCTCACGGTCGGGCTGATCGGGATCATGGTGAGCTTCGTCCTCGGCATCGTCCTCGGGGGGCTCGCGGGGTACTACGGCGGGTGGGTCGACAGCGTGGTCCAGCGGGCCATCGAGATCATCCGCTCTTTTCCCGAGCTGCCGCTGTGGATGGCGTTGTCGGCGGCGCTACCGGTCACGTGGTCGCCGGTGGGGGTGTTCTTCGGCATCACGATCATCCTCGGCCTCATCGACTGGACCGGGCTCGGACGCGCGGTGCGCTCCAAGCTGCTGGCGCTGCGCGAGGAGGATTTCTGCACCGCGGCGGTACTGATGGGCGCGCGCCCGAGCCGGGTCATCGGGCGCCACCTGCTGCCGAACTTCATGAGTCATCTGATCGCCTCGGCCACCCTTTCCATTCCGTCGATGATCCTCGGCGAGACCGCGCTCAGCTTCCTCGGTCTCGGCCTGCGCCCCCCGATCACGAGCTGGGGGGTGCTGCTCACCGAGGCCCAGAACATCAACGCGGTGGCCCTGTATCCGTGGCTGATGTTTCCGGTGGTGCCGGTGATCATCGCGGTGCTCGCTTTCAACTTCTTGGGCGACGGGCTGCGCGATGCGGCCGACCCTTACAAGAACGTCTAGAGATATCCAGGCTGGGAGCGGTACACGCTTCTGGGCATCGGTCGAGTGAGCGCAGCCCGCTTGCAGGCGGGGTTAGCACCGGACCTCGGTCTCGAGAACGTGCTTCCCGGCGCCACGGGATCGCCCCGTCGGGGAGCTTGCCGACTAAAGTTTTCGCCCCTCCAACCGCTATGCGTACGTGCCCGAATCACTCGCCAACTTCGATCGAGCCCTAGCGCCGGCGGAATCATGACGCATGAAGGCTAAGGTCGCCCCCCTGGAAGCCACCGAGCTGTTCGACGTTCTCAACTACGCCCCGGTCGGGGTCCTGGTGGAGGACTGCGAGGGCATGATCGTCTGGGTTAACCACACCCTGGCCTGGCAGCTCGGCGTCGAGGGAGGCGAGCTCATCGGGGATCACACCGGCAGCTTGCCCCTCGAGCCCCTGCCCGGTGCCCGGGGAAAGCGGTTGTTTCGGGCCCCGCCGACCCAGGAGCAGGGCCCGGAGCGTCGTCTGAAGTGCATCGAGGACATCTTGCCCGAGTACAGCGAGAGCGGCATCAGGGTACGTTACTTCATGGAGTCGGGCCACGAGGAGCGCAGGCCGAAAGCGCAGAATCATCTGCTGCGAATGCTGACGAGCCGGCCCCGAGTGGACCGGCTGACCGGTCTGCAGGACCGGGACGGGATCCTGCGCACGCTTCGCAACGAGGTCTCGCGCAGCCGGCGCTACGGCAATCCCCTCACCGCGGTGGTGATGCGGGTCGAGCCCCCGCCCCGCTCCGGCGCGGTGCTCGACCACCCCAGCCTCACGCTCTCGAGCGCGAGCGGGCTGCTCCGAGACAGCACCCGCTGGGCCGACAGTGTCGGGCGCTGCGACGACTGGGAGTTCCTGCTTGTGCTACCCGAGACCACCGCCTCGGCCGCCACCCAGCTGATACGAAAGTTGAGAGCGTGCGTCGAATCGTCGCAGGCCTTCACCGCTCGATTCGGCACCGCGGAGTGGCGCCGGGGTGAGGACGAGATCGTGCTGCTCGCACGGGCGCGCGAGGCGACTGCGGACGCCGCGGTCTGAGTCGGGAAGGCAATACGGTCCGATTCGCGCCCGACGGCCCGTGACTCGCGCGGCTAATCGGCGACGATGCGGATCTCGTGGGTGATGGCGGCGCTCGCGCGGAGCATTGCGGTTGCCGAGCAGTACTTCTCGGCCGAGAGCTCCACCGCTCGTCTGACCTGCGGCTCGCCGAGGTTGCGACCGGTGATGGTGTAGGTCATGTGAATCCGGGTGAACACCTTGGGTATGCTCTCGGCCCGCTCCGCGTCGATCTCGACCACGCAGTCGGTTACCTGCTGACGACCTTTCTTGAGGATGCTCACGACGTCGAAGGCGCTGCATCCGCCGAGCCCGATGAGGAGGGTCTCCATCGGGCGAACCCCGAGATTCCGGCCCCCGGATTCCGGGGCGCCGTCCATCACCACCGCGTGTCCGCTGCCCGACTCGCCAAGGAAGACGACGTCCTCGACCCATTTCACTCGTGCCTTCAACGCGAGACTCCTCTCGAGGGCGACGGCGCGAGCCTAGCCTGGACATTTCACCAAGGCGCCTCGCCGCTGTTCGTTAAGCTTTTTGAGAACGGTGAGAATGTCGGTCGCTTTGGGCGGCCTCGGCTCGATCCAATTTGTTTCCGCGGCAAGTCTACCCGGGCGCTGGCTCGGCTATGCGCGCCTGGACATGGGCTTCGCGCAAGCGATAGCTTACGGCTATCCCTCGCGCTCCAGCCCGGCGTCCAGACTCGCCCATGCGTCGCCATCGTCCCGGGTCCTTGGTGAAATGTCCAGGCTTGCACAGTTCGACAGGTGAGCAGCGAGAGCCTAGAATGAATTGAGTTACTCGCGCTTTTTCAAGCAATTTCTCGGAGAGCGGTGAACAGCGATGAGAAGAGTGGCATCCAATATCATGGAGCAGGAGGGAGTGGTGCAACGCTTCCTCGAGCACTGTCATCGCCGGACGTATCCCGCCAAGACTGTGATCATCAACGCGGGCGATCACTCCGACGAGCTGTACTATCTGGTGACCGGCTCGGTGTCGGTGCTGATCGAGGACGACGACGGGCACGAGATCGTGCTCGCCTATCTGAACCGCGGCGACTTCTTCGGCGAGATCGGAATGTTCGACGAGAAGCGCGAGCGAAGCGCGTGGGTGCGGGCCCGAACCCAGTGCGAGGTCGCCCAGATCAGTTACGATCGCCTGCGCATGCTGACCAACGAGATGCCCGAGGTGCTGTTCGCGCTGCTCGGTCAGCTCGCGATCCGGCTGCGCGACACCAGCCGCAAGGTCGGTGACCTCGCCTTCACTGATGTGGCGGGACGCGTCGCCCGCGCGCTGCTGGACCTGTGCGAGCAGCCCGACGCGATGACTCACCCCGATGGGATGCAGATCCGGATCACCCGACAAGAGCTCGGGCGTATCGCGGGTTGCTCGAGAGAGATGGTGGGGCGGGTGCTGAAGACGCTCGAGGAGCAGCACCTCATCAGCGTCGCCGGCAAGACCATCGTCGTCTACGGCACGCGTTGATCGAGGTCGAATAGCTCGGCGAGACGCGCGCCCGGGTCCGGCGCGCGCATGAACGCCTCACCCACCAGGAAACCCTGCACACCGCGCTCGCGCATCCGGGCCACGTCCTCGCGCGAGTGAATGCCGCTCTCGGTGATCACCGTCCTATCTCCCGGAATCTGCGCGAGCAGGGCGAGCGTCGTGTCCAGGTTCGTATTGAACGTGTGCAGATCCCGGTTGTTGATGCCGAGCAGCGGTGCGTTTACCCCGAGGGCCCGCTCGAGCTCGTTGCCGTCGTGGACCTCGATGAGCACGTCCATCGACAGGTGCGCGGCGAGCCCCGCGAGCTCGGTGAGCTGGGCGTCGCCGAGCGCCCCCACGATCAGCAGCACGCAGTCGGCCCCGAGCGCGCGGGCTTCGTAGATTTGATACGGGTCGATCACGAAGTCCTTCCTGAGCACCGGCAGTGCACACGCCGCTCGCGCCTGCTCGAGATGCTCGTCGGCTCCCTGGAAGAAGTGAACGTCGGTGAGCACCGACAAAGCGCTCGCGCCGTGGCGGGCATAACTCGCCGCGATGGCGGCCGGCTCGAAGGGGTCGCGTAATACCCCTTTGCTCGGCGAAGCCTTCTTGACCTCGGCGATGACCGCCGGGCCCCCGGCCGAGATCCGCTCCCGCAGCGCTGCTGCGAACGGTCGCACCGGCGAGGCCCGCTCCGCCCGGCCCGAGACCTTCCGGAGCGATACCGCGGCGGCCCGCGCCGCCACCTCCTCCGCCTTGTGGCGGACGATCCGTTGGAGGATATCCGGGGCGCCCACCGCGGTCAGAAACGCTGACTCAACGCGACCAGGGCATCGAGGCGCGCGCGCGCGGCACCGCTCTCGATCGACGCTCGCGCCGCGCTCACTCCGCTCTCGAGGTCCTCGCTCAGGCCGGCGACGTAGATCGCCGCCCCCGCATTGAGCGCGACCACGTCACGCGCGGGTCCCGGGACGTTGTCGAGCACCGATCGCATCATCGCGAGGCTGGCCGCGACCGAGTCGACCGCGAGCGCTTCTCGACTCGTGAGCGGCAGGCCGAGCTGGTCGGGGGTCACCGTGTACTCCTTGACGCGCTTGTCCTTGAGCTCGGCGACGCGGGTGGGGGCGCCGATGCTCAGCTCGTCCAGGCCGTCCTCGGCGTGAACCACGAGCACGTGTCGGCTGCCGAGCCGGTTGAGCACCTCGGCGATCGGCACCACCCAGTCCGGGCTGAAAACCCCGATCAGCTGGTTCGGGGCGAAGGCGGGATTGGTGAGCGGGCCGAGCAGATTGAACAGCGTGCGCACCCCCATCTCGCGGCGCGGCCCCACCGCGTGCTTCATCGCCCGGTGATGGGCAGGCGCGAACATGAAGCCTACGCCCACTTCCTCGATGCAACGCCCGACCTGCTCGGGCATGAGGCCCAGCTTGACCCCGGCCGCCTCCAGCACGTCGGCGCTGCCCGACTGGCTGGACACCGACTTGTTCCCGTGCTTGGCCACCTTGGCCCCGGCCCCGGCGGCCACGAACGCGCTGGTGGTGGAGATGTTGAAGGTGCTCGCGCCGTCACCCCCCGTCCCGCAGGTGTCCACCAGGGGGGTGGCCGAGACTTCGACGTGGGTGGCGAGCTCGCGCATCACGCTCGCCGCCGCCGCGATCTCCTCCACCGTCTCGCCCTTCATGCGAAGACCGATGAGGAACCCCCCGATCTGGGCCGGGGTGGCCTCGCCGGTCATGATCGCGCGCATCACCTCGGTCATCTCGCCGCCGCTCAAGTCCCGGCCTTCGGTCGTCGCCCGTATTGCCGCCTGCATGTCCATCGGGTTTGTCTCCTCTTCTGCCCTCAACGGCCGCGGTGCGGTGGCAACGGACCCTTGGCTCAGCGCACCAGAAAGTTTCTCAACAGCTCGTGGCCATGCTCGGTGAGTATCGACTCGGGGTGAAATTGCACCCCCACCACGTCGAGGCTCCGGTGCCGCACGCCCATTATCTCATCGACGGTGCCGGTCTCGCCCGCCGTCCACGCGGTGACCTCCAGGCAATCGGGATTGGAGCGTTTGTCGATCACGAGCGAGTGATACCGGGTCGCCACGAACGGGCACTCGATGCCGTGGAACAGCCCTTCACCGGTGTGCTCGATGGGCGACGTCTTGCCGTGCATGATCTCCCGCGCCCGCACGATCTCGCCTCCGAAGGCCTGACCGATGCACTGATGTCCGAGACAGACTCCCAGGATCGGAATGCGGCCCGCGAATCGTGCCACCACTTCGAGACAAACGCCCGCCTCGTTGGGGGTGCACGGACCCGGCGAGAGTACGATGTGCGCGGGCGAGAGGTCGTCGATCTCGGCGACCGTGATCTTGTCGTTTCGACGAACGCGCACCTCGGCCCCGAGCTCGCCCAGGTACTGCACGAGGTTGTAGGTGAACGAGTCATAGTTGTCGATCATCAGCACCATGTTCGCGCCCCCTCAATCGCCGTCGAGGCCGGCCTCGGCCATCGCCACCGCGCGGAAGACGGCCCTTCCCTTGTTCATCGTCTCTTCCCACTCGGCCGCGGGAACCGAGTCGGCGACGACACCGCCGCCGGCCTGAATATGCAGCTGCCCGTCCTTGATGACCGCGGTGCGGATCGCGATTGCGGTGTCCAACGTCCCCCCCCAGCCGACGTAGCCGACGGCGCCCCCGTAGACCCCGCGCTTGACGGGCTCGAGCTCGTCGATGATCTCCATCGCGCGGATCTTCGGCGCGCCGCTCAGGGTGCCGGCCGGGAAGGTGGCCCGCAGCGCGTCGACTGCGCTCATGCCGGGCTTGAGCCGCCCGGTGACGTTGGAAACGATGTGCATCACGTGGGAGTAGCGCTCGATCACCATCTTCTCGGTGACCTCGACGGTCCCGATCTCGGCGACTCGCCCGACGTCGTTTCGTCCCAGGTCGATCAGCATCAAATGCTCGGCGAGCTCCTTCGGGTCGGCCAGCAGGTCGTGCTCGAGGGCGAGGTCCTCCTCCTCGGTGCGCCCCCGCGGACGGGTGCCGGCGATCGGGCGCACGGTCACGATGTCATCCTCGAGGTGGACCAGGATCTCGGGCGATGAGCCGACGATGTAGAAATCGTCGAGGTTCAGGTAGTAGAGGTAGGGCGATGGGTTGAGGCTGCGAAGCGCCCGGTAGAGGTCCAGCGGCGAGGCCCGGTAGGGGACCGTCATGCGCTGCGACGGCACCACCTGCATCACGTCCCCGGCGACGATGTAGTCCTTGATCCGGCGCACCGCGTCCTCGTAGCGCTCGCGCGGAAACTCCGATACGAAGTCCGACTCCGTCACCACCGGGCCCCGGGGGGGCCGGGCGATCGGTACGCTCGCGGTGCGAAGCCGTTCGGAGAGCTCGTCAAGGCGCCGGCTCGCACGCGCAAAGGCATCGGGCTCGGAAGGGTCGGCGTGGATCACGAAGTAGAGCTTTCCGCTCAGGTTGTCGAACACCACGATCTCCTCCGAGACCATCAGCAGGATGTCCGGCACGTCGAGGGGATCGCGGCTCGGCGCGGGGCCGAGCCGGGGCTCGATGTAACGCACCGTGTCGTAGCCGAAGTAGCCGACGAGCCCGCCGTTGAAACGCGGCAGGTGGGGCACCGGCACCGCGCGAAAGCGGGCCTGGTAGCCGGCGATCCACTCGAGGGGATCGGTCTCGGACGCCCGCTCGAGGACTCGCCCGTCGCGCTCGACCGTGACCTCGGGTCCGCGCACCCGCACCCGCGTTCGGGACGGCAGGCCGATGATCGAGAACCGGCCCCACTTCTCCCCGCCCTGCACCGACTCGAGGAGATAGCTGTAGGGGCCCGCGGCGAGCTTCAGGTAGGCGCTCAGCGGGGTGTCGAGATCCGCGAGCACCTCGCGGATGAGCGGAATCCGGTTAAAGCCTTGGCGGGAATACTCGGCAAATTGTTGAGGCGTCATCACGGTCACCACGGGAAGTCATCATCGAGAAGGGCACACGGCCCACCGGCGCGATCATCTGCTCGACCATCGCCAGCGTTCCCGTCCCGCAGACCTCCGCCGTGAATTGACGGTGACGTTCATGATTTCCATTGCGCCGGGCCCAGTACGTGCTCCAGCTCTGCGAGCGAATCGATCACCGCGTCCGGGCCGGCGGCTCGTATGTCGAGGCCGTGATTATAACCATAAGTGACGCAGATGATCGCGAAATTCGCGGCTCGAGCCGCCTCGACATCGGTCCTCGAGTCGCCGATCAGAAGGCACTCCCGGGGCGCCACTCCGAGGTGCTCGGCCGCGTGCAGCAGGGGCGCGGGGTCCGGCTTCTTCGTGGCGAGCGTGTCTCCGCACACGATCAGCGCGAACTCCGGGAAGAGGTCGAGGTCGCGCAGCAGCCGCTCCGCGAACGCCGTCGCCTTGTTGGTGACGCAGGCGAGCTCGGAGCCCGAGGCGCGCAGAAATTCGAGACCCTCGCGTACCCCCGGGTACACGCGGCTCGACTCGCTGGTGTGATGCGCATAGAGGTCGAGAAAGCTTGCCCGGGCCCGCGCCACGAGATCCGGCTCGGCCGCGCGGCCGATCTGGTGAGCGAGGGCGCGCTCGATGAGCGCGTCAAGACCGCTCCCCACCCAGCCTCTCACCCTCGCCTCGCCGACCTCGGCGTAACCGAGACCCGCGAGCATCCGATCGGTGCAGTAGGCGAGATCGGGCACCGTGTCGACGAGCGTCCCGTCGAGATCGATCAAGGTGAGCCTCGGTAGCGGCAGGGCCACTTCCCCGGTCATCGAGCCCGCGCTAGCTCGGCGCGAAACGCGGAGATGGTCGAGGGGTAATCCTCGGTGCCGAAGATCGCGGAGCCGGCGACGAAGGTGTCCGCCCCGGCTTGCGCGATGGCGCGGATGTTCTCGAGCTTCACCCCCCCGTCGACCTCGAGCCGGATCTCGCGCCCGCTGCGCTCGATGAGATCTCTCGCCTGCCGGAGCTTCTCCAGCGCGCCGGGGATGAAGGCCTGCCCGCCGAAGCCGGGGTTCACCGACATGATCAGAATCATGTCGAGCTTGTCCATCACGTGGCGCAGCGCCTCGAGCGGAGTGGCGGGATTGAAGACCAGGCCCGACCGGCAGCCGTGCTCGCGAATCAGCCCGAGCGATCGATCGATGTGCTCGCTCGCCTCGGGGTGGAAGGTGATGTACGAGGCGCCGGCGCGGGCGAAGTCCGGGATGATCCGGTCCACCGGCTTGACCATCAGGTGAACGTCGAT
>JBFHLI010000024.1:0-21062 GCA_041594935.1 Gammaproteobacteria bacterium | reverse complement strand
TGCCCGGACTTGGGCTTCGCGCAAGCGATAGCCACGGCTATCCCTTGCGCTCCAGCCCGGCGTCCAGACTCGCTTATCCGTCGCCATCGTCCCGGGTCCTTGGTGAAATTTCCAGACTAGTACGTCGGCGCAGTGACTTTGATCGCTTCAGCTAGCCGAGAAGGAAGACCACGGTGATCGAGGTCGAGGAGCGGATTTTCGCACGGCGGGGTGCACGCCCCGGGCTTTCAGCCGAAGCCAGCGACGACCTGGGACGCGTGACCGCGCAGGAACTGCGACTCGAACTCCTCGACCGGCAGGGGGTGACTCACCAGGTAGCCCTGGATCGCCTCGCAGCTCTCGCGCTTGAGGAGCTCCATCTGGGCGCGGGTCTCCACTCCTTCGCCGATGGTGGCGAGCTTGATGCGTTGCGCCATCGCGATGATCGCCTCGACTATGGCCCGGTCGTCGTCGTTGGACAGGATATCTCGAATCAATGCTCGATCGATCTTGAGCGAGTCGAGCGGCAACCGCCGCAAATGGGTCAGGGAGGAGTAGCCGGTGCCGAAGTCGTCCACCGCGACCGCGAGCCCGATGTCTTTGAGCTCGGTCAATATGCGTTTGCTGGCGCTGGTGTCCTGCATCAGGACTCGCTCGCTCACCTCGAGCTCGAGCCGCTCGGGCGTGACGCCCGACCCGGCCAGGGACTCACGGAGCTGGCGCACGAGACGCTCGTGGTTGAACTCACGGGACGACAGGTTGATCGAGACCGGCACCCGGGCGAGCCCCTCTTGCTCCCAGCGCGCGAGCTGCCGGCAAGCGTTCTCGATCACCCACTCGCCGAGCGGGACGATGAGCCCGGTCTCTTCCGCGAGCGGGATGAAGTGCGACGGGGTCACGATGCCGATCCCCGGGCGCCGCCAGCGCATCAGCGCCTCCGCCCCCACCACCGCCCCGGTGCTCAAATCCACCTTGGGCTGGTAGTAGAGCAGGATCTCCTCGGCCTCGAGGGCGTGGCGCAGGTCTGACTCGAGCGAGGAATGCTTCGCGGCCGCGGCGTTCAGCACCTCGGTGTAGAACTGGAAGTTGTCCCGCCCGCTTTCCTTCGCGAGATACATGGCGGCATCGGCGCTTTTTAGCAGCGACTCGGCGTCGTCGCCGTCTTTGGGGTACACCGCGATGCCGATGCTCGTCTTGACCACCACGTCCTCGCCGGCGAGTCGCACCGGCACGTTGAAGGCCTTGAGAATGCGATCCGCCACCACCGCCGGTGCCTGCTCGCCGGCCACCTCGCTCAGCAGCACGATGAACTCGTCCCCGCCGAAGCGCGCAACCGTGGCGTCTCCGTCCTCGACCGCAGGCGCGAGTACCTCGACCCGGTCGGTGCGGGCCACGCAATCGCTGTCCCGTACGCAGCTCTTCAGCCGCCGGCCGACTTCACTCAACAGATCGTCACCGACGCTGTGGCCGTAGGTGTCGTTGATGGCCTTGAACTTGTCGAGGTCGATGAACATCAGGGCGACGCTTCGCCGGTAGCGCTTGGCCTGGCTCAGCACGTACGGCAGGTGCTGGGTCAGAAAGCTGCGGTTAGGAAGCTCGGTCACCTGGTCGTAGTAGGCGAGCTGACGAAACGTGCGCTCGGTGCGCTTACGCTCGGTCACGTCCTGGACCGAGCCCACGATCCGAGGGAGGCTCTTTGCGCTCCCCGGCATCGCCACGAACTCGTGCTGGATGAATCGCTCCCGGCCTTCGCGGGGCCGAATTCGGTACTCGATCGCCTGCGCCGTCCCTTCCCGCAGGGTGCGGGCAGCGGCGGCGGCGACCGCCACGGCGTCGTCCGGGTGGATGCACGCCCACAGCGTCTCGATCGGCCCGCAGTCCTGGTCGGCTTGCAGGCCGAAGATCCGGCTCAGCTCCGGGGACCACCAGGCGTCGCCGGTCTGGGGCTCCCACTCGCAGTGCCCGAACTTGGCGATGCGCTGCGCGGTGGCGAGGCGGGCCTGGCTCTTGCCGAGGTCGCGCTCCGCGCGCCACTTCGCGCCCAGCGCCGAGGCGAACTGGACGATCTCGTGCGCGTGGGCCGGCTTTTGGAGATACAGGAGCTTGTCGGCGGGGGGAACCCGCGCCGCAATCTCCCTCGGGTCAAGATCGGTCTGGGCGGTGACCATGACGATCTCGACTGCGGGATCGAGCTCACGGATGCGCTCGGCCGCCCACACGCCGTCCTCGCCGGGCGGCATGCTCACGTCAAGAAAGGCGATCGCAAAGGGGTCACCGGCCTCGATCGCCTGCACCACCTCGTCAACCGCCTCGCGGGCCTGGGTACAGCAGACCACGTCGTAGCGGGGCGCGCAGTCAGCGTCACGGCGGGCCTCGGAGTTCGCGTGCTCCGGGGGCAGCCACTCGGGGGCAAGAAACTCCTGGTAGGTCTCGCAGATCAGCGGCTCATCGTCGGCGATGAGCACGCGAACCACCGTGCGGTGGGATTCAGGTGCGGCGCTCATCGTTTCGCCTCACGGCAGGTTGAAAGACAGAAATGCACAACGGGGCCGGTTCGGCCTGCGGGGCTGCCATCTGAATCCATACGTCTCGCTCCATCGCCAGCCACGCCATCAATGCAGGCGCGGTTATCGAGCTATCGGCGCGGGGAACGCGATGCTTGAGCCCACGAGCGGCGCGGGGCCGGGCCGACCCGGTCTTGGTCGAGTATTCCGAAGCGCGCCGCTCGGCCTTCACTAACACTTCGGCGGTGCCTCAACGGAGACTCACGGATAGGCCCATGGAGGTCGGATTTCCTCAAGGTTAAGGCCTAACCCGCCGATACGATCGAGAGTCGATCGATGCCTTGTGACCGGGTTCACACCGCTCCAGAACCACCCACTTCGAGGGATGGGGGATGTGTCTACCCCGCATCGACGTCCACGGACGAGGGTGCCTAATGAAACATCGCTCAGTGAAGAAAGACCGCGGCACCGGGGTGGGCCGCTCGCCGTTGCTCGAGCCGCTCGAGCCGCGTCTGCTGCTGGCCGCGGACCTGGCGGCCGGGCTGCTCGACCCCGCCGGCCTCGAGTCGCGGAATTCGAACCTCGCAGCCGAGATCCACGCCCTGCTGCCGCCGTCGGGCACCGATGGTGGGGGCGGGTTGCGCTTCGGCGCTGCGGTCGGCGAGCAACGTGAGCTGCCGCTGCCGTTTGACTTGCAAGCGCTCGGCCAGCTCCGCGCCAACGTCGGGGCACCGCCGGGGCCGGCCGACGCGGCCTCCAACATGACGCGCACCGACACCGACGCCAGCCGCCGCGAGGTGGTCATCGTCGATGCCGGCGTCGACGACTACCAGCAGCTGCTCGCGGATCTCCTCTTGAGCGGGGAGGGAAGCGGCCAAGTCGAGGTGCATGTGCTCGATCGGCGACGCGACGGCATCGAACAGGTGAGCGAGGTGCTCGGCGGCTATCGCGATCTGGACGCCGTGCATTTCGTGTCGCACGGGACCGGGGGCGCAGTGCAGCTTGGTGACGCCTCGCTGAATATGGGCGCGCTGCAAACGAATCGCGAGGCGATCCGCGACTGGTCTGCTGCCTTGGGCACCGACGCTGATCTGCTCTTTTATGGCTGCGATCTCGCGGGAAGCGCCGAAGGAAAAGACTTCGTCGCAGCCCTGGGGGAGCTCACCGGCGCCGACGTCGCGGCCAGCGACGATCGTACTGGCAGCTCCCGGCTCGGTGCAGACTGGGACCTAGAGCATACCTTCGGCGAGGTCGAGTCGCGCTCGCCGTTCAGCCGATCGCTCCAGATCCAGTGGGGCACCGTGCTCGGCGCAGGAGACCCCCTTTGGCTATCGACCCAAGCGGACGTGAACGCAGGCGGCCAGCCGGGTAATGACACCTGGCAGGACGGGGACCTGGTGCGAATTGCCAATCCCAACCTCGCTTTTGGGCCGGGCACGACAAACGGCACGTTCTCGGTGGCGTTCGACATAGACCTTTACGCGCCCGGGGCAAAAGTCAATGCCAGCCATTATGTCACCAGTGACATTCGGGTCGGCACGTCTAACTTTCAGCTCGTCAGTGGCGACCTTATCCTCTCGACGAAGGGAACCAGCACTTTCACAAGCGCCTCCGCCCCAAGCGCACCGGGGTTCACCAACAGCCTTACCGTGGAAGATTTCGACGTCCTCGTCTTTCGTCCCGATTCGCCGGGTGATTACAGCGCCGGGACATTTGCCATGCTGCTCGAGGACGCCTCGGGAAGCGGCGCGGATATCAAGGGCATCTCACTCATCGAAAAGGACACCACGGTCGGTGACGCAAACCTACAGGCAGGCGACTTTCTCTTTCTTCGCGGGACGGGGGGAAGCGGCGAAGATCGTGCGATATGGTTGTTCGAGACCGACGACGTCGGCGCCGGGAACACCAACGGCACCCGCAGCGTGCTGCTCGATACCAGCGATCCCGGTATCTCAATCGATCGCAAGCTGGAGGGCATCGACCTCGTCGAGGTGGGGTTTTCGGTTGGCGGTCGCACCCTCGCGACCGGGAATCTGCTGGTTACCGTCGACGAATCGGATGACGTCGGCTCGAACAACCTATCGGTGACCCAGTTCGACCTCTTTTCCCTCGACGTGTCGCAGACCACGATGGTCGCGGGATCCGGCAATGGGAGCGCAACCGCGTCACTGTTCTTCCAGGGAGGAGGCGTCGGCTTTGAAACCAACCCTCAGGAAGACATCGACGCCCTCACCCTCACGGTTGTTCCGAACTCTGGCGAGCTGCTGCTGACCACTACCGGCCCCGGCGCCGTGTCACAACCGCTGAGCTGGACGAGCGACGAGGTGATACAGTTCGGTGACCCGGGCTACAGCCTCGAGCCGGGAATTACCTCGGGAACCCTGGCCTCACTGTTTGACCTTGGCAACTTCGTAGCAGGCGCCAACGTGGATGCCGTCCACTTCGTGACCAGCAACCTCACGGTCGGCAGCGGGCTCAACACCTTCGACCTCGAGGCGGGTGATCTGCTGCTCTCTACGACCGGGACTCATGTGCTGCCCGGCGGCGTCACCGTTAACATGGAAGACGTGTTCGTATTCCATCCCACTAGCGCGGACTACAGCACGGGGACTTTTTCTTTGCTGCTTGACGACCCGGCTAGCAGTCTCGGCGTCGGCGTGAATGACCTCTCCGGAATCTCGCTCGTCGAGCGCACGACCACCGTGGGGGACGCAACCGTGCAAGCGGGCACGTTTCTTCTCTCAAGCCACGTCGGCGCGAGTGAGAAGTGGAACATCTACAACTTCGCCCCGACCGCGGTCGGTGAAGGAACCACGGTTGGCCCAAACACGATACTGATCGACGGGGACGTTGTCGGCCTCGGGCCGGGCTCGTCAAGAGTGTCCGGGATCGAGCTTGTGGAGGAAGAAATCGTGCTGGGCGGTCAAGTACTCTCGGCCGGCCAGATCCTCGTCACCCTCGACAAAGCAAAGAACTCCGTGGGCGACAATAGTATCTCGGTGGCTGCGCAGGACGTCTTTTACCTCGATGTCAAGACGACCGGTGAAGGCACGACCAGCGCCGACGCGTTCTTGCTTTTCGAGGGCGCCGACGCGGAGTTCGCGGCAGCGGATGAAGACATCAACGGGATTGCCCTCTTTCTCACGAACAAGGACCCCGATCCTCCGTTTCAAGTAACCAACGCTGGGTCAAGCGTCTCAGAGGGAGGCACAGACCCGATCTCGGCTACCGAGCTCCGATTCGAGGACTTGCAGCAACCGGCGCCACTTGTCATCTACACGGTCACCGATAGTCCTGATAACGGCCAGCTCGAGCTGACCACCGCGCCAACGGTTGCGGTTGTGAGCTTCACCCAAGAGGACATTGATGCCGGCCGGCTTGTTTACGTGCACGACGGAAGCGAGACGACTTCTGACAGCTTTTCCTTCGATGTCGACGATAGTCGAGGCAACACGGTGACCGGAAACACCTTCTCCATCACCGTCAACCCAGTCAACGACGAGCCCTCAGGCACCGACAACACCGTCAGCACCGACGAGGACACCGACCACACCTTCGCAACCGCCGACTTCGGCTTCTCAGACCCCGCCGAGGGCGATGCGCTCCTCGCGGTCAAGATAACGACCCTGCCCGCCGCCGGGACGCTGCGCTTAAGCGGCGTCGCGGTCACCGCCGGCCAGTCGGTGAGCGCCGCCGACATCGCCGCCGGCAACCTCGTCTACACCCCGCCCCCCAACGCCAACGGCGCCGGGCTCACAAGCTTCACCTTCCAGGTCCAAGACGACGGCACCACCGCCAACGGCGGCATCGACCTCGACCAGAGCCCCAACACCCTCACCATCGACGTCGATGCCCTGAACGATCCCCCGAGGAACCTCGGCGGCCTGCCCGGCGATCTCACCGCGACCGCGGCGAAGGCTACCAACCTGGACCTCTCCGCGATCGAGATCGGCGACGTCGATGCGGGCGCCGGCGCCCTCACCCTCACCCTGCGCACGAGCGCGGGTGGTACCCTGCTCGCCACCAACGCCGGAGGAGTCAGCGTGGCCGGCAGCGGCGGCGGCACCCTCACCCTGACCGGAACCGTCGCCGCATTGAATGCCTTTCTTGACAACCCGGTGAGCATCCAGTTCCAGAGCACCGCCGGAGCATCGGGAAACAATGCGGACAGCGTGATTCTCGAGGTTCGGGACAACGGCAACACCGGCATCGGGCCGGCCGTCACCGTCGCCCTCGGCAAGGTCAACGTCGATGTCGAGGCGGTCGTGATTCCCAACCAGCCCCCCCCGCCCAACGTCGACCCGGACCCCGATGATCCGCCGGTCGACCCCGAGCCGCCGCCCACCGTCGCCGAGGCGGACTCGCCGCCGCTCGGCGGACCGCCCTCGGTGGAACCCGATGTCCCGCCCGTCGGCAGCGTCGATCCGCTCCCGAGCCCAGGCGGGGTCGAGCGCGAGCCCGAGCCGGTGCCGACATCCGAGCGTGACCCCGGTCCCCGAACGACGATCGATCGCACCCTCGACGCGGTCGCGAACCTGTTCGCGCAGACCCTGCCGCACCTGCCGGCGCAGGTGCTCGACTCGATCCTCGAGTCTCGCGGAATTGCGGACCTGCGCGCACTGGTCGGTCGCAGCGACTTCATCGGCGCGCTCGATCGGATGCAGGATGAGGTCGTCGAGTTCCGGTCGGTGCCGATCACGATGGTCGGCTCGACCGTTGCCGCGACCACCGCCCTGTCAGTCGGCTACGTCGTGTGGATCGCTCGCGGCGGCATGCTGCTCGCGAGCATGTTGTCGTCGATGCCGGCCTGGCGGCTGGTCGACCCCTTTCCGATTCTCGCCCGGCTCGAGGAACACGACGAAGCCAATGACGAGTCACTTCACTCCATGATCAAGGCGCACGAGCGCCAGCAGCGAGCTGACGCAGTAGCGCCCGGCGCGGGGTCAACCGGAGATTCGGGGAGCGCGGCATGAAGCGGTTGAGCGCCAAGGCCCACATCGCGATGGGGCAGAGCTTTCTCATCGTGAGCCTGATGCTGAGCGCGGTCTTCTTCGGGCTGGTGCCGGATCGGATCGGCGCCCAGCGCGACGGGCGCGCCGCCCTCGCCGAGACGATCGCCGTCAACAGCTCCGCCCTCATCAACGACGAGGACACCGAGAAGCTCAAGATCACGCTCGGCCTGTTGGTCGAGCGCAACGACGAGATCCTCTCCGTCGCGGTGCGCCGGGCGGGCGGAGAATCGGTCGTCACCCTCGGCGATCATGACCGTCACTGGCATCGGGAGGGCGATGAGCAATCCACCGACTCCCAGGTGACGGTGCCGATCTGGGGCGCAGACGCCCAATGGGGGCAAGTGGAGCTGCGCTATCGCCCGCTGGTCACGCCCGGTTGGCTGGGCTGGGTGCAAAATCCGGCCGTCCTGTTGACCGCCTTCGTCGGCATCGCGGGCTTCGTGATGTTCTACTTCTACCTCGGCAAGGTGCTGCGTCACTTGGATCCCAAGCAGGCGATCCCCCCCCACGTGCGCTCCGCCCTCGACACCCTCGCCGAGGGGCTGATGGTGCTCGACCTGAAGGGCGAGATCGTGCTCGCCAACCGTGCGTTTGCGGAGGTGATGGGCGAAGAAGCCGACGCCATGCTGGGGCGCCAGTCCGGCGAGCTCGGATGGGCGAGCCCGGACGGCTCGCCCATTACCCCCGAAGTGCTTCCCTGGGCCAAGGCGCTGCTCGAAGGATCTCCCCACCGCAGCGATGTCATCCACCTGCGAAACCGGCACGGCAAGCTGTGCTCGTTTCTCGTCAACTGCTCCCCGGTGCTCGGGGGCGGGGGCAAGCACGCCGGGGTTCTGGTGAGCTTGGACGACATCACCGTGCTCGAGGAGCACAAGGACGAGCTGCGCCAGTCAAAGGAGGAAGCGGAGGCCGCCAACCGCTCCAAGAGCGACTTCCTCGCCAACATGAGCCACGAGATCCGCACCCCGATGAACGCGATCCTCGGGTTCACCGAGGTGCTCAAGCGCGGCTACGCGAAGAGCGAGGCCGAGTCGCGCAAGCATCTCAACACCATCCACT
Source organism: Gammaproteobacteria bacterium (assembly GCA_041594935.1). Lineage (GTDB taxonomy): Bacteria > Pseudomonadota > Gammaproteobacteria > HK1 > HK1 > JBFHLI01. The sequence continues at coordinate 12,508 of JBFHLI010000024.1, read as the reverse complement.
CGAGCGGCAAGCACCTGCTCGAGCTCATCAACGACGTACTCGATCTTTCCAAGGTCGAGGCGGGACGCCTCGATGTCGAGCTGATCGACTTTGCCCCCCACCACGTCGTCCGCGACGTGGCGAAGGTCTTGGCGGTCAAGGCCGAGGAGAAGGGGATCAGCCTCAACGTGCTCGTGCAGGGTCTGGTGCCGGAGACGATCCGCTCCGACCCCACGCGGCTGCGACAAATCGTCACGAATCTGGTGGGTAACGCCATAAAGTTCACCAGCGAGGGGGGCGTCGACCTCGTGCTACGGCTCGATTCGGCCGCCGCGAGCCCTCGCCTAGTCCTCGAGATCGTCGATAGCGGCGTCGGCATGCCGGCCGACAAGGTCGAGAGCGTGTTCGACCCGTTCGTGCAGGCCGACAGCTCCGTCACCCGCCAGTTCGGAGGTACCGGTCTCGGGCTCGCGATCAGCCGCCGCTTTGCGCGGGCGCTGGGGGGTGACGTGGTCGCCACCAGCGAGCTCGGAAAGGGCAGCACCTTCACCGTGACCCTCGACCCCGGGCCGCTCGAGGGCGTGCGGATGATCGACGCGGACGAGGCACTCTCGGCCGCCGGGGAGACGGACGAGGACGAGGCGAAACACTGGGTGTTTCCGCCGACCCGGGTACTGGTGGTGGACGACGGCGAGGAGAATCGCGACCTGCTCGCGATCGTGCTCGGCGATGTCGGTCTCGAGGTCGAAGGAGCGGAGAACGGGCAGGTCGGGGTGGACATGGTGGAAGCCGGGACGTTCGACGTCGTGCTCATGGACATGCAGATGCCGATCATGGACGGCAAGACCGCGACCCGAACCCTGCGCGAGCGCGGCTTCGAGCTGCCGATAATCGCCCTCACCGCCAACGCCATGAAGGGTTACGAGCAGGAGCTTATCGAAGCCGGCTGCACCGGCTATCTGACCAAGCCGATCGACGTCGATCACCTGCTGGCGACGCTGGCCGAGCTGCTCGGCGGGAAGGCCGAGAAGGCCGAGCCGCAGCCGCCCTCCACCCTCCCCGAGCCGACACCGAGCGCACCCCCGAGCGCGGCGGAACGGCTCGCGCCCGTGGTGTCGCGGCTCGCCGGGAGCACCCCGCGCGCGCAGGCGATCATCGGCAAGTTCGCAGCCAGACTTTCCGCCCAGCTCGGCGAGCTCGATCGGGCGTGGGAAGCGCGTGACTTCGAGGCAATCGCCGCGTTCGCGCACTGGCTCAAGGGCTCGGGCGGAACCGTCGGTTTCGAGGCGTTCACGGAGCCGGCCGAGACGCTCGAGATGCACGCCAAGCAGGGAAGCGAGGAGGCCACCGCGGCCGCGATCGCCGAGGTCCGGGGAATCGCGGGAAGGCTGGTGATTCCCGGTGCTCCTTCGGCGCCAGCATCCGCGCCCGCCGCCTGCGTGGCTTCGCCCGAGACGCCCTCTGCCGCTTCGACCGCCCCGACCGAAGCCTCTCCGCCGGCGCCGGCAAGCCCCGCCGCCGAAAATCCGCGAATGCAGAGGATTCGCGAGAGGTTCATCGAGCGCCTCGGCGGCAAGCTCGACGAGCTCGACTGCGCCTGGCAGCTGCGCGACTTCGAGGCGATTGCCCAGTTCGGGCACTGGCTCAAGGGCTCGGGCGGCACCGTGGGCCTGCACACCTTCACCGAGCCCGCACAGAACCTCGAGGCGTTGGCCAAGGCCGAGAGGGGCGAGGAGATCGAGGCGGCCATCAACGTCCTGCGAGACCTCGCCCGCACCCTGGTGGCTCCCCCGCGGGCAGCCCCGGTCGAGACGGTCGACGCCGAGGAGCCAGACGCACGTCCAAGGTCCCCGGCGACGGCGATGGGCTCGGCCGGCGCACCCCCGTCGCCCCGCGCCGCAGCGGGGGCAACGCCGAGTGCCGGCGGGGCGGCGAGTCCGCGGATGCAGGCGATTCGGGAAAAGTTCACCCAACGGCTGGAAGCCAGGCTCGATGAGCTCGAGGACGCCTGGGCCCGGCGGGACTTCCAGCACCTCGCTGCCTTCGGCCACTGGCTCAAGGGCTCCGGGGGCACGGTCGGTTACCACGAGTTCACCGAGCCCGCGGCCGAGCTGGAGCAGCTCGCGCGGGCCGGCGACGAGGGCCCGCTTGCCGACGCCGTCGCCGCGGTGCTGCGCATCGCCGGCCGGACGGATCTGCCCGCCCTCAAGAAGGCTTGAGCGGGGGCAGGAGCCAGGCCGCCGGCCGCCACCGCCCTCTCAAGAACTCCCGGCGCGAGCCGATAATGGAGGCGGAGCCTGTGCGAAAGGACCCGGCGTCGACCGACGGACGCCCCCGCGACCACAAGCGCACCGGCGATGAACAGACCGCAAAGAACCCGCGGGAGCGCGACGATGCGCCGAGCGGACGGCTGGAGGTGCCTGGCTCGTTAGGAAGGCCGGGCACCAATTTTCACGCAATGGGACACGTATGCCCCAGCAAGAGCTAGCAGTCGACATTGGCCTGCCCGCCCGGCCCGATCCGACCCATCACGATGGAGGCGGACCGTCCGAGGCGCAGGCCCTCAGCGATGCCCTCATCATGCTGGTGGACGACGAGCCGACAACCACCGACATCGTCCAGATGTACCTCGAGGACGCCGGCTACCACCGCTTCGTCACCACCAGCGACTCGGTCGACGCGTTAGGCTTGGCGCAAAAGGCGCACCCCGACGTGCTGCTGCTCGACCTGATGATGCCGGAGGTGAGCGGATTCGACATTCTCGGCGCGATGCGCGCCGACGAGGAGCTCGCCCACATCCCGGTGATCGTTCTGACCTCGTCCACCGACGCCGAGACCAAGCTGCGCGCGCTCGAGCTCGGTGCCACCGACTTCCTCGCGAAGCCGGTCGATTCGAGTGAGCTCGTGCTGCGGCTGCGAAACACCCTGAGCGCCAAGGCCTATCAGGACCGGCTCGCCTACTACGACAATGTCACCGGGCTGCCGAACCGCCGCCTGTTCATGCAGCGGCTCGAACGCAGTCTCGAGCGGGCGAAGCAGAGCGGGAAACGCGCGTTGATCCTTCACATCGGGCTCGACCGCTTCAAGCAGATCAACGACACCCTGGGCCACACCACCGGCGACGTGCTGCTCAAGATGGTCGGAAGAAGGATCGAGCAGTGCGTGCGTACCACCGATGTGATCACGCGCTCGAGCTCGACCCGGGGAAGCTCATCGGGCACGCTTTCTCGGATCGGGGGCGATGAGTTCACGATCCTGTTGCTGGATATCGAGGGGACCGATGCGGTGACCCCCATGGTGCGGAGGCTCCTCGACAGCCTAGGTGACCCGTTTCGGCTGCAGGGCGAGGATCTGTTCCTCACCGCGAGCATCGGCATTGTCGTCTCCCCCGACGACGGTGAGGACGTGGAAACCCTGCTCAAGCACGCCGGCATCGCAATGTCGCATGCGAAGCAACGCGGTCGAAACACCTACCAGTTCTACTCGGAGAGCCTTAACGCGCAGTCGATGCGCCGCCTCAGCCTCGAGAATGCTCTGCGCAAGGCGCTCGAGAACGAAGAGCTGGTGCTTCACTATCAGCCGCAGGTGGACGCCGCCCACCGGGTGACGGGAGCGGAGGCGCTGCTGCGCTGGAATCACCCCGAGCTGGGGATGATCGCGCCGGGCGAGTTCATCCCCATCGCCGAGGATACCGGCCTAATCGTCCCGATTGGCGACTGGGTCTTGCAAGCCGCCTGCGCCCAGGCCCATGCATGGGAGTCCGCCGGCCTCGGACGGCTGCGCATGTCGGTCAACGTGTCCAGCCGGCAATTTCAGGACAGTCGGCTCCTGGTGGAATCGATACGCGCCGCGATCGAGCGCTCCGGGCTTTCCGGCGAGAGCCTCGTGGTCGAGCTGACCGAGAGCTTGCTGATGGTGCGGCCGGAGAAGAATGTGGGCGCGCTCGAGGCGATGAAGGAGATGGGCTTGAAGCTCTCGATCGACGACTTCGGGACCGGTTACTCCTCGCTCAGCTACCTGAAGCGCTTCCCCCTCGACGAGCTCAAGGTGGATCAGTCTTTCGTCCGCGATGTTCCTGCCGACACCGACGGGGCCGCAATCGTGAGCGCGATCATTGCGATGGCCCACAGCCTGGATCTGACGGTGGTTGCGGAGGGGGTCGAGACCGCCGCACAGCTCGACTTTCTCAAGAGCCGGAGCTGCGACGAGTACCAGGGGTACCTGTTCAGCCGACCGGTCACCGCGGATGCTTTGGCCGATCTCCTCGGCGATTCGGACGAGCTGAGTCCCGGCTGAGGTCGCCCGGGGGGGCGATCACCGACCGGACCGGCGTGCGCCGACTCCGGGATGGCCAAGTAATCGCCGGCAGGCGACAATGTCGCCACCCGTCCCTGCTTCCGAGCCTCGTTGGCGCCATGGCCGATCTCGACCTCCTGTACACGTCCGCGGTCGACCTCGCCGACCGGATCCGGGGCAAGAACCTCTCCCCGGTCGAGCTGATGGAGGCCTGCCTCGAGCGCATCGAGGCCGTCAATCCGACCCTCAACTGCTTCTGCTTCGTGTTCGCCGACGAGGCGCTCGAGCTGGCGCGCGAGGCGGAACGGGCCCTCGCGAGCGGGGCCGAGCCCGGGCCGATGCACGGCTTGCCGGTCGCCATCAAGGACGTGACCCCGACCCGGGGCAAGACCACCACCCGCGGCTCGAGGATGTACGAGCACTGGGTGCCGGACCACGACGCGCTCATCGTCGAGCGCCTCCGCGCCGCGGGCGCGATCATGGTCGGCAAGACCACGAGCCCCGAGTTCGCCTACGACAGCTTCACCGAGAGCCCGTTGTGGGGCATCACCCGCAATCCGTGGGATCCGGGGCGGACCCCGGGCGGGTCGTCGGGCGGCTCGGCGGCGGCGGTGGCTTCGGCCTGCGTGCCGCTCGCGGAGGGCACCGACATGGGCGGGTCGGTGCGGATCCCGGCCTCGTTTTGCGCCCTGGTGGGGCTCAAGCCTAGCCTCGGGCGGATCCCGATGGACATCCTCCCGACCGTGTTCGACAGCATCTCGCACTTCGGGCCGCTGGCGCGGAGCGTCGCCGATGCGAATCTGTTCATGAACGTCACGGGTGGCCCGGACGAGCGCGACATCATGTCCTTGCCCGATCGGCTCGAGTTCCCCATCCCGCCGGAGCGCGACGTGCGCGGGCTTCGCCTCGGCCTGAGCGTCGACCTCGGTTACTACGCGGTCGACCCGGAGGTGGAAGCGCGGATACGCGCCGCCGCCGGCGTGCTCGAGGCCTGGGGGGCGCGGGTGGAGGAGGTCGACCTCGGGTGGAGCGCGGCCATCAACGACGCATGGTTCAAGTACTGGGGCGTCTATCTGGATGTCTGCTTCACGCAAGACCTCGAGCACTGGCGCGACCGGATGGACCCCGAGGTGGTCAAGCTAATCGAGATGGGGCGCTCCCTCGATGCGGTGACCCTGAAACGCATGGAGGTCATTCGCACCGAGCAGTGGCACCGTCTCGTGCGGGTGTTCGAGACCCACGATGCGCTGCTCTGCCCCACGATGTCGATGCCGCCCCCCCCGGTGGGCGGATCGGATGCGGATTTCTACCAAGCCTCCGACGACGGTCGATTCCACAGCCTAGACATGACCTGTCCATTCAACTTCGTCGGCCAGTGCCCCGCGCTCTCGGTCCCGGCCGGCTTCAGCGCGGGCGGGCTCCCGATCGGGCTGCAGATCGTCGGGCACCGTTTCGACGACCTCACCGTGATGCGGATCGCGGGCGCGCTGGAGCAGGCGATGCCGTGGGGCGACCGCCGCCCCCAACTCTGACGCCGAGGATCGAACCACCGCGGTAAAGCGTAGCCGCGGCCCGGAAGACGAGCCGCGGCCCGCTGCTTGTTTCGTGATTCCGGGGTGGGCACACTAGCCTGCGAAATCGAGGTGTCAAACTCAGGGGGTCTTCGCAGCGTGTCTGGCACCGCCAAGGGAGTCAGCGTCGAGGGGGTAACCAAGCGCTACGGGGCGGGCTCGAGCGCGGTGACCGCGCTCGACGATGTGACGCTGGAGATCGAGGACAACGAATTCTTCACCCTCCTCGGGCCGTCCGGCTGCGGCAAGACCACGTTGCTGCGGTGCATCGCCGGGTTCGAGCCGCTCAGCGCGGGCCGCATCCTGCTCTTCGACGAGGAGATCGACGGCCTTCCCCCTAACCGCCGGCCGGTCAACACGGTCTTCCAGCAGTACGCCCTGTTCCCGCACATGACGGTGTGGAACAACGTCGCCTTCGGACTGCGGATGCTCAAACGCCCGGCCGAGGAGGTCACGAGGGTCGTCGGAGAGATGCTCGAGCTGGTGCACATGGCCCACCTCGGCGACCGGCGGCCGTCGCAGCTCTCCGGCGGACAGCAGCAGCGGGTCGCGCTCGCCCGTGCGCTCGCCAGCCAGCCCAAGGTGCTGTTGCTCGACGAGCCGCTCTCCGCCCTCGATCTGAAGCTGCGACAGGCGATGCGGGTGGAGCTCAAGCAGCTGCAGCGCGAGACCGGCATCACCTTCATCTTCGTCACCCACGACCAGGAGGAGGCGCTCACCATGAGCGACCGGATCGCGGTGATGTCGGACGGCCGCGTGCAGCAGATCGGGAGCGCCACGGACGTCTACGAGCGCCCGATCAATCACTTCGTGGCCGATTTCATCGGCGAGACCAACTTCCTCGACGTCACCGTCAGCGGCATCGAGGCCGAGCGCGCCACCTGCGTCACCGCCGGCGGGGCGGAGGTGGTGACCGAGGCCGTAAGAGGGTGCCGGGTCGGAGCCAAGGTGAGCCTCTCGGTGCGCCCGGAGAAGATCGCGCTGCGCGCCGGCGAGGACCCGGAGCACCGGCTGCGAGGCGAGATCGAGCGCCTCATCTACCTCGGCACCGACACCCACTATCAGGTGAAGCTCGAGCGCGGCCCCGACTTCCTGGTGCGGGTCCAGAACGCCCACGCCTCGGCCGCCTTCGAGCCGGGCCAGCCGGTCACCCTCGAGTTCGATCCGGGGGCGGCGCGGATGCTCGTCGACTGATGGCTCTCGCCGCGCCCGAGCGCGAGGCGCAATCACCGGCGCACGCTCACGACCGCCGGGTGATGAGAATGCGCGCGCTGCTGCTCGCCCCCGCGGTGCTCACCATCGGCGGATTTCTCGTGCTGCCGATCGGGATCGTGCTTCTCTACTCGTTCCTGACCCCGGGGACCTACGGCGGCGTCGTATGGGAGTTCTCGTTCGGTGCCTACGTGCAGTTCCTGTTCGAGCGCGACATCTTCGATGAATCGCTCGTGTTCTCGACCGCGTACCTGGAGATCTATCTGCGCTCGTTCCTGCAGGCGATCACCTCGACCGTGCTCTGCTTCGCGATCGGCTTTCCTACCGCGTACTTCATCGCTACCCGCCCCGCGAGTCAGCGAAACGTGTGGGTGCTGATGGTCACGGTGCCGTACTGGGTGAACCTGCTGATCAGAACCATCGCGATGCTCTTCCTCATCCGCAACGAGGGACCGCTCAATCACCTGCTCATGTCGCTCGGGCTCCGAGACACGCCGCTGCAGATCGCCTACACCGACTTCGGGGTAGGGATCGGGCTCGTCTACAGCTATCTGCCGTTCATGGTGCTGCCGATCTACGCAACGATCGAGAAGCTCGATTTCCGGCTGGTGGAGGCGGCCTACGACCTGTACGCGGACCGGTGGACGGTGATGCGGCAGGTTATCCTGCCGCTCGCGTGGCCGGGCATCATCGCGGGGTCCCTGCTCGTATTCATCCCCAGCCTCGGCGCCTTCATCGCGCCGGACCTGCTCGGCGGCGGCAAGAACCTCATGATCGGCAACCTGATCGCGCTCCAGTTTCAGGGCTCGCGCAACTGGCCGTTCGGCTCCGCCGCGGCGGTGATCCTGATGACGGTGGTGCTGATCGCCCTCCTGTTCTACATCCGCCAGCAGGGCCGGGCCCAGGTCGGTGCACCGTAATGGCGCGCTCGAGCCGCAAGCACCGTGATCTGAAGCGCTACCCGGGCTTCGGGGGCATTACCTGGGCCTGCATGGCGTTTCTGTACGGGCCGATCATCGTGATCGCGATCTACTCGTTCAACGCGATTCGCTCGATCACGGTGTGGGGCGGATTCAGCCTCGACTGGTACGCGAAGGCGTTCGGCAACGAACTCATCCAGCGCGCGACCATCAACTCGCTGATCATCGCGGTGAGCGCCGCCACCGTCGCCTCGATCTTCGCAACCGCGGCCGCGCTCGCGATGCTCCGCGGCCGGGCGTTCCGCGGCCGGGAGGCGGTCTTCGGCCTCATCAGCCTGCCCCTAATGGTGCCCGAGATCGTATCCGCGGTCGCCTCGCTGGTGTTCTTCGTGCTGATCGGGCTTCCGCTCGGGCTCGGCAGCATCATGCTCGCGCACACCGTGTTCTGCATCCCGTTCGCCTACCTGCCGATCGGCGCGCGCCTCGAGGGCGTCGAAGCCTACTACGAGGAGGCCGCCCGCGATCTCTACGCCGACGGCTGGCGCGCCTTCACCCACGTCATGCTGCCGCTGCTGCTGCCCGGCATCGTCGCGGGATTCATGCTCGCGTTCATCATCTCGCTTGATGACTTCATCATCACCAACTTCGTGGCCGGACCCGGCTCGACCACGCTGCCGCTCGCCATCTACGGCCTGGTGAGAACCGGCCTCACGCCGGAGATCAACGCAATTTCGACCTTACTCTTGCTCGTCTCCATAATGTTCGTGACCCTGTCCTACCTGGTCGGAAGAAGACAGGACCAGCGCTGAGCTTGCGGGAGATGTGAGCGGCGGCCTTGGCCCGGAAATGGCTGCCCCTGGCTCTTAACCCAATCGGGGTCCAGCCCGGGGAACGTCCGTCATCTCTTCGCGATGGATTCTCGCACCCACGGCAGCAGGTGGTCGTAATCAGCGGTACCCTGTTCCAGCCGACCCATCAGGAACCGATGCGCGCGGCTTGCATCGACGGCAAACTTCCAGCCATTCATCCGGAGAAAAACATCGGTTGCAAAGAAGGCAACCCGCTTGTTGCCGTCAATGAACGGGTGATTGATCAATAAGGATTCGAACAGCGCCGCGGCCATCTCCGCCAAATCCACGTAATAGCCGGTCCGAGGCCGAAACAACGCACTCTCCAGCAAACCGAGATCGCGCACGCCGGCAACGCCGCCGAATCGGGCCACCACGGCGGCATGGATCTCGAGCACCTCGTCTACCGATAGGTGATCAACCGACCTACTTGGCAAGCAGCTGCCCCAGCTCTTCGTTCTCGCGCATCGAATCCTTCAGGTGCTCGCGAACCTCGGGTCGGACCCGCCGCCGACGCACATAATCGGAGATTGCCTCGGTCAGCACTCCGGAGATGTTCTGATGAGATTCCTCCGCGAGCTTCTTCAGCTCATTCCATTGCGACTCTTCGACCTTGGAGCTGATCTTGATGAATGCCATCGGGCAAACTCCTTTGTCATGACGAATCAAGATATGTCAGGGTACGATAAGTTTCGCTGACTCGCAAGCGGCCACCGGAGACACTTCGGTAAGGCTCAATTCACTCCGACCCAGGCCCTAACAAGCCATTATGGGCGCTGCGCGCGCGGGGAACCGACGGCCGGTCCGGATGGGTGCAGTTTCGACTTTGCGCCTGCTCGTATCCATAATGCTCGCGACCCTGTCCTACCTGATCGGAAGAAGACAGGACCGGCGCTGAGCCGGATGCAACCAAGAACGATTGATAAGGAGGAGCCTTGATGAAAAGACTCGTGAATCTGTTGGTCGGCGCCAGCCTGGCGCTTGCGGTGGCGGGACCGGTGCAAGCCGCCGGAAAGCTCAACATCTACAACTGGTTCGACTACCTGCCGCAGGAGCTCATCGACAAGTTTTCCAAGCAGCACGACGTCGAGGTGACGATGGACACCTACGACTCGAACGAGGCGCTGCTCGCCCGGCTCAAGGCGGGGGTGACCGGCTATGACGTCGCCGTCCCCGGCGACTTCATGGTGGCGATCCTGATCCAGGAGGGGATGCTCGAGCGCACCGAGCCGAACAAGATGCCGAACTTCAAGCACATGAACCCCAATTGGGTGGATGTGTACTGGGATCCGGGCCGGGAGTACTCGGTGCCCTACCAGTGGGGAACCACCAATTTCATGGTCGACGGCACCGTCTATGACGGCGACATCGACACCCTGAAGGTGCTCTTCGACCCGCCCGCGAAGCTGAGCGGCAAGATCAACATGCTCAAGGACGTGAACGACGTGCTCAACGCGGGGCTGCGCTATCTTGGTTACCCTCGCTGCAACGATAACCCCGAGCAGCTCAAGGCGCTCAACGACCTCCTCGTCAACGCCAAGAAGCACTGGCTGAGCTTCAACTCTGACGGAGCCAAGGAGGTGCTGGTTTCCGGTGACGCCGCGGTGGGGCAGATCTGGAACGGCTTCGGGATGCGGGCCCGGATGGAGAAGCCGACCCTCAGGTACGCCTACCCGCGCGAGGGATTCACCGGCTGGATGGACAACATCGTGGTCCTCAAGGGCGCGCCCAACCTGGAGAACGCGAAGAAGTTCCAGAACTTCATGATGGACCCCCAGAACGCCGCGATCCTGACCAACTTCGCCCGCTACACTCCCGGCGTGCTGGGCGCCGAGCCGTGGCTCGACAAAGAGCTCGCGACCGCCTACGAGCTAAATCCGCCGGCGGCCGCGCCGAGCCCCGAGTTCGTGCCACCCTGCCCGGACAAGGTCATCCGGCTCTACGATCGAATCTGGACCAACTTGTTGAAGTAGCCCTCCGTCAACTGCCCGAGGCCGCCCCGAGTGCGCGGGCGGCCTCGGGTGCCTTCGAGACCCGATTTGCGCGGTGCTCTGGCGCACCGGGACGCTAAAGATTGGACCCTAAACGGCCGATTACGCCCCTGTGGCTTTGCGGGTGACGGACGCGCGTATGGGCATTGCGGAGACGGTAGAGCCCTTCAGCCGGGACGAGCTGAAGAGCGTCGAGCTGTTCCGAGAGGTCGACTTCGACCTGCTCGAGCCGGTGCTGAGGAACTGTGAGGTGAGGTTCCTCTCGCCAGGGGAGTCTCTGATCGTCGCGGGCGAGGCCAACCGTAATCTTTACCTTCTGCTCTCGGGCCGGCTCGAGATTCGCCTCAAGCCCGACGACACCGAGGCAATCACCGCCGTCAAGCCGGGCGAGAGTGTCGGTGAGATCTCGCTCATCGACCAGAAACCGGCATCCGCCTCGGTCATTGCGCGCCGCCCGAGCCGGGTGCTCGTCGTTGATGAGGAGCTGGTCTGGATTCTGGTGAACTCCTCGCACCCGGTGTCGACGAACCTGCTGACGATGCTGGCGCGGCGGTTGCGCTACGACAACGAGGTCATCGAGCACCATCGGCAGCAGCTGAGGAAATACCGCTTCCACGCCACGATCGATGCGGTCACCGGGCTGTTCAATCGCTTCTGGCTGCGCAAGATGCTGCCGCGGCAGATGGCGCGCGCCAACGCCGGCGACGAGCCGCTGTCATTGATCATGGCCGACATCGACCACTTCAAGAAGTACAACGACACCCACGGCCACGTGGCCGGCGACCGCGCCCTGGAGTCGGTGGCCGACAGCCTGCGCAACGGCCTGCGGCCGACTGATATGCCGGCGCGCTACGGAGGCGAAGAGTTCATCGTGCTCCTGCCCGCCACCGATCTCGCCGGCGCGCGAGTGGTGGCCGAGCGCCTGCGCGCGATGATCGAAGCGGCGCCGATCGAGACTCCCCACGGCCTGAGCCTCCCGTCGGTGACGGTGTCGCTCGGCATGGCGGAGATGCACCAGGCCCACACACGGCCGGAGTCGCTCATCGAGGCCTGCGACCAGGCGATGTACCGAGCCAAGCTCGCCGGCCGCAACCGCCTCTCGGAGTGAGGCTTTCCGTCCCGAGCGTCACGGTTTCGCCCCGGGGCTCGCCTCAATACCGGTAATGACCCCGGCCGCGGTGAGGTCCATGGCGCCGATGATGCCCATGGCGACGATGATATCCGTGGTGGCGGTGGGGAGCGTGGTAACCGCCGGGGCGGTAGACCGGCGGCGGCGAGTAGTAGCCGCGCGGGTAGTAGCCGTGCCCGTGGGCAAAGTGACAACCCGACAGAGCGAGCCCCGAAAGCAGGACCAGGGTGACGATTTGCGACAGACGTTTCATGGTTGAGCCCTCCTAGCCCCTTGTACGCGGATCTGCCTGAACCCAGGCTGAACGGCACCGGATGCCGAAACCGACCCCCCGCGGTTATAATCGGTCGAGGTAACGCGCTCCGCCCAAGCGAGCCATCTGCGAAAGGATCCACTGCCGGCGGGCACGCACGTACCGGGAGGGCCGGGCCGCGTCGAGCTTGATCGGATTCGGCAGCACCGCGGCCAGGGTGGCGGCCTCGGAGCGGCTCAGGTCGATAGCGGATCGGGCCCACAGCGCGTTGCTCGCGGCCTCCACGCCGTAGACCCTGTCGGCGAACTG
>JBFHLI010000023.1:0-21369 GCA_041594935.1 Gammaproteobacteria bacterium | reverse complement strand
TCCGCAAGGTCGCAGATCGCGCTGAGGTTCGCGTAGGTTCCGTCCATGGAGAAGACCCCGTCGGTCGCAATCAGCTTGACCCGGCTGGGCGCCGCCTCGCGCAAGCGAGCCTCGAGCTCGCCCATGTCATTGTTCGCGAAACGAAAACGCTTCGCCTTGCACAGTCGAATTCCGTCGATGATGCTCGCGTGGTTCAGCTCGTCGCTGATGACCGCGTCCTGCTCATCGAGAAGGCACTCGAACAGGCCACCGTTGGCGTCGAAGCATGATCCGTACAGGATGGCGTCCTCGGTGCCGAGGAAGCGGCTGAGCCGGCGCTCGAGGGTCTTGTGAACGCTCTGCGTACCGCAGATGAAGCGCACCGAGGACATCCCGTAGCCGTAGGCATCCAGCGCCGCCTTGGCGGCCTCGACCAAAGCCGGGTGATTCGCGAGCCCGAGATAATTGTTGGCGCACAGATTGATGACCGGGCCACCCTCGGAGACCTCGACCAAGGCCTGCTGGGGAGATCGGATGATCCGCTCCGCCTTGAACAGGCCGCGCGCCTCGAGGGCTTCCGTTTGCTCGCGCAAGCGCTCGAGGAATGAATCCCGGCTCTCGAGATGAGTCGTCACCGCGGTGTCATCGATGGTGCACGGGACCAGACACCGAGCCGACTCCAACCCTCGAAGTGAGGTTCCGCTTTCGGCATGACTGATCCCACAGCGCAAGTAAGCATTCACCAACCTCCTAGGTCGCCACGGCGAGAATTCTCTCCACCGGACGGCTCCGGAGCTTACAGTATTCGGTCGCCCTTGGCCCAGGACCGCTTGGAGCGTACCCCGCGGAACCCAACTCAGGGTCCCCTATCCTGGATACTTCACCAAGGCGCCTCGCCGCTCGTCACTAAGCTTTTGAGGGGGATGAGAAAACGAACCGTTTTGGGCGGCCCGAGCGCGGCGCAATTTGTTTCCGCGGCGAGTCTACCCGAGCGCTAGCTCGGCTATGCCGCGCAAGGCCTGGGGACCGCGTGCGGACACCGCCATGTCGCGGTGGAGCGGGCGAGCGGAAACTTTTTGGCCGTCGGGAAGGTCTGTTTACGGGTCTGGATGGTTTCAAGTCGACCAGCGGACCTCGGCCGGGAGGGCTCCGGTGCGCCCGCTTCCTCGATGGTCCACAATGCTGGGGGGCGTTCCGCCGGGGTTGGCCCGCCCGCAATTCGCCGCGATAATCCCGCGCCGTGCACGGGCCACGCAAGACGCTTCCCGCAACGGTTCGCGGTGATGGGCGTGGCGCCACCCGCATCGGCGCCGGAGCGCGACATCGGCGGACCTCGTGATGAGGGCCGAGCGCAAACGTTTTCTAAGGAGATCATCATGCGAGCTTTCGCCGCCGCCCTGGCGGTCGTCGCCACTCTCGTCCCCGCGCTCTCGATCGGCTCGGTCGGCGGTGACGTGGAGGTCATCAAGAGCCCCAACGACGACGCGCAATACCGTGGTTTCGTGCTGTCCAACCAGCTCAAGGTACTGGTGATCTCGGACCCCCTGACCGACAAGTCAGCGGCGGCATTGGCGGTTAACGTCGGCAGCGGATCCGACCCCGAGGACCGAGCGGGGCTCGCCCACTTCCTCGAGCACATGCTGTTTCTTGGCACCGAGAAGTATCCTATCCCGGGGGAGTACCAGAAATTCATACGTGCCCACGGTGGGTCGAACAATGCCTACACCGCTTTCGAGTTCACCAATTACTTTTTCGACATTGACCCCGACCACTTCGAGCCGGCCCTGGACCGCTTCGCCCAGTTCTTCATTGCGCCGCTTTTTACGCCGAAGTATGTGGAGCGCGAGATCAACGCGGTCGATTCCGAATATCGATCGAAGCTCAAGAATGACGCGCACCTGCGTATCGACGCGCAGAAAATGGTCTTCAACCCCAGGCACCCTTATGCGAGCTTTCAAGGCGGGAGTCTCGAGACGTTGCGCGGCGACGAGGAACGTCCGATTCGTGACGAGCTCATCGACTTCTACCGCCAGCACTACTCGGCCAATCTGATGGCCCTGGTCGTGATCGGCCGGGAACCCATCCCGGTGCTGGAGCGATGGGTGACGGAGCGCTTCGGACAGATCCCCGACCACGACGCGCAGCCGCTGGTAATGAGCGAGCCGCTTTTCAGCCCGGGAACCCTTCCGACCCGCCTCGATATCGTGCCCAACAAGGACGATCGCTATGCCCAGCTCACGTTCCCGATTCCCCCGGTGGACGAGCACTACCGGTCCAAGCCGACGCTCTACATCGGAGATCTGCTCGGGCACGAAGGCAAGGGAAGTCTGCTCTCGTTGCTGAGGAGCAAGGGTTGGGTCGACGGGCTCAGTGCCGGAACCGGCATGAGCAACCGCAGCGCGGCCACGTTCAACTTGTCGATGTCGCTCACGAAAGAGGGGCTCGCGCATGTCGAGGAAGTCATCGAGCACGTGTTCGAGTATCTTCGTCTCGTACGCGCCGAGGGCATCCGGCGCTGGACTTTCGAAGAGCTGAGCCGCCTGTCTGCGCTCGACTTTCGATTCAAGGAGAAGTCCGAGCCGATCGACTATGCGGCCGGTCTGGCGACCAATCTCCATCTCTTTCCCCTCCAGGACGTGCTGCGCGGTCCCTATGCGCTCGATGTGTTCGAGCCGGATCTCATCGCGGCCTTTCTCGACCACCTCGTGCCCGAGAACGTACTGCTCAGCGTCGTTGCCAAGGGTCTCGCGGCGAACGCCGAGTCGCGGTGGTTCGCGGCGCCATACAAGGTCTCGGCGCTCCCCGCGACGACCCTTTCGAAGTGGAAGACAACGCCGGTCGACGGTGCTCTCGCCTTGCCGCCGCCCAACCCCTTCATTCCCGAGAATCTCGCCTTGCAGCCGCTCGAGTCCGCCACCCCGGCTCCGGTACGCATCAAGCGTGATCCAGGATTCGAGCTCTGGCACCAACAGGATCCCACCTTCCGGGTGCCGCGCGCGGATTTCTTCTTCACCGTTCGCTCACCCGTTTCCAACGACACCGCGCGCCACGCGGCGCTGACCGGCCTGTACGTCGACCTCGTGAACGATGCGCTCAATGAATTTGCCTATCCGGCCGCGCTTGCCGGCCTCAGCTATCGACTCTATGAGCACGTGCGAGGCTTCTCGGTCAGGATTTCCGGTTACAGCGACAAGCAGGCGCTGGTGCTCGATCGGGTCGTCAAGACTCTTGGCGGGCTCCGGGTCGACCCCGAACGGTTCTCCATCCTCAAGGAGCGAGCGCTGCGCAGCCTGCGCAACGCGCAACACGACCGGCCGTTCACGCAGACCCTCTCGGAGGTGAGTCATCTCTTGCTGGAGCCGAGCTGGAGCGAGGAGCAGCGCGCGGACGCCCTCGAGCCGGTCGAGCTCGCGGAGCTCGAGGCATTCATTCCGCAACTGCTGCAGCGCCTGTCGATCGTCGCCCTCTCACACGGAAACCTTCTCGGAGAAGAGGCGCTGGAGCTGGCCGGGCTCGTCACGCGCGGCTTGCTCGACCCGGCGGTCGCGACCCCGGTTCCCAACGCCCGGGTGGTCAAGCTGAGCCCGGGGGCGCGGTTCGTGCGGGAGCTCGAGATAGAGCACGACGACTCCGCCATCACCGCGTACTTCCAAGGCTCGGACAAGAGCTACGCCCAGCGGGCCGAGTTCGGGCTCCTCACGCAGATACTTGCGTCGCCCTTCTATGCCGACCTGCGCACCGAGAAGCAGCTCGGATACATCGTCTTCGCAACCTCCGCGACCCTGCTCGAGGTGCCGGGGATCAGCTTCGTGGTGCAGTCGCCGGTCGCGGACCCGGGCTCGCTCGAGCACCACACCGATGCCTTCATCGAACGCTATGCGAGCAAGCTCGCCGAGATGAGCGACGCGGAATTCGAGGCCAACAAGAGCGGCCTGCTCACCCGGATTCTCGAGGAAGAGAGAACCCTGCAAGAGCGCTCGAGCCGTTACTGGCGAGAGATCGATCAGGAGCATTACCGCTTCGACTCCCGCGAGCAGCTCGCCCGCGCGGTTCGCGAAATCGATCGGGCGCAGTTTCAGGCTTTCTACCGGCGAACCCTGATCGGGGAAGAGAGCGCCCGGATCATCGTGCGCACGGTGGGCGACAAGCATCGAAGGGCGTTCGCGCTGCATCGCGAAGTGGAGGACGGGCTTCTCGTGCCCGATGCCCAGGCGTTTCGCCAGGGGCGCGAGTACTTCTCGAGGCTGGCTCCCTCGGCCAAGCGCCCGCAAGTCGAGCAGCCGGACGCCGCCTAGGAGCTCCGCATGCCCTCGCCGCACCGCAAGCAGGAGCTCGAATTCAACAAGCTCGCCAAGCGTCTGCGACGCAACGTGGGCCGCGCCATCGAAGATTACCAGATGATCGGCGAAGGCGATCGAGTCATGGTATGCCTGTCCGGAGGGAAGGACTCCTACACCCTGCTCGACGTGCTGCGGAGCCTCAGGAAGAGCGCACCGGTCAGCTTCGAGCTGCTCGCCGTCAATCTCGACCAGAAGCAGCCGGGATTCCCGGCTCGAGTGCTGCCGGACTACCTCGCGGCTGAGGGGGTACCGTTTCACGTCATCGAGCAGGACACCTACGGCGTTGTGAAGCGGGTCGTGCCGGCCGGTAAGACCATGTGCAGCCTATGCTCCCGACTGCGCCGAGGCGCCCTCTACACGTTTGCCAAGGCAAATCGGATCAGCAAGATTGCGCTCGGGCATCACCGCGACGACATCCTGGAGACCTTTTTCCTCAACCTGTTTCACGGCGGCAAGCTGAAGGCGATGCCGGCGAAGCTATTGAGCGAGGACGGGGCGCACGTCGTCATCCGGCCGCTCGCCTACTGCCGCGAACGCGACATCGACATGTTTGCAAGGGCGCGTGAATTCCCCCTGATCCCTTGCAGCCTGTGCGGGTCGCAGGACAACCTCCAGCGTCAGGCGATCAAGCGAATGCTACAGACCTGGGAGAGAGAGTTTCCCGGACGGCTCGAGACGATTGCGAGTTCCCTCGGACGAGTGGTGCCCTCTCACCTCGCGGATGCCGACTTGTTCGATTTCGCCGCACTCAGCGCGCACGGATTACCGCCCGTCCCGGAGCTCGACTGGCTGAAGGCGCAGGCGCGACCGGCAGCCGAATCAATCGAGTACAATGCGACCGATCGGATTCTCTGAGAGAGACCGCATGAGTGTCCAAACGACCATCGAACACAAGCTCGGCGAAGCGCTTGAGGCGTCGCACCTCGAGGTGACGAACGAGAGCCACCGGCACAACGTCCCGCCGGGCTCGGAATCGCATTTCAAGGTCGTGGTAGTGGCCGATGCGTTCGCGGGAAAAAGCCTGGTGGCCCGCCACCAGCTCGTCTACGACGCGCTGAAGGCCGAGCTGGCGGGCCCGATTCACGCTCTCGCGCTGCACACGTTCACCGAGGAGGACTGGCGGCGTCAGAGCGCAAACTCGCTCGAATCTCCGCCATGCCGGGGCGGCGAAAAGCGGACCGAGGAGCCCGGCCGGTAAAAGGATCAGCCTCGATGCAACGAATCCCGACCGCGGTGCAGCCCTCGCGGGTTGTCTGGTTCGCCGGATGGGTGCTCGCGGCGCTCGGCGCCAACGCGCAGCCCACGTTTCCACCGCACGAAACTGAGCCCGTGACACGGGCCTCCGAGCTGCTGCCGCCCGCGGTCATCCGCGCCGCCAATTACCGGGTCACGGACCGCGTAGATCTGACCGGCGATCTGTACACCTTCGAGATCGAGTCCGATTACGGCCTCTACCGGGTGCAATCCCTGGCAATGCTCGAGATTCGCACTGCCGAGCTGAAAACCCTGGGTCAGGCCATCGGGCAGTTCAAGCTGAGCAATCTCGCATTCGCCGAGCAGCTCCGGGGGCAGTTGAGCGTCGACGCAAGCTCCATCGTGGATGTGGTCACCGCCCCGTTCGACATGGCCTCCCAGTTCGCGGGCAACCTCACCCAGACTGCGAAGGAGCTGGCGGAGTTTCCGGGTGACGGCGTCACCCTCGACGACGACCGCTACGTCGATGCCGTAACGCTCGACGCCGTGACCGGCGCTCACAAACGCAACGTGGCGTATCAGCTCGGGCTCGACGTGTACTCCTCGAACCCGAGGGTGCAGGAGTTCCTGAATGCGGTGGCGACCGCGAGAAGCCAAGGCCACTTCAGTGCCGGAACGGTTACGCTTCGCCTGCCGCCATCACCCATCGTGCAGGTTGCGGACGGGCGGCTTGACGCCGAGGTCAAGAAGCTGCTGCAGAGCCTCACGCCCGCGCAGCTCGACGAGGGGGTAGACGAGCAGCTCGCCTCGATGGGCATCGAGGCCGAGGACCGCCAGTACTTCATCGCCCAGCCAAGCTTCTCGCCGCGCCACCGCACCACGATAACCGCCCACCTGGATTTCCTTCGCGGCACCGAGAACCGTGGCGTGCTCGTTCGGGCCGCCCGGTCCGCGCGCGGTGAAGCCGACGCGCTCGCCTACGAGATGCTTTCGCGGATGCTCGCGCGCTATCACGAGACGGTCGGGGCGATTCGAGAGCTTCGCTTCGTCGGCGGGCTCGCGACGGCGGTAACCGCCAGCAATCGGGCGCTGGTCATGCTGCCGGTGGACGTGATCTACTGGAGCGCCGAGACGGAGCAGCGGTTGGAGGCGTTACGCCAACGACTGTCCATGGCCGGATTCCCCGAGCAGGAGCTCATCCTCACCGGTGCCCTCACCGAGAGCGCACGCCGAGGCCTGGAAGGCTTCGGGTTCGCCTACCGGGAAAAGTTCCTCGCCGCCGCCAGGTGAGCCCTCACCGGGACGTCCGACGCCAGAACGACGGGCTCAGGGCGGTGCGTGGGACGGCGGATTTGGCGTGAGCGAGCGCGATTAGGGGTCGAGAAAGCGCGCTCGGCGCTCGCAGCCTCGCCCGGGCCGGGGATGAGGAAGGGAATCAAGCCCGGATCCCGACTCCGCGCTCGAGCAGACCGAGGCAGATCGCGAACAGCGCGGCCGTGAACAGCACGATGACCACAAACGCGCTGAGAACGTCGATATCGCTCACTCCCAGGATGCCATAGCGAAACGCATTGACCATGTAGAGGATGGGGTTGAGCAAGGACACCTTCTGCCACAGATCGGGCAACAACGAGATGGAGTAAAACACGCCCCCGAGATAGGTGAGGGGCGTCAGCACGAACGTCGGCACGATGGATATGTCGTCGAAGCTCTTGGCGAACACCGCGTTCACGAATCCAGCCAGCGAAAACAGGGTGGAGGTCAGAATCACGACCGCAATGGTCACCGGCACGCTGTTGACCCGCAGGTCGGCGAAGAACATCGAGACCGCGGTCACCACCACCCCGACCAACACCCCACGGGCAACACCTCCGATGACGAAGCCGAGCAGGATCACGTAGTTCGGCGTCGGCGATACCAGCATCTCCTCGACGTGGCGCTGAAACTTGGCGCCGAAGAACGACGAGACGACGTTTCCATAGGCGTTGGTGATTATCGCCATCATGATCACACCGGGTGCGATGTAGTCGATGTAGCGATGGCCGTCCATGTCGCCGATTCGCGGTCCGATGAGGTTGCCGAAGATGATCAGATAGAGCGTCATCGTGATCGCGGCGGGCAAGATGGTCTGCATCCAGATGCGCAGGAAGCGGCGGACCTCTTTGGTCGCGATCGTCTGCAGGGCAATGAAGCGACGGTGAAATCTGCCTCGCATGGCCACGACTCGACCCGTTCGAGCTACGACGCGGGGCGGGGCGCGGGGCGACCCTGGAGCTCGCCATCGGAGACCAGCTCCAGGAACAGCTCCTCGAGGCGATTCGCCTTGTTACGAAGGCTCAGCACCTCTATACCGTGACTCGACAGCGCCGCGAAGACCGCGTTGAGGCTCTGCTCCTTCGAAACCTCGACCTCGAGGGTGTTGGCATCGATCAACCGCATCGGAAAACCCGCGAGCACCGGTGGGTTGGCGAGGTCGCGGCGCAGATCGAGAACGAAGGTTTCGAGATGGAGCTTGTTGAGCAGAGTCTTCATGTTCGTGTCCTCGACGATCACGCCATGGTCGATGATCGCAATGCTCTCGCACAAGCTCTCTGCCTCCTCCAGGTAGTGGGTGGTGAGGATGATCGTGGTCCCGCTCTGATTGATGCCGCGAAGGAACTGCCACATCGAGCGGCGCAGCTCGATGTCCACCCCGGCGGTGGGCTCGTCGAGAATGAGAAGGCGAGGCTCATGCACGAGCGCTCGCGCGATCATGAGCCGGCGCTTCATTCCACCCGACAGATCGCGGCTGCGCGTAGTGCGCTTGTCCCACAGGCCGAGCCGTCGGAGGTACTCTTCCGCCCGCCGAGCCGCGAGGCGGCGCGGGATCCCGTAATAGCCGGCCTGGTTGAGCACGATGTCGCCGACCGCTTCGAACTGGTTGAAATTGAACTCCTGGGGCACCACCCCGATGCATGACTTCGCGGCCTCGACCTCATGCTCGAGATCGAGTCCGAACACCCGTATCGATCCCGAGGTCTTGTTAACGAGCGAGGTAATGATGCCGATAATGGTGGACTTACCCGCGCCGTTGGGACCGAGCAAGGCAAAGAACTCCCCTTCCTCGACGTCGAGGCTGACCCCGCGCAGCGCGACGACCTCGTTGCGGTAAGTCTTGTGCAGATCCTGAATTTCGAGCGCTTTTCCCATCGATTCTCGCTGTCAATCGCTGGGGCTCGAACCGGATAGCCGGTCCGAGCCGGCGAGGCGGGCGATGATACCCGCGCACATCCACCGAGCGCGAGGCCGCCCGCACGGTTTTCCTCTCAGGCGTCCTGCATCGTCAGGTAGCTACCCACCCTCGTTTCGCGCGCTGGTGTAACCTCTGGGCTAAATACTTGTGAGATTCTGCCGAATACTCCTGGGGGACACACCGCCCCGCGGCCGCGCCTGCGCCGAGGTGCGACGGGCCCGGCCGATTTCCATGGGGCGACATCGAGCCGTGAGCGACAGGATGTGGGGAGTACTCGGGCGAGCGAAATGTCGGATCTAGATAAACGCGCCTATCCGCGTGTCCACCTCACGCGTCCGATGGTGCTGGAGGACGGGCACGGAACTCGCGTGAAGGCAACCCTGCGCGACACCACGCCGCGGGGGCTCAAAGCGGTCTGCGACCGCAAATCTGCCCAAGCACTCATTCCCCGCGAGAAGCGGGGACAAGACCGACAGACGCTGCGGCTGACCGCGAGGTTCAAGCTTCCGAACGGAGCCGACCTCGCCAGGATCGAGGTCGAGTGCCGGGTGGCGCACCTGTCGATTATTCCCGATGAGGGGCTGGTGGCAATAGGGCTGTCCTTCTTGTCGTTCAAGGGCGAGAGCGGCAAGGCGCTCCGACGCTTCCTGGTCGAGTCCCTCGAACCGGCCTGAGCCAGCACTTGCGGATCACTGAATCGTGAGCAGCTCGATCTCGAAGATCAGGGCCTCGTTGGGGCCGATATCCGCCCCCGCCCCCGACGGACCGTAGGCGAGATCGGGCGGCACGTAGACCTCCCATTTGTCGCCCGGGCGCATCAGTGCGAGCGCTTGCTGCCAACCCTCGATAACCTGGCCGAGCTGCAAGCTGGCCGGCTCACCGCGTCCGTACGAGCTATCGAACTCGGTGCCGTCGACCAGGCGCCCCCGGTAGTGGACCGACACCGTGTCCTCCGAGCCCGGGTGAGCGCCCTCGCCCGAGCGGATGATCCTGTACTGCAGGCCGCTTTCGAGCTGCACCACGCCCTCCGCGTCCCGGTTAGTGGCCAGAAAGGCATCCGCGGCCTTCAAGTTCTGCTCGGCGCGCTCCGCCTGCAGTTCCAGCATTTCTTTCTGATACGCAAGCATTGCGGTTCGCAGCTCGTCCATCGTGAACCGGGAACCGGTGCCCCCGAGCACATCCGCGATGCCGGCCAGCAACGCCGCCTGATCGAGCTCGATGGACTGGGATTTCAGGTTCTGACCGACCTGCAATCCGAACGCGTAGCTCGCCCGCTCTCGGTCAGTGCTAAAGCTCGATGCCTCCTCGGCAACCCCCGCCGCCGGCAGCACTGCCGCCAGCACCCATATCGCCAGACGTAGTTTCATCCTCAATCCCTCATTCGCCATCAGGAGAGCGTGGTCCGCTCGCGTTCGGTTCGCAACTTTCCGGCGACAAGGTAACATGCCCTCTATCAGATCAAGAAACCTGGCTCGGCATGGTTCTCCGGGCATCCCCGAACGCCAAGATCTCGTCGTCGCACCATCATGCGTGAGAGTCGAATGCACGTGGACCTGCGCCTCGGGGAGCACCAGCGCTACGCACTCCCGGCCCCGGCGGCGCGGCACGCGCGCCAGGTACTGCGACTGAAGCCGGGCGAGCCGCTCACCCTGTTCGACGGGACGGGCGGCGAGTTCGAGGCACAGGTGTTGGCATCGGACCGCGATCGCGTTCTCGTCGAGACCGGAAGCTTTCGCCCGATCGAACGCGAGTCCCGGCTTCGGCTGCACCTCGGCCAGGCCCTGGCACGGGGCGAGCGCATGGACTTCGCGGTGCAAAAAGCGGTAGAGCTCGGGGCGAGCGCGATCTCTCCGATCGTGACCGAGCGCTGCGTCGTCAAGCTAACGGCCGAGCGAGGCGAGCGCCGGGTGGCGCACTGGCGGGCGGTCGCGGCCGGGGCCTGCGAGCAGTGCGGGCGAAATCGGGTGCCGCCGATCGAGCGCCCATGCCGACTCGGCGACTGGCTCCCCCGGACCGAAGCCGAGCTCAAACTCGTG
The DNA here is from genome assembly GCA_041594935.1 of Gammaproteobacteria bacterium. Taxonomy (GTDB): domain Bacteria; phylum Pseudomonadota; class Gammaproteobacteria; order HK1; family HK1; genus JBFHLI01. The sequence continues at coordinate 10,588 of JBFHLI010000023.1, read as the reverse complement.
CTCGATCCGGATGCGCCGCAGCGGCTCGGTGACCTCACGTTTGAGGGCGACTCGGTGTGCTTGCTGATCGGCCCCGAGGGGGGCTTGAGCCCACCCGAGATACATGCCGCGCGGCACTTCGAGTTCATCTCCGTCGCCCTCGGGCCGCGGACCCTTCGCACCGAGACGGCCGCGGTCACCGCCCTCGCCGCGATCCAGCTGCGCTGGGGCGACCTCGGCTGACGGGCCACCGCGGGGAAAGCACCGGGTCATTCACCCCGAGGGGAGCGCGTCAGAGATTCCTCAAAGCCCGGCGGACCGCCGCCGCGTTTCGCCGGCTCACCTCGACTCGCTCGGCGACATCGGCAAGCCGCACCAGGACCCGCCCGCCCGCGTCCTTCTCGAGCGCCCGCACGTGCTCCCGGGCGACCAGGGCGTTGCGATGCACGCGCAGGAAGCGGTCGCCGAACTCGGCCTCCAGGGCGGCCAGTGAATCCTCGAGGAGTAGCTCGCCCTCGGAAAACCGCGCGGTCACGTACTTGTGCTCGGCCCGCAGAAACCGCACCTCCTCGATCGGTACCAGGGTGAGCTTGTCGGAAAGGTTTGCGCTGAGGTGAGTTCTGGACCGTGAACCGGGCTCAGGCCCCCGCAGGTCGGAGAGCTGGGCGCGGGTTGGACGGGCCGCCCGCTCCAGAGCGGCGCGCAACCGCCCCAGGCGAATCGGCTTGAGGAGATACCCGACCGCATGGGTCTCGAACGCGGCGAGCGCGTGGTCGTCATAGGCGGTGGTGAAGATGACCGCGGGGGGATTGGCGAGAATCGCGAGATGACGGGCCACTTCGAGCCCGTCCATCCCTGGCATGCGGATATCGAGGAGGACCAGGTCCGGCTCCGCGGACTCCGTGGCCGCGAGGGCCTCGCGACCGTTTGCGGCCTGCCCTACCACCTCGCCGAGTCCCGCCTGATTCACCAGCTCCGTCAATCGGTGCCGTGCTGGCGGCTCGTCGTCCACGATGAGAATCTTCACTCGACTTCACTCCGGTAGGGAAATTCGACCCGCACCCGATACTCCTCCGCGCCGGAATCGACCGCTATCGTGCCCCGAGGGCCGAAGAACGCCCGCAATCGCTCGGCCACGTTGTCCTGCGCCATCTGATTGCCCGGCCGGCGACTCGAGCTCTGGTGAGCACTCAGTGTGTTCCCGATCGTCACCGCGATCACGTCATCACGCCGCTCGCCCGAGACCCGAATGACGCCCCCTTCCGGCGCGGGCTCGATGCCGTGATAGACGGCATTCTCGAGCAGCGGCTGCAGGCTGAGCGCGGGCAACAAGGCATCGTCCGGTAACGAATCCACCGCCCACGCGGTGCGCAGACGTTCTCCCAGGCGAAGCTCCTCGATGCGCAGATACTCCCGGCACACCTCGAGCTCGCGCTCGAGGCGGACCGGAATGCGGGCGTCGCCGAGGCTTGCGCGGAACAGATCCGCGAGATCTTCTACCACCTGCTCGGCCAGCGAAGGATTGGAGCGGGTCAAGCTCGCGATGGTGTTCATGCAGTTGAACAGGAAATGGGGGCGGATTCGCGACTGCAAAGCCTGGATGCGAGCGAGCGCCTCCGACTCTAAATTGGTTCGCCATTGGAACTGCACGTAGAAGTATCGCAGCGCGAGGGCGGCGACAATGGCGCTGATCGCGAGATTTCTGAGCAGGAATTCGAGCCGCCGGGGGGTGCGCTCCATTCCCATCAGCAGCTGCTCGGCGAGCCCGTGCACATCGCCGCGGCCGCGAAAAACCGACTGCAGACTCAGGTCGAGCAGCCGTTGCTCCACCAACCAGTAGACCGCCTCGCTCAACGCCATCGTCACGATCAGCACCAGCGCGTAGCTGATGAAGCCCGCGAGCGCATTGCTGAGCAAGCTCAGCCAGCGCCGGCAAACGCACAGCAGGCCGATGCTGGTGAGCGCCACCCACTGCACGAACAACGATACCAGCCCGAGCTCGTTCCAACGGTTGCCGACCGCCGAGACCGGTGTGAGTACCAGCAGGAACGCGAGGAGCTGGCCGATCAGGACCACCGAGAATACGATCCGGACCTCGCAGAAATCGGGCAGGAACGAGGCGTCTGGCGGTTGACGTTGTGGATCGGCAAGCATGGATGGAGGCGCGATTACACTCTGAAACCATTATAGTTATACTCCGCCCGGAGCCGGCGCCAGTGCCGGTCGACGAGCATGGCCCCGGACTGCACTCGATACCATCCAGCCTTCATGAGCGAGACTCCCACCGGTAAACTCTGGAGCGGCCGGTTCTCCCGGCGCACCGATGCCCTGGTCGAGACGTTCACCTCCTCGGTGAGCTTCGACCAGCGCCTGTGGCGTCACGATATCGAAGGCTCCATCGCCCACGCGACAATGCTCGCCGCGGTCGGTGTTCTTACGGCGCAGGAGCGCGATGACATCATCAAGGGTCTCGGTCAGATCCGAGAGGACATCGAGGCGGGCCGGTTCGAGTGGTCGGTCGCGCTCGAGGACGTCCACATGAACATCGAGGCAGCGCTCACCGCGCGCATCGGGGACACGGGCAAGAAGCTGCACACCGGGCGCTCCCGCAACGATCAGGTAGCCACCGACATGCGCCTGTATCTGCGCGAGGAGCTCGACCGCATCGGTGAGCATCTCATCGCACTGCAAGGGGCGATCGTGAGCGTTGCAGAGCGGGAAGCCGAGACCATCATGCCGGGCTTCACCCACCTTCAGCCCGCCCAGCCGGTAACTTTCGGCCACCACTTGATGGCATGGTTCGAGATGCTGAGCCGGGACGAGGAGCGCCTCGCCGATTGCCGTCGACGGCTGAACCGGTTGCCGCTCGGCGCCGCCGCTCTCGCCGGCACGAGCTTTCCCATCGACCCCGAGATGACCGCCCGGCTGTTGCACTTCGAGGGGCTGTGCGCGAACTCCCTCGACGCGGTGAGCGACCGGGACTTTCTGATTGAATTCTGCGCGAGCGGCGCGACCTTGATGATGCATCTGTCGCGAATTTCGGAGGAGCTCATTCTCTGGAGCTGCGCGCAGTTCGGCTTCATCGAGCTCGACGATGCGTTCTGCACCGGGTCCTCGATCATGCCCCAGAAGAAGAACCCGGACGTGGCCGAGATCGTGCGGGGCAAGTGCGCGCGGGTGGCGGGTCACCTCAGTGCGCTGCTGATGCTCATGAAGGCCCAGCCGCTTGCCTACAACCGGGACAACCAGGAAGACAAGCAACCGATCTTCGACACCGTCGACACCCTCAAGGCTTGTCTCGAGGTCTATGCCCGAATGCTGCCCGGCATGCGCGTCCACCGCGAACGCATGCTCGAAGCCGCCCGGCGCGGCTTCTCCACCGCCACCGACCTCGCCGACTACCTCGTGCGAAAAGGCGTTCCGTTCCGGGAAGCCCACGAGACGGTGGGGACGGCGGTCCGAGCCGGGGTCGAAAGCGGCCGTGACCTCGCCGAGATGAGCCTCGGCGAGCTCAAGCGCTTCTCCGACACGATCGAGGCCGATGTCTTCGACGTGCTCACCCTCGAGGGCTCGGTTCGCGCCCGCGGCCACGCGGGCGGCACCGCACCGGATCGGGTGCGCGCGGCGGTGAAGGAAGCTCACAGCCGGCTGCAGGGCCGCTCGGGCTGAATAGTTGCGCAGAAATCCGCGACAAATCGTGCCGAGCTCAAGGTAGGTCGATGCGGATTTCTGCGCACCCATTTAGCCTCCACTCGCACGCACTGTGCCACCGAAACCGCTTCGCGCTCCGATTGGCTCCCCGTAGTCTGACCCCCCACCCTGTCCCTCCCCGCTACGGGGGAGGGAACCGGTCCGTACCTCTCATGTCTCATATTTGTGCTCAGGTATTCGGACGATCGCTTCGGTCGCACCTTTTCGGATCGCATCCTTCGCCCATGAACTCCCGGCTCTGGTCGGGGGCGAGACGGCTCTCGCGGGCCCGGTGCATCCGATGAGCCGCGGAGCGCTTTGGGTTGAGTGAACCCGCGGCCGACCGTCTTGAGTGCCTCCGGGCTCGCCTCGAGGCGTTTGCCAAGGAGCGGGACTGGGATCAGTTCCACAGCCCCAAGAACCTCGCGATGGCCCTGATTGCCGAGTGCGCGGAGCTCATCGAGCACTTTCAGTGGCTCTCCGAGGCCGAGAGCAACTCGCTTTCGCCCGAGAAGCTCGAGGAGGTCCGGCTCGAGCTGGCTGATATCCTGATATTTCTCGTCCGCACCGCAGACAAGCTCGGGGTGGACCTAATTGGCGCCGCGTACGATAAGATCGCGCTCAACGAGCAGCGTTATCCGGCGGCCGCCGTCCGCGGCAGCGCCCGACGTGCGGGCGAATACGAATAGGATCCTGAATTCATGAAAAAGCTTCTGAAGATCATCGGAATACTGGTCGGAGTGGTGGTATTCCTGATCGTGGCCGCGGTCATCGCGGTGCCGATCTTCGTCGATCCCAACGACTACAAGGATCAGATTGCGCAGGCGGTGGAAAAGCAGACCGGGCGCAAGCTCCGTATCGACGGTGACATTCGCCTATCGGTCTTTCCGTGGCTGGGAGTGAAGACCGGCCTGGTGGAGCTCGGCAACGCGTCCGGCTTTCAGGGCGATTACTTCGCGCGCACCGAGGAGATGCAGGTGCGGGTGCGGCTGCTGCCGCTGCTCGACAAGCAGGTGGAGATGGACACCGTGCGCATCGACGGTCTCGCGCTCAATCTGGCGCGCAACAAGGAGGGCCGCACGAACTGGGACGACCTCGTGAAGGCCGAGCCGGCCGGCGCCCCGTCGACGGACGCTGAGAAGACGGACACCCCGGCGATTGCCGCGCTCGCGGTCGGCGGGATCAGGGTCAACGGCGCCAACATCAGCTGGGAGGATGCGATTGCGAATCAGCGGGTGAAGGTGGCCCAGCTCGAGGTCGAGACCGGCCCGGTATCCATCGGCTCTCCGTTGGAGCTTAGCATCGAGTTCGACGTGCAGAGCGAGCAGCCGGCGCTGGCCGGTCACATCCAGGCGTCCGGGGAGATCGCCCTCGACGCGCAAACGCAGATGGTTCAGGCGAAGGGGCTCAAGGTCAACGCCGCGCTCAAGGGCGCAGGCTTGCCGGGCGGTGCGCTCGACGTGTCGCTCGCCGCCGATGCACTGCTCGACCAGAGTAAGCAAACTTTCTCGCTCACCGGCCTCCAGGTCGCGATCCCGAATCTCGATCTCGGCACCATGAAGGGCGATGTGAAAGTCGGGGGCAACATCGAAGGTAACCTCGCCAACGGTCGCTACCGGGGCGAGGGTCTCGCGGTCGAGGGCTCACTTGCGGGCGAGGGGATACCGGGCGAAAAGGGACTGCCATTCAAGCTCACCACCAACCTCGGGCTCGACCTAACGGAGCAAACCCTCGTGCTCCAGGACTACCAGCTCACCAGCTCAGACTTGAGCGCCAGCGGCCAGGTGGCGGTGAGCAAGCTCCTGGAGGCGCCCGCGTTCGGTGGGGATCTCAAGGTGGCTCCGTTCAATCTGCGGCAGAAGCTCGAGCAGCTCGGCCAGAGCCTGCCGGATATGGCCGACAAAGGGGCCCTCTCGAAGGTCCAGCTAGAGACCACGTTCACCGGCTCGGCCAGCGCGATCAGCTTGAAACCGCTTGCGGTGAAGCTCGACGACAGCACGCTCAAGGGCAGTGTGGGCGTCAGCAACTTCGCCAAGCCGGCGGTGCGGCTCGACCTCGCGGTGGACGGGTTGGATGTGGACCGCTACCTGCCCCCCGCGGCTGATGCCAAGCCGGTCAGTCCCGCCACCGCCGCCCCGGCCGCCGGCGGGCTACCGGTCGAGACCCTGCGCGGGCTCGACATCGATGGTCAGATTTCGATCGGGAAGCTCAAGGTGACCGGTCTCGCCCTCGACCAGGTCGTGGTCGGCCTCAAGGCAAAGGACGGACTCATCAAGGCGAGTCCGATCAGGGCGGGGCTGTTCGGCGGCCAGTATACGGGCGGGGTCACCCTCGACGCCACGGGGGAACAGGCAAAGATCGCAATGGACGAGAAGCTTGCCGGGGTGCGTCTCGGGGACCTGCTGAAGGTGCTCAAGGTCGATAGCGGGGAGCTGGACTTGAGCGATGCCGCCGGCGACGTCGCCCTGAGAGCGCAGATGACCGGCGACCCGGCGAAGCAGGTCTACGATATCAAAGGCGCGAGCGTGACCGCCAACGTGACCGGCAAGGCGCTGCCCGGAGGCAAGCTCGTCGCGGGCGCCAGTGCGGATCTCGCGCTCGATCTCGGTAAGCGGATCGTGGCCGGGCGTAACGTGAACCTCTCGGTGCAGAACCTGAAGCTGCCCAATGGAATCAGCACCACCGGCCAGGTCGACGTCGCAAATCTCGATGCGAACCTGGCGACCCAGTCCTATACCGCCGGCGGGGTGGCGGTCGACCTCAAGGAGCTCAAGCTCACGCCGGAGGCGAAGAGCGCCGGCGTGAAGCTCGGGGTCACCAAGCTCACCACCAACCTCGCGAACGAGCAGCTGAACGCGGACAATTTCACCCTCGATGGACTGGGGGTAAAGGCGAACGGAAAGATCGCGGTCACCAAGTTCAAGTCGGCGCCCCAGGTCGAGGGCACGCTGAGCATCCCGTCGTTGAACGTCAAGCGGATGCTGCAGAACCTTGGCCAGCCACCGATTGAAACCGCCGACCCGAATGCGCTCACCAGCCTGGGCCTCGACGCCACCTTCAAGGCATCGCCCGACAGCATCAGTCTCGAGCCGTTCACCCTGCTGCTCGATCCGCTCGCGGACCAGAGCAAGCCGAAGCTCTCGGGCACCCTCAGCGTGGCCAACTTCAAGGCGCCGCAGACTCGCTTCAACCTGGAGGGCACGGTCATCAACGCCGACCGGTACTTGCCGCCCAAGGCCCAGGGCAAGGCGGCGACGCCGGGGGCGGCGGCCGCCGCGCTCCCGCTCGAGATGATGCGAAGTCTCGACGCGGATGGAACCCTCAAGATCAACACCCTCATCCTCTCCGGCCTGCAGCTCAACAACATCGTGGTGAAGGTTTCCGCCAAGGACGGCCTCATCAAGGCGCAGCCCGTGAATGCCTCCCTGTACGGAGGCGCCTACGCCGGCAACATCAACGTCGATGCCCGGGGCAAGGCCGCCCAGCTCACGTTGGACGAGAGCCTCGAGCGCGTGAGCATGGGCCCGCTGCTGCGAGACCTCACCGGCGGGAGCGAGCGGCTCTCGGGCAATGGCAACTTTCGGATTCAGGCCAGCGCGACCGGCGCGACGACCGATCAGCTCAAGCAGACCCTGACCGGACAGACCGCGCTCGCGCTTCGCGACGGGGCGGTCAAGGGCATCGACCTCGTTAACATGCTCTGCAGCGGCCTGCAGAGTGTGGGGCTGTTCGCGGGGCAGGCGGGCGGGGCGGAGACGAAGTTCGCGGAGGTGACCGCCAGTGCCACCATCACCAACGGGGTGCTCGACAACCGCGATTTCGAGGCCAAGTCCCCGCTGATCCGGGTGGGCGGCGCCGGCACCGCCGACCTGGTGCAAGACCGCATCGATTACCTTGCGACCGCAAAGCTGGTCGGCACCTGCTCGGGTCAGGGCGGACTAGGCATCAAGGATATGAGCGGCTTCAACATCCCGGTTCGAATCACCGGAAGCCTCGGTCAGCCGAAGGTCCAGCCCGACTACTCGGCAATCTTGAAGCAGGGGCTCACCAAGGGAATCGCCGAGGAGATCCAGAAGAAGATCGGACTACCCGGACTGGTGCTCCCCGGCCAGCCGCAGCCCGAGGCCCAGCCGGCGCCGACCGGCGAGGCGGCTCCGCCGCAGCAGCCAGAGCAGCCGGCACAGCAGCAGCAACAACAGCCGCCCCAGAAGCCGGAGGACGCGCTGAAGGAGCTCGGAAAAGGCCTGCTCAAGGGCCTGCTCAAATAGTCGCGATGAGGTGAGCAACCTGACCGGCGGCGAGTTCGACGGGGTTGACCGAAGGTCGGGACGGTTTGGGGTAAAGCCCCGCACCGACTCAGGCCGGTGAACCCGCGCCGCTTCAGTGACGCCTTGCTCCGGTGGTACACCCGCCACGGGCGTAGCGGCCTCCCCTGGCAGCAAGACCCCACCCCCTATCGCGTGTGGGTGTCGGAGATCATGCTGCAGCAGACCCGGGTCGGGACCGTGGTCAATTACTACCGGCGTTTCGTGGCACGTTTTCCCGAGGTGCGGTCACTCGCGCTCGCCGACCCCGACGAGGTGCTGTCTCTGTGGAGCGGGCTCGGTTACTACGCGCGCGCTCGCCACCTTCACCGAGCCGCCCGGCTCGTCTGCGACCGTCACGACGGTGAGCTCCCGGGCGACATCGAGACGCTGCAGAGCTTGCCCGGGATCGGGCGATCCACCGCCGGCGCCATCCTCGCCCTCGCCGGCGGTCAGAGACATCCGATCCTCGACGGCAATGTCAAACGGGTATTGTGCCGCTTTCACGGGATAGCGGGCTGGCCCGGCGAGGCGGCGATAAGCCGGCAGCTTTGGACGCTGGCCGAGCAACACACTCCGCAGCGGCGGGTGGAGGCCTACACCCAGGCGATCATGGACCTCGGGGCCACCGTGTGCGTACGCAGCCGCCCGGTGTGCACCGCGTGCCCGCTGCAAGCCGACTGCACCGCACACCGGCAACGAAGCGAGTCGAGCTACCCGGCGCCCAAGCCGAAGCGGCCGCGGCCGTGCCGGAGGACCACATTCCTCATCTTGCGCAATCGGACGGGAAGGGTGCTGCTGCAAAGACGTCCTCCCACGGGCGTCTGGGGGGGTCTTTGGGGCTTTCCCGAGTGCCCGCCCGACGCCGACCCGGCCGACTGGACAAGACGCCACCTCGGTTTTGCCGCTGGCAGCGTATTCGAGCTACCCTGTCTGCAGCACGGATTCACCCACTTCGAGCTCGAGATCAAGCCGGTGCTCCTGACCGTCGATTCAACCCCCGGCCGAGCCGGGGCGAGCGGTACCCGCGTCGTCGAGGCGGCGCATACCCGCTGGTACGCAAGCCATCCACCCCCGGCGGTGGGACTCGCTGCTCCGGTGGCCGCCCTGCTGTCGAATCTAGGACCCTCACCTCGGAGCCCGGAGCGATGACCCGAACCGTATACTGCATCAAGCTCGATCGCGAGGCGGAGGGCCTCGACTTTCCCCCCACGCCCGGCGCCCTCGGCCAACGCATCTTTGACCACGTCTCGAAGCAGGCGTGGCAGGGATGGCTCGCGCACCAGACCATGCTCATCAACGAGAACCAGCTGCGGGTCATCGAGCCGAAGGCCCGCCAATTCCTCGAAGCGGAAATGGAGAAATACTTCTTCGGTGAAGGATCGGAGAAGCCCGCGGGCTACGTCCCCAAGCGCTGACGCTGGGCACGTGAACTCTATTCGGGCGGGCCGCCGCACCCAAGCAAGAACGCGTAGCGTTCGACCCGGTAGGGCATTAGAATACCGGCCCTCCGAGGCCAGGTAGCTCAGTCGGTAGAGCAGTGGACTGAAAATCCGCGTGTCGGTGGTTCGATTCCGCCCCTGGCCACCAATAAAAACAATTAGTTACAAGAGACAGCCTCCAGGATTTAGTGCTCTCGGTACAATTTCGGTACACTCGCGAATCGCGAGGACCGGAGAATATCGATGGCAACCGTCGTCAGAACCCCGAGCGGCACCTGGAAGGCGATGGTCCGCCGGCGCGGGTGGCCGCCCACCATCAAGACGTTCCGCGTCAAACGCGACGCCGAGGACTGGGCACGGGGCGTCGAAGACGAGATCGTCCGCAGGATCTACGTCAAGCGCTCCGGAGCCGAGCGGATGACGTTCGACGACGCGCTCGCTCGGTACCTGAAAGAAGTCTCCTCGACCAAGCGCACAACCACGCGGCGCGCCGAAGAGAAGCGCTCCAAGATCCTCAATGAGTACTTCGGACCGTACAGCCTCGCTGCAGTCAATTCTGGCTTGGTGGCGAAGTACCGCGACGGGCGCCTCGCCGAGGGCAAATCCAACAACACCGTCCGTCTAGAGCTCGCACTGCTGAGCCACCTGTTCACCACCGCCATTCGCGAGTGGGGCCTTGGCCTCACCTACAACCCAGTCGCGAACGTCCGAAAGCCCTCGCCCGGCAATGGCCGGAACCGCCGCCTCGCCCCCGACGAGGAGAAGCAGCTGTTCGAAACCATGGACGCTCACACCAATCCGATGCTCGGCTGGGTGGCGCGGATCGCGCTGCTGACCGGAATGCGCCAGGGGGAGATCTTGTCGCTGCGAAAGAAGCAGGTGGACCTCGAGCGGCGCGTAGTTCGGCTGGACCAGACGAAGAACGGGGACTCCCGGGTCGTGCCGCTCTCGCGCGACGCGGCGGCGGTGTTCCAGACCGCGCTCGACCACCCGATGCGGAAGTCGGTCCGGACCCAGCTGGTCTTCTATGGGGAGCCCGGGAAGGACAAGCGGCGCCGGCCGTACATTATTAGTAAGGTGTGGGCGGAGGCGGTCAAGCGGGCGGGGCTCGAGGACCTACGGTTCCACGACCTCAGGCACGAGGCGGTGTCGCGGTTCGTCGAAGCGGGGCTT